>CADEFD010000042.1:26563-32462 GCA_902826515.1 uncultured Acidobacteriota bacterium
ATCTACGACCTGCGCGAGCGAACACCCGATGTGCTCCAGGGACTGGCAGGCTGGACCTTTGCCAACATCAGCATGACAGTGGGCGGCGAGCCGCGCATCCTGATGGGCAACCTGAGCGGCTCGAGAATCGCCGCGCCGTTGCCGCGTCTGCGAACTCCAGTACGACGACAACTGACCACGGCAGATGGTGGACGGTGACGCCAGAGGGCCCGAGGTGTGCCATATGGGTTCGGCGCCATGACTGAAGCGCCGCCGCTCTCACCGCAGATGCTCGTCGAGTCGCCGGCGCCGATCCAGGCCGAGTGTCTTGAGGCGCGACGCCAGCGTGCGTGGATTCACGCCGAGCAGTTCGGCGGCGCCGCCAGAACCAGAGACCCGAAAGTCCGCCTGGCGTAGTGCCGCCAGCACGTTGTCGCGCTCTCGCCGGCGCCATTCGTCCTCTGGCACCACGTCCTGCGTGGTCCGCTCGGCCGCGCGCGGAACCTGCCGTGGGCGCGCGCCCGGCTGGATCTCGAGTGTGGCCGTCCCGCCGCGTGCCGCGATGACGGCGCGCTCCACGGCGTTCTGCAATTCGCGCACGTTGCCCGGCCAGTCGTAACGCTGCGCGAGCTGGAGATCCTGCGCGCGCAGGCGTGGGGCCGGCACGTGCAGACGCTCGCTCGCCTGCCGCAGGAAGTGCGCCACGAGCTCGGGAATGTCTTCGCGCCGATCGCGGAGTGGCGGCGTTTCGAGGGGGAAGACGCCGAGGCGGTAGTAGAGGTCGAGCCGGAAGCGCCCCTCGTCCACTTCGTGTCGCAGGTCCCGGTTCGTGGCCGCAATCACGCGGACATCGACGCGCCTGGTGCGTTCGTCGCCCACCCGCTCGAACTCGCCTTCCTGGAGGACTCGCAGGAGCTTCACCTGCAGATCGAGCGGGATCTCCCCGACTTCGTCGAGGAACAACGTGCCGCCGTCGGCGAGCTGAAAGCGGCCCACGCGGTCGCGTACGGCACCCGTGAAGGCGCCGCGCACGTGCCCGAAGAACTCGCTCTCGAAGAGCTCCCGGGGAATCGAGGCGCAGTTCACCCGCACGAGGGGTTTGGTTGCCCGCGTGCTGCGCTGGTGAATCGCGCGCGCCACGAGTTCCTTGCCCGTACCGCTCTCGCCCAGCACCAGTACCGTGGCGTCCGTGGGCGCCACGATCTCCACCTGCTGCTGCACGCGTCGCAACGCGGCGCTCCGTCCCAGGATGTTCCCGAACGCGCCCACTTCCTCCACCTGCTCGCGCAGGTAGTCGCGCTCGTGCTCCAGGTTCGATCGCAGTGCTTCGAGCGCTTCGAACGCCTGGGCGTTCGCAATCGCCACCGCGGCCACGTCCGCCATCACGCGCAACCAGGCCCAGCAGGCGTCGTCGGGCTCGCTGCGACGGAAGACGGCAAGCACCCCGAGCACGTCGCCGCGGAACACGAGCGGATGCCCCGCGAAGCCGACCAGGCCCTCTGCCCGGGCCCACGCCGGATCGCGGAGCCACTGCTGGTCGTCGGCGAGCCGCTGGACGCGAATCGACTCGCCGGTCGTCGCCATGTGCGACAGCTTCAGCCGGCCATCGAGCGGAATGTGATGGAACGTGCCGCTCGTGCGCGTCCAGTCCACCCCGGCTTGCCGCGACACGCCGGCACTGGCTCGCAGGTGCAGCGCCAGCTTCGCCCCGCCGTGCGCGGCGCACTGCGGACACGCGTCGGCCGTCTGGCGCAGCCAGATGCGCGCAAGCGCCACGTCGGACTGCGAGGCCACGGCGTCGATCACGGTCTGCAGCACCGCCGTCAGCGATCGCTGCTGGGTGATCGCCACGATGATCGACGGGAGCGCGTCCAGTTCCACGCGCGCATCCTCTCACGAAAAATCATCATCACTGACTGATATTCGCTGATTGGCGAATAGTCATCATGGGCCCGACATGGACTCGCCCTTTGTTTTCAACAACTTCGGAAGCTGAAGGGCCTGGCGTCGAGCGTGCAGTCATGAGATGGAGACACGCACCCATCCTCACCACCCTTGGAGAGACACATGACCATCCCATCGACGGCACCCGGCGCACCCAACGACAGCACCGTCGCGAATCGGCGCGACTTCCTCAAGGCCACCCTCGCCGCCTCGGCGACACTGGCGGGCACCTCGACCGCCAGCGCCGAGACCGGCAGCGATGCGCTCGACTCTTCGGAACTTCTGGCCCTCGACCAGATGGCGACGAAGCCATCGACGCTGGCGATGTCGCCGCGCGTGACCTATCTCGGCGGCCCGACCTATCTCATCGAGATCGGGCAGTTCCGCATCGTCACCGATCCGGGATTCGACCCCCAGGGCACGGAACGCAGCGAAGGCCCCGGACACGTGCTGACGAAGGTGATGGCGCCGCCCATTCCGGTGGACAAGCTCGGGCCCGTGGACATCGTGCTCCTCAGCCATGCGCAGCACCTCGACAACCTCGACAACGAGGGGCGCCGTCTGCTCGCGCGGGTGGGCACCACGATCACGACGCCGGCCAGCGCCGCCATGTCGCTTCCGGGCAAGAAGGTTCAGGGGCTCGCCACATGGGCGAGCACCACGGTCACGAACGCGGCGGGTGAACGTCTGACGATCACGGCCACACCGGCCGTGCACACGAGCAATCCCGATCTGCGCGAAGCCGTGGGCGAAGTGACGGGCTTCATGATCGAGTGGCAGGGCTCGGCGGGCGGCGCGTTCTACGTGTCAGGTGACACCGTGTGGATCGACGAGATCCTCGAGATCGCCAAGCGCTTCCGTGTGGAGGCCGGCATCCTGCACCTGGGTGCGGCGAACGTGCCGGCCGTCGGCGAGAACTACCTCACGATGAGCTCGGCCGAGGGCGCGCGCGCGGCGAAGGCGCTGGGCTTGAAGCGTGTCTATCCGGCCCACTTCGAGGGCTGGCGGCACTTCAGCCAGGGCTCCTGGTCGATCGCCCGCGAATTCGAGAAGGCGGGACTGACCGAGACGCTGGTGCTCCTGCGTCCGGGCGAGTCGCGCAACGTCGTGGTGCCGGTGTCCGCCTGAGTTGCCCTGCGTCACATTCCATCGAGGGGTCTGTATCGTGATCACCGACGAGAGAGTTGTTGACGCCGCCCAGATCCAGTCGACGTTCCGGCGACTGACGCCGGAACGTCACCCGATCCTGGCGCAATACACGCGGGATGTCGTCTACGACGAGGGGCGGTGCATGGCGCCCGGCGGGTTGGTGCTGGCCGATGCCGTGGGCCGGCATCTCACCCTGCAACCAGGGCAGTCGGTGTTGGACCTCGGTTGCGGCCGGGGCCAGTCGTCGATCTTCCTCGCCGCGCAGTACGGCGTCTCGGTGACCTCCGTGGATCTGTGGATCACCGCTGATGAACGGCGACGCGCCGCCGCCGCTGCCGGTCTGGCGCACTGCATCACGCCCTGGCAGGGCGACATCAGGCGCGGACTTCCGCCGGGGACACCACCGTTCGACGCGATCGTCTGCGTGCAGGCCTTTCACACGTTCGGCACGTCGGCGGCGCTGGTCCGCTATCTCGCCACGCTGCTCAAGCCCGGTGGCGCGCTCTGTGTCGCCCAGGGCTGCTTCTCTGACGAGTGCGAGGCGATTCCCGAACCCTTCCGCGACAGCGACGGGTGGCAGGCGGACTACGCGCGCTACCACTCGGCCGCGTGGTGGCGCGCGCATGTCGAGGCGAGCGGCGTCTTCGCCGTCGAGGCCTGCGCCGAGTTCGAGGATGGCGACGTGATGTGGGAAGACGACGTGCTCTATCGCGGCGATCGCGCCGGTTGGAACGCCGACTACCTGTCGCGCGCGGGCTGGCTCATGCAGCACGTCCGCTACGGCCAGACCCATCGCCCGCGGCTCACGCATCTGCTGCTCAAGGCCGTACGACGGACACCCGCCGACGATGGCTCGGGCGCGCTTGATATCCCAGGAGTTCAACCATGAGCACGACATCGATTCGCCCGCCCTTCTCCCGTGAGACGGCCCTCGCCAAAGTGCAGGCCGCCGAAGATGCCTGGAACAGCCGCGACCCCAGCCGCGTGGCGCTCGCCTACAGCGAGGACTCCGAGTGGCGGAATCGCGCGGAGTTCCTGCGAGGGCGCGACGAGATCCGCACCTTTCTGGCGCGCAAGTGGCAACGGGAACTCGACTATCGGCTGCAGAAGACACTCTGGGCCTTCGACACACATCGCATCGCCGTGCGTTTCGAATACGAGTGGCATGACGACTCGGGTCAGTGGTTCCGGTCGTACGGCAACGAGATGTGGGAGTTCGACGACGACGGGCTGATGGCTCGTCGCTACGCGAGCATCAACGACGCCCCGATCCGTGAGGACGAGCGTCGCCTCCTCGCGCCGGATCCGTCCGCGGCTTCGGCTGGAGGTGGACGATGACGCCGCTGTTCGTCGCTGGGCTGTGGCGGTATCCGGTCAAGACCCTTGCCGGCGAGCGCCTGCCGGCGGCCATACTCACGGCGGACGGGGTCGAGGGCGATCGCCTCGTGCAGGTGTATGGCCCTGAAGGTGTGCGGACGTCGCGACGGCACTATCACCTGCTGGGGCTGCGCGGCACGCTGGGGCCCCTCGGCCAGCCGCTTATCAACGGGCTGCCGTGGGACAGTGCTGACGCACTCGCACTGGTGAAGGCGGCGGCGGGCGATGACGCCTGGGTCGAGGCTTATGCCGGGCCCGAGCGCTTCGATGTGCTGCCGCTGCTCGTCGCCACGGACGGCGCGGTGGAGGCCTTCGGGCGCGACGTGCGGCGGTTGCGCCCGAACATCTTGATCGGTGGGGTGGAAGGGCTGGACGAGTTCGACTGGGCTGGCGCGAAACTCCAGATCGGCGACGCGCTCGTGTACCTCGACTCGCGACGGGGCCGGTGTCCGATGACGACGGTCGATCCAGACACGCTCGTCCGCGATCCCGAGGTGCTGCGCGACATCGGCCGGCGGTTTGGCGGGCGTCTCGCCTTGAACGCGGCTGTCGAGCGCGCGGGCACGATCCGGGTGGGCGATCCGGTCAGGCTCATCCGGACGCGATAGGTGTCGGGGAAGAAGTTCGCAACTGGATCGCGACGGCCGCGTGACTCTGGCAGGGCGAGCTACGCGCTCCGCGGCAGCGCCCGCACCTTCGGGCGCCGCCCTCGCGTCTGCGCCGCATGCCACAGGTCCCACTTGGCCTGGAGCCGCAGCCAGATCTCGGCGTCCCAGCGCGTCAGCGCTTCGAGCAACAGCAGCAAGGTCTGGACCTCAGTGGTCATCGGTGCAGCGGACGTCGTGGGCATCGGTCCCTGCGAACCGGAAGCTCACCCGGTATTCGGCGCCACCCGCGAGTCACATCCGGGACCAACGTCACGGCGCCGGACGGACCCGGCCCGGATCCTTTGGTCGCGTTGCCGGGCAGGCGTCGGGCTCGACCGTGTACATCACGTTGCCGATCTTCCAGGCGCCGGCCTGCTTCGTCAGCTCGAACACGTCGACGCCGCAGTGGCTGGTCTTGCCGTCGCGCCAGAACTCGTACGGCGTCCACACCACGGCAAGGCTGCCACGCACGTGGACGACCGGGTCCCAGTAGCGCTCGCGAACGGCGCTGGCCGGCGCCGATGACGGCGCCGCACTCGTGGCGGCAGGTGTGCCCGCGGGGAACGGCCGGCGCTGCACCACGGTGCCGCCCGCCGGGTCAGGACGTTCGATAGTCGTCGTGGTGCCCTCCAGGCGGATGCGCGCCATTGCGGCGGCGTCGCCCGACGTCACCGCGTGCATGAACTGGTCGATCACGCCCAGGATTGCGGCTTCGTCGGCCGACGGCGCCTGCGCGAGGGCCGACCCGGCGCCAGCGACGAGTGCCGCGAGGGCCAGCGAGACAGCGATGCGGGTCATGGTCA
>CADEFD010000042.1:32562-33637 GCA_902826515.1 uncultured Acidobacteriota bacterium
GGCTCTACGAACTGCTGGCCCTGATCGACGCCCTGCGCGATGGGCGCGTGCGTGAGCGGCAACTGGCGGAGAAGGCGCTGAGCGCGCTCCTTCGGAGCCTGCTTCGTGGCTGACCCGGACCGCGCCCTCTTCGAGTCGGTCGTGCACCTGCTGGCGCCCGTGCTCGCGACCTCGTGTTCGTCGGCGGGTGCACGACGGGCCTCTTCATCACCGTGCCCTCGGCCTTGGCGAAGACACCTCGCCCGGTGCGCCGATGTGTCGGTGGCGCCGCGACGGCGTCGTGGTCGACGTGATGCCCGTGGACGAACGCATCCTGGGCTTCAGCAACCGCTGGTATCCGACGGCCCTGGTGACGGCACGCGTGCTCGACCTCGCCGAGCACCGAGTCAGGGTCGTCACCCCTCCGCTCTTCGTGGCGACGAAGCTCGAGGCCTTCCGGGGGCGCGGTCGTGGCGACTTCCTCGGAAGTCACGATCTGGAGGACATCGTCACCGTGTTCGATGGCCGTGCCGAACTGCCAGGCGAGATCGCTGAAGCGCCCTCCGACGTCCGCGCCCACACCGCGGCGGAGTTGGGAGCGTTGCTCGGCAATCGCGACTTCCTCGACGCGCTGAGTGGCTTCCTGCCCCCGGATGCCGCGAGTCAGCGCCGCCGAGGGACGATCGAAGCTCGCTTGCGCGAGATCGCGGCTAGCTGAAGTGCCGTTTGGCGAACGCGCGACCGGAACCGGTCTTGAGGTAGCGCTCGAATCGCCCCGCAGTCGGCGCGTCTGCAAACTCCAGCGCGACGACAACTGACCACGGCCGATGGTGGACGGTGACGCCGGAGGGGCCCGAGTTGTGCCACACGAGCCGTCGTGTCACGTCACTCGTGAGACCGACGTAGTGGCGATCGGGATGCGTCTGGCTGCGGAGGATGTAGACGATTCGTCGCGAGTCCATGCGCGAGTGGGCGCAGGTTTCGGGCCATGACGGATGTCCGCGAGATTCGGCCGAATTGTGACGCCGTATCGGCGCAGGTGGCCGTTACGGTGATGTGCAACAGGGCGGCGGTACGCAGTAACGGTACGCCCGCC
>CADEFD010000043.1 GCA_902826515.1 uncultured Acidobacteriota bacterium
CGGCATCCGCATGCGCGTCACCAAGCAGTCGGGCACCAACACGGTGCAGATTGCCGACGGCGTGCGCGCCGAAATCGAGCGCATCAACCGCGAGATTCCCGGCGTCACGCTGCAGGTGCTCGACGACCAGTCGGTCTACATCCAGCGCTCGATCAGCAGCGTGCAGGAGCACGCGCTCGTCGGCAGCCTGCTCGTCATCCTGGTGATCTTCGCCTTCCTCCGCGACATCCGCTCGACGATCATCATCTGCACGTCGATTCCGATTTCCGTCGTCGGCACGTTCGCCCTGCTCTACTTCGGCGGCTACACGCTCAACACGCTGACCTTCGGCGGCCTGGCGCTCGGCATCGGCATGATCGTCGATGCCGCCATCGTCGTGCTCGAAAACACCTACCGGCATCTCGAGATGGGCAAGGACGGCATGACCGCCGCCATCGACGGCGCCGAGGAAGTGTGGAGCGCCATTCTCGCCTCCACGCTGACGCACATCGCGGTGTTCGTGCCGATGCTGTTCCTGACGGGCGTCTCGAGCATCATGTTCGGCCAGCTCGCCGCCGTCGTCTCGTTCTCGCTGGCGATGTCGCTCTTCGTCGCCGTCACCATCGTGCCGGTGCTCTGCTCGCGCCTGCTGCGGCTGGCGCCGCCGGCGGAGAGCCGCACCGGGCCGCTCGGCGTGCTGTTCCGGTGGAGCGAGCGGGCGCTCGGTGCCCTGGATACCGCTTACGCCCGCGCCCTGCACGCGTCGCTCCATCACCGGCCCACGGTCTTCGCCGTCGGTCTGGCGATGTTCGTCGCGGCCATCGTGCTGCTCGGCCGCGTCGGCTTCGAGCTCCAGCCGACGACGGATGAGGGCGAAGTGACGGTGGATGCCGAACTTGCCGTCGGCACCCGTATCGAAACCACCGAAGAGGTGCTCATCCGCCTCGAAGAGACCATCCGCCAGAGAACACCCGAAGCCGTGATGCTCATCACCCAGGCCGGCGGCGGCGGCGGTGGGTTCGGCAACAGCTCGACCAACCGCGGCAACATCACCGTGCGCCTCACGCCGAAGGACGAACGCACGCGCGCCAGCGACCAGATCGCCATGGACCTGCGGCGGCAGCTCTCGGGCCTCCCCGGCGTCATCATCCGCACCCGCGCCTCGGGCGGCCAGCAGATGATGATGCGCGGCGGCGGCGGCGGCGACGGCAGCCGCCTGTCGGTGGAAATCCGCGGCCACGAGCTCGATCAGGCCAAGGCGGTCGCGCAGGATCTCAAAGCTATCCTCGACACCACGCCCGGCATCGCCGACGCGCGCCTCGGCCGCGACGAAGGACGGCCCGAACTGGCCGTCAACGTCGACCGCGACAAGGCGGCCGTGCTCGGCATGACGGTCACCGGCGTCGCGAACACGATCCGCACGAACGTCGCCGGCACCCAGGCCGCGATGTTCCGCGAGGCCGGCAACGAGTACCCGATCGTCGTGCGCCTGCGCGAATCCGACCGCGACGAGATCTCGTCGGTGGGTGACGTGCTGCTCAGCACGCCGAGCGGCCGGGTGCTGCCGGCCAAGAACGTGATGGTCGTCAACCGCGACACCGGCCCGACGCAGATCGACCGCAAGAACCAGGAGCGCATCACGCGCGTCAACTCCGAAGTCGAGGTGACGCTGAGCGAGGCCGTGGGCAACGTCCAGGCCCGGTTGCCCGAGCTGAACATCCCGAAGGACTTCGAGGTCAGTTTCGGACAGGAAGTCGAGGATCAGGCGCGATCGTTCCGTGAACTGCAGCTCGTGCTCATCCTCGCGATCGTGCTCGTCTACACGGTGATGGCGTCGCAGTACGAATCGCTGCGCGATCCCTTCATCATCATGTTCTCGATTCCGCTCGCCGCCATCGGCGTCGTCGGCTCGCTGCTGCTCACGAACACGCCGTTCAGCATGCAGGCCTATATCGGCGTCATCATGCTGGCCGGGATCGTCGTGAGCAATGCCATCCTGCTCGTCGACTACGCCAACACGCTGCGCCGCCGCGACAAGCTGCCGCTGCGCCAGGCCATCGAACAGGCCGGCCACCACCGCCTGCGGCCGATTCTGATGACCAGCATCTGCACGGCCCTCGGCCTCGTGCCGATGGCCCTCGGCATCGGCGAAGGCGCCGAGCTGCAGGCGCCGCTCGCCCGCGTGGTCATCGGCGGCCTGCTGACCTCCACCCTCATCACGCTGGTCTTCGTGCCGGCGATGTATACGCTCTTCGAAGAAGGACTGGGCGCGATCTTCAAGCGCGGCCAGTCGCACGACGCCCCCGCCGGACACTAGTCCCGGGGCCCCGCTGCATCCGCCGGCTGCCTACCCTCTCCCGGGCAGCCGGCGCCTGCGCCACAGCGCCGCCAGCGTCTCGCCCGTCACCGGATCCCGCCAGCGCGGCGCCAGGCGCGCCAGTGGTCCCAGCACGAAGTCGCGTTCGCGGAAGCGCGGGTGCGGCACCTGCAGCCCGGGTTCGTCCACCACCAGATGCCCGTACAGGATGAGATCGAGGTCGAGCGTACGCGCCGATCGGATGCCCGGGCGTGTGCGGCCGCGATCCGCTTCGAGGCGCAGCAGCGTGTCGAGCACGGCGCGCGGCGGCAGCGCCGTCGTGCCGATGGCGACCGCGTTCAGATAGTCGGGCTGGGAGTCAGGGACGTCGAGGGGAGCGGTGTTCTCGAAGGGAGACACGCGCAGGCCGGTGAGGATGCGGCCCAGGCCGTCGCAGGCCCAGGCCAGATGGGCGGCGCGGTCGCCGAGATTGCTGCCGAGCGCCACGGCGACGCGCACGGGCGTCGCCGGGCGGCGGGCGCTCACTCCACCCAGCGGGTGCCGAGCACGACGCCGTGGCGCTCGGTGCCGGCGAGGGGCACGCCGATGATGTCGGTGCGGCCTTCACCCGCCTGCTGGAAGAGCCGCTGGTGTTCCTGCATCTCGCCGAGCACGACCTGCAGCATCTTGCGGTGACGGGCGTGCGTCACCTCGGCCACCTTCGGCGTCCATTTCGCCACGAACGCCTGGTTCGCCGCGGCATCCGCCGAGGCGAGATCGCGTTCGCTGCCCGAGGGCGCGCCGGCGTCGCCCGACGCCGCCGGCACGGTGGCGCCGACGTCGAGAATGGCGCGGTGCACCCAGTAGACATGGGTTTCCTCGCGCGCGATCACGTACTGATATGCGTTGTTGACGTCGTAGTTGCTGACGCCGCGCGCCGAGGTTACGTGGCGCTGCAGGAGCGCCAGGCGCTCGGAATAGAAGTCGCGAAGCAACGGAGCCAGGTCGGTCGGAGTCACGCCTTCTGCTTCTCCTTGCACGTGATGCACACGCGCGTCCAGGGAATCGCGTTCAACCGGGCTTCGGCAATCGGCTCGCCGCAGTCGCGGCACACGCCGTAGGCGCCCTTCTCGATCCGCACGAGCGCCTCGTCGATGGCCTGCAGGATCTTGGCGTCGGTCTGCTTGAGTTTGAGGGCGATGTGCACCTCGTTGTTGCCGCTCGCCTGATCCGCCATGTCGCCCTGCCGGCCGTTGTTGTGCTCCATCGAATGCTGGATGGGCTTCACACCGGCCGCCGAGGCCAGTTCGGCCCGCTTCCGTAACAGGAGGTCCTTGTACACGGCCACGTTCATGAGGGGTGCTCCACGACGCCCGGGCCGTCTGCCCGGCCAACACCCGATGATAACACGCAGGTTCCGGGCGGCCGCGGCCACCCCGTCACGCCCTTAACGGCCGCGTAACGTCGAGAGCGGCCGGCGCTGCAGCACGTCCCAGCTCGAAACGACGCCCACCGCCGACACCGTCACCCCGCAGACCGCGACCCCGACGAGCAGGAGCACCGTGGGAGACCGGTAGGTCATGTCGAACGCAAACCGGCTGAGCGCCCAGGTGAGGCCGGCGGCGCCGGCGGCCCCCAGGATCCCGGCGAGGGCTCCGAGCACGCCGTACTCGAGCAACAGCATGGTGGCAATGACCTGGCGGGTCGCGCCGAGGGTCTTCAGGATCGCGGCCTCGTAGACGCGGCGGAACTTCGTCATCGCCACGGCGCCGATGAGGATGAGCAGACCGCTCACGACCACGAGCGAGCCGACGACGGTCACGGCGAGCGTCACGTTGTCGACCACGGTGGTGATGGCGACGAGCATTTCGCGGCCGTCGATGACCGAGACGTTCGGATACCCGCGGGCCAGCGTGCTCAGGAGGCGGGCCCGATCGGCCGCCGCGGCCGGACCGCGCACGAAGGCGATGTGGCCGTGCGGCGCGGTGTCGAGCAGCCCCGGGCGGAAGACGAACATGAAGCCGCCGGCGCGGCTGTCGCTCCACTCGACATGGCGCACCGTCGTGACTTCCGCCGAGACCACGCGCCCGAGCACGTCGAAACGGATGGTGTCGCCGATGTCGATGCCGAAGCGGTCGCGGATGCTCTCCTCGATCGACACTTCCCCGCCCGGCGCCGGCGTCGCGTCCCAGGCCGCCCCGGCCACGATGCGTTCGTTCGCCTCGAGCGTGGCGCGATAGGTGACGGTGTACTCGCGGGCCAGCGAGCCGCGCCCGCGCACGTCTTCGTAGTTTTCGAGCGAGACCTCGCGGCCCTGCACGCCGGTGACCCGCGCCCTGAGCACCGGCAGCGCCCGCGGCGCCGGCGCCCCTGGCGGCATGCCGGCAGTGAGCGCACCGACCACGCCGTCGAGCTGGTCGCGCTGGATGTCGAGCAGGAACATGTCGGGCGCGTCGGCGGCCATGTCGACCGACACCTCCTGCACCAGGTTGTCCTGCAGGGCGCGCACGCCGAGTATGAAGAACGTGCCGAGGCCCACGGTGAGCAGCACGAGGTGCACCTGCCCGCCCGGACGCGTGAGCTGCAGCGCGGCGTGACGCAGCGGGAACCACGGCGAGGCGGCCAATGGCCGCACGGCGGCGATGAGACCGCGGCCGGCGAGATAGAGCACGACGGCGAGCGCCGCAAATCCGGCAGCCACGATGCCGCCGATGCGCACCGAGCCGGCCTGCCACATCGTGACGCCGACGAGTGCGCCGCCCACGACGAGAATCGACGCCAGGCGCGCCCAGTCGCGGGGCGCCGCCAGCTCCTCGTCGCGCAGGAGCTGCGACGGCTTCACGTGGCGCACGTCGAGGAGCGGCACGAGCGCGAACAGCATCGAGACGAGCAGGCCGGTGCCCGCGCCCTGCGCGATGGCGGACGCGGTGAGGCGATAGCTCACGTTGATGCCTGCGGTGACCGCCGGCCCGAGGAACGCCGGGATCCATGCCATCACCGCCATGGCGATGAGCACGCCGACGACGCTGCCGAGCACGCCGAGCGCCAGCACCTGTGCCATGTAGATGGCCAGCACCTGGCTGCCGCGCGCGCCGAGACACTTCAGGATCGCGATGCTGCGGATCTTCTGCTGCACGAAGACGCGTGTCACGCTCGAGACGCCGACACCGCCGAGGATGACCACGATGAGGCCGACGAGGCTCAGGTAGTTCTCGGCGCGCGCGAAGTCTTCGCCGAGATCGCCTTCGGTGGCCGTGTACGAGCGCACGCGCACGAAGGTGTTCTTCACGTCGTCACGCAGGGCGGCGACGAGGCTCGTGAGCGCGGCATCGGGCACCTTCACGAGCCGCTGATAGGTGACGCGGCTGCCGAAGGCGAGCAGCGAGGTCTGTTCGAGGTCCGCCAGATCGACGATGACCCGCGGCCCCAGACTGAAGGCGCCGAGGCGGCGCCCCGGCTCGGCCTCGATTATGCCGCGCACCGTGAACTCGCGGCCGCCGAGTGCGAGCGTGTCGCCGACGGCGATGCCGAGCTGCGCCAGCAGTTCGGGCCGCACGAGCGCGCCGCCGCCGGCCACGAGCGCGTGCGTGTAGCGGCCCCCGCCCTCGAGTTCCAGTGTGCCGTAGTACGGAAACCCGGGACCGACGGCCTTCAGTTCCACCATGCGCGCCGGACCGTCGGCGCGGTTGCCGCCGCGGGCCATCGTGGCGGTTTCGGCCGTGCGCGTCACCTGCGCCCCGGCTGACGTCAGCCGCGCGTCCACCTTCTGCGCCACGTCGCCATCGATAGGGCGTGAGCTCGACACCACGAGATCGGCGCCGAGCAGCGCCCGCGCCTCGCCGGCAAACACCTGCCGCACGCTCTGGATGACGGAACGCAGCGTCACGATGGCACCGACGCCGAGCGCGATGCAGAGGAAGAAGAACAGCAGCCGCCGCCACGAGGCGCGCATCTCGCGCAGCGCCATCGCGGCCACGAACCTCATCGCGCGCCCCCGGTGTCGGCGGTCGTGAGTTCCGGCACCGGCCGGCCATCGCGCATCGTGAGCTTCGCGTCCGCCAGCGCCGCGATCTCCGGATCGTGGGTGACGAGCACGAGCGTCACCTGGCGCGCGGTGCGCACCGACAGCAGCAAGTCGAGGATGTGGCGACCGTTCTGGCCGTCGAGATTGCCGGTCGGCTCATCGGCGAGGATGAGCGGCGGATCGTTGGCGAGCGCCCGGGCGATCGCCACGCGCTGCTGCTCTCCGCCCGAGAGCTGCGTCGGGTAGTGATGCGCGCGTTCGGCCAGCCCCACTTCGGCGAGCAGCGCCGAGGCGCGTTCGCGGGCCCCCTTGCGGCCGACGAGTTCCATCGGCACCAGCACGTTCTCGAGCGCGGTGAGCGACGGCACGAGGTGGAAGAACTGGAACACGAAGCCGATGCGCGCTCCGCGCAGCACCGCCAGCCGATCTTCGTCGAGCGCCGTGATCTCCGTGCCGCCGATGTCGATCGTGCCGCCACTCGGCGCATCGAGGCCGGCCATCAGGCCGAGCAGCGTGGTCTTGCCGCTCCCGGACGGTCCGACGATGGCGAGGAACTGGCCGTCGGGCACGTTGAGATCGAGGGGATGGAGAATGGTCAGCGGACGGTCGCCGCTCTGGACCGTTTTCGAGACGCCGCGCAGGGTGATCATCGGGTGGGGGTGGCCTCGAGGTCGCGCACGACAGGTTCGAGCACGCGCCAGACGGTGCCTGCGACGAGGCGCGCGCCGGCCTGATTCGGATGGATGCCGTCGGCCTGGTTGAGCGACTCGATGCCGGCCACGCCGTCGAGCAGGAATGGCACGAGCGTGGCGCCGCGCGCCGACGCGATGGCCGGGTAGACCGCGCGGAACGCCCGCGTGTATTCGGGACCGGTGTTCGGCGGCGCTTCCATACCGGCCAGAATCACCTTCGCGCCGGCCGCCTGCGCCTGCTGCACCGCCGCGTCGAGATTGCGCGCGAGATCGGCCGCCGGCAAGCCGCGCAGCGCGTCGTTGCCACCGAGGGCGATGACGACGATGGCGGCGCCGCCCTCGAGCGACCAGTCGAGGCGGCGGAGGCCGCCGGCCGACGTATCACCGGAGACGCCGGCGTTCACGACCTGCCAGCCGTTGCGCCGCTCGTCGAGGCGCGCCTGCAGCAGCGCCGGGTACGCCTGGTCCGCCGGGAGGCCGAGGCCGGCCGTGAGGCTGTCGCCCAGAATGACGATGCGCCGGGCTGCCGGCACGGGGGCCGGCGTCGCGGGAGCGGCCGTCGATACGGGTGCCGGCGCAGCCGCCGGTGCAGCCGCGACGGGCGCGGGCGTGTCTGCCGGGGCGGGCGGGCCGCCACAGGCCATGCTCGCCACCACCACGAAGAGCCACGCGCAGGTGGCAGCCGGCCGGAACGTCATCGTCCGCCCATTATGACGGATGCCCGGAGCCGAGGTTCCCGCCGGGCGCGCGGCGCCGTGTCCGACGGCGGCGCCGCTCAGGCGTGGACGACCACGACCGTGACGTTATCCGTCGTGCCGCGTGCCAGTGCGGCCTCCACCAGCCCCTGGGCCGCCACCTCGGGCCGGTAGCCCCGCACGAGTTGTCCGATGGTCTCGTCGTCCACGACGTTGTGGAGGCCGTCGGTGGCGAGCACGAGGATGTCGCCGGCCTGCACCTCGCGCATCAGCACTTCAGGTCGCGCCGGCTCACGGGCGCCGATGACGCTCGTGAGGACGTGCCGCATCGGATGCGACCGCGCGGCCGCCTCGCGCGCGCCGTCGTTCCCGAGCACCGACGCCAGCCAGGTGTCGTCGTGGGTCAGGAGCTCGATGCCCGAACCGCGCACCAGGTAGGCCCGGCTGTCGCCGACGCTGCCGATGATGGCGTCGCCGCCATCCACGAGCAGCACCGTGAGCGTCGTGCCCATGCCGACGAGTGCCGGATCGGCGACGCCCGCGGAGTAGACCGCGTCGTTGGCGCGGCGCAGCGCATGGCCGATGCGGTTCACGGCGCGCGACTGCGCGGTATCGCGGCCGAGCGGCCACGCGAAGCCGTCGCCGGCCGACGCCACCAGATCGGCGACCACTTCGGCCACCGCCAGATGCGCCGCCACCTCGCCCGCCTGGTGCCCGCCCATGCCGTCGGCGACGATGAACAGGCCCCGCCCGGCATCGATGTGCCAGTGGTCCTCGTTGGCCGTGCGGACCGGGCCGGTGTCGGTGCGTCCCGCGCCGATCATCGCCTGTTCCCCGCCGCCGCGGCCGGCGCACAAGAGGTCGTCACCCATCGAGACTACAAGCGTTTGGCGGCGCCGACAACCTCGGATCCCGTGACGTATACTCGCACCGGTGATCAGTACGCCCCTGCAGCCGGCGCTGGCACGCGCCTCAGCGCTGCTCGATCGGGGCCGCGGCACGGCGGCGGCGGACCTGCTCGAACCGCTGCTGCAGTCCCGTTCCCTCAAGCGTCTCGACGAGCTGGTGATTCGCGGGGCGCTCGCGGAAGCGTGGCTGCTCAAGGGCGATCCGCAGCGCGCGGCCACCGTGCTCGGCCGCACGCCGGATCAGATTCGCGAGCAGATCCCGCAGGCGCTGCTCTCGACCTTGTGGCGGCTGCACGGCCGCATCGCCTACGCCGTCGGCGAACAGTCGCGCGCCATTGCGCTGCACACGCGCGCGCTCAAACACGCGGAAGCGGCGCATGACTCGCGCGGTATCGGGCTGGCGCACCTCGAGCTCGTGCTCTGTTACCAGAAGGTCGGCGACCATACGATCGTCCGCGAACACCTGACGGAAGCGGCAGCGGCGCTGCATGCGGCCGGCGACCGGCGGCACCTGGCGCAGGTGCATTCGGTGTCGGGTGTCATGTTCGCGCAGCAGGGGCGCTACGAAGACGCAACCGGCGCGCTGCGCAACGCCGAGCGGCTGGCGTCCGCCCTCGGCGCCGACGACGTGCTGGCGCTCGCCTACGTGAACCAGGCCGCCGTCGCGCAGCTGCGCCGCCGCTACGACCAGGCGGTGGCGCTGGCCGAACGCGCCGTGGCCCTCCACGAGTCGAGTGACCAGCCGCACCGCCTGGCCGCCTCACTCGCCACGCTCGGCCAGATCAACGTCAAGCTCGGGCAGCTCACCGCCGCCGAGACGGCGCTGCGCCGCGCGCTCCAGATCTCGGCGCAGACCTCGGCCCTGCGCGCGCACGAGATCACGGGCGCCGTCTACGACACGCTCGCGCAGATCGCGCTCATGCGCGGCGACTACGAAGGCGCGGCCGAACACCTGACCCGCGCCGCCGAGGCCTTCGGCAACTACGGCCGCGAGACGAGCCGCTGGTACGAGTGGTCGGTGCGCGTCATCACCGCCCGCCTCGCCAACCGGCGCGGCCGGCCCGAAGAGGCCTTCACGCTCGCCGACGCCATCATCGACGCGGAAGGCGCGCCGCCGGCCGAACGCCTCGAGGCCGAACTCATCGCTGCCGAGGCGCTCGTGCTCTCGAAGCGGGCGAAGGAAGCCGACGCGCGCCTGACGACGGTCGAAGGCCGCATCAACCCGCGCACGACGCCCGGCGCGTGGGGCGAGTTCCTGCGCGTACGCGGACTGCTGCACGCGGCGGAAGGCCGTCCCAACGAGGCGTACCACGACATCGCGCAGAGCGTGAGTGTGTTCGAACTGGTCGGCGAGCGGTATCAGGCCGCCGTCAGTCACTTCGCCCTCGGCCGTCTGGCCCGCGAAGCCGGCGCGCGGTCGGTCTCCGATCGTCACCTCACCCAGGCCCGCGACGAGTTCCGTGCCCTCGGCTCGCTGCGCGACCTCGACGACACCGAACGAGCGCTGAGCGGCCCGGCGACGCCCGGCACCGGCATCTATCTGGGCTCGCCCGCCGACGCCGACGATGCCATCGTGCAGCGGCTCGTGAACGCATCGGTGCTGCCTGACCTGCTCGCGCACGAACTCGTGATGGCGGCGCGCGAGGCGGTGCTGGCCGACCTTGCCGTCGTCTACGTGGCGCCGCCCGGCGGCGATCTGCGGCTGCTCGCGAGCGCCGGCGGCGACACGGCCGCGGCGCGCACGCTCGCCACGGCGGCCAGCGCCGGCGGCACCTTCGCCGGGCAACCCGTGGTCGTGCGCCCGCTCGGCGCCGACCCGGACGGGCCCCGCATGCTCGCCGTGGCCTCGGCGCGGCCGTGGAGCGACCTGGCGCTGCGCCGCACGCGGATGATGGCGGCGGTCGCGCGTCAGGGCTTCGACCTCTGCGGCGCGCGCGAACGTCCGGTGGCGGCCCGCGTCACGAACACCGAACGTCCGCTCGAACCGCTCCTGACCGGCTTCATCTGCGCGTCGCCGTCGATGCAGCGGGTGGTCGAACACGTGCAGCGCCTGCAGGGCAACGACCTCACCGTGCTCATCACCGGCGAGAGCGGCACCGGCAAGGAACTGGTGGCGCGCGCCATCCACGTGGGTTCGCCGCGCAACGCCGCGACCTTCCTGCCCTACAACTGCACGACCACGACGCGGGATCTCGCCGACTCGCAGCTCTTCGGGCACCGCCGCGGCGCCTTCACGGGCGCGGTGAACGACCAGCCGGGGCTCATCCGCGCCGCGGCCGGCGGCACGCTCTTCCTGGACGAAGTGGGCGATCTCCCTTTCGATGTGCAGCCGAAGCTCCTCCGCTTTCTCGAGCAGAGCGAGATCCTGCCCGTAGGCGACACGCGCCCGCAGCACGTGGACGTGCGGGTGCTGGCGGCCACCAACGCCGACCTCGAACAGCGCGTGAGCGAAGGCAAGTTCCGCGAAGACCTCTACTACCGCCTCAGTGTCATCCGCATCCACATCCCGCCGCTGCGCCAGCGGCGCGACGAGATACCGCACCTGGCCACGTTCTTCCTGCGCGAGGCCGCGGACCGCCTGAGCAAGCCCGATGTGGGCCTCAGTCCGGAAGTCCTGAGCCTGTTCGCGTCCTACTGGTGGCCGGGCAACGTGCGCCAGCTCCGCAATGAGGTCCAGCGGGCCGTGGCGCTCGCGGCCCCCGGCAGCACGGTCGTGCCGGAACACCTGTCGCCTGATCTCACGGCCGAAGCGCCCGCCCAGGGCCAGGGTGGGGACGGCAGCGGCTCGGGCGGAGCGCCGTCACTCAAGGCCGGCCAGACACTGGCGGACCTCGTGGACGAGGTGGAGCGGTCGCTCATCGCCGAGTCCATGGACAAGTCCGGTGGCAATATTGCTGAGACGGCTCGCACCCTCGGGCTGACGAGGCGCGGCCTCTATCTCAAGCTGAAGCGCCTGGGGATCGAGGGCGCAGGGCATCCGGGCTGAGTAGCGAGTATCCGATCCAGATGGCTACTGGCTACAAAGTATCCATAAGGGGCGAATGACTGACCGCCTGACGATGTCAGTTATTGCGCCTATTGTCGCTTACAGTCATATTGAATCAGTCACAATACCTAGCATGCAATGGTCGGCGCGGATCTTGGAGGGTGGCAGGTATTGCAATGCCTGCAGTACCGACGTTCAAGACCCTGGGGGATACCGTGGCCAACTCGCTTCTCTCGCCCGCCGTCAGCGCGACTCAGCGCACCAACTCGCGTCAGCGCGTGGCGGTGCCCGCCCGTCTCACCTGGAAGGATCAGGGCGGTTCGGTGCGCTTCGCGTCGGTCGTGACCCGCGACCTGAGCGACGGCGGCGCGTTCGTCGAGTGTTCCTCGGCCGCCCCTCTGCCGCTCTTCCGCCTGGTCCACCTGCAGCTCGAGACGCCGGCCGCCGGTGCCGATCATCCGCTGACGGCCGACCGCGTGCTGGCGGCGGTGTGGCGCGTGGAACGCAACGACGCCGCGGGCGCCGCGCAGGGTTACGCCCTCCGCTTCCTCCTCGACCCCGCCGAGAAACCTGCCGTGAGCGCGCCGCGCTTTGCGCTGCCCGACATGGCCGCCGCCTGCTGAGTTCGCTTCCGCCTCAGGTGAGGGGCGCGTCGAGCGCCCCCGCCCCGTCCCGTTCCGCCCGCTTGCGCCAGTAGCGGGCCAGCCCCTGCCAGATCTGATCGAACGGGGCGGCCGCTTCGAGCGCCGCCGCCGCGTCCTCCCCTGCCACCGTCCTCGCATCCGCGCGCAGCCAGCCCACCCACGCCTCCGTCAGCGCCGGTTCCTCGCCGCCCGCCCGCACTGCCTCACGCGCTCGATCGGCCGCCCGTCGCAGTACCGCGCGATACCGCGTGAGATGCCCGGCCGCATCCGGCACGACACCGAAGTGTGTGAGGAAGAGCGAGGCCGGCCCCAGGCCCGCAATCGCGGTGAGGCTCTCCTCCCAGCGCGGCACGTCGATGTCGGGAGGCGGCGTGGCGGCCAGGACGTACCCGCCGACCGCGATACCCGCCGTGTCGCCGACATACGCCGTGCGCTCCGCCGTATCGAGGTACGTGACGTGATGCACCGCATGACCCGGCGTGTAGAGCACCTCGAAGATCCGTCCGCCCACGGCGATCGATTCGCCTCCGGAGAGCGGTCGCAGGGCCGGCTCTGGCACCGCGAGGAATGCACCCCACAGACGATCCATGTCGGCGCCGTAGAGCCGCGTCGCGCTCGCCAGCAGCTTCTCCGGCTGCGCCAGGTGCTTTGCGCCGATCGCATGCACGTACACGGGCAGTCCGGGCCAGGCCTGCGCCAGGGTGCCGGCGGCGCCGGCGTGATCGAGATGGATGTGCGTGAGGAGCAGCGCCCGCACGTCGCCCAGGCCATAGCCGTGGGTGGCCAGGGCCGCGGTCAGTGCGACCAGGCACGACGTCGGCCCCGGATCGACGAGGATGACGCCGCCGTCGCAGGGAATCGCCGCGGTGGCGATGACGCCGGAGCGGCCGAGGAACTGCAGATCGAGCGTGTGCGGCATGGTCCGACCAGTCTAGTGCAGCAGTTGTGTCAGCGCTTCGGGGCGAGCGCGCGGATGCGGGCGATGAGCGCCGCGTCGTCAGGGAAGAGACCGGCCGCCGGCAGGCGCCCGAGCAGTTCGGCCCATTGCGGCTCCTTCGCGAAGACTGCGCGGAAAAGCGGCGCCGCCTCGGGCTCGCGGCCGATCGAGGCGAGCGTCACGGCGTGCCAGAACGGCAGTTCGAGCACCTCGGGCGCGAGCTGGCTCGCAGCGCGATACTCGGCAAGCGCGGCATCGACCTTCTTCTCCGTCATCAGCTCGTCGCCGCGATTGGCGTGCGTATACGCGCGCTGATACCGGACGAGCCGCTTGAGCTCGGCCACCGGCGCCTGGTGATCCTCGACGCGCAGGTCGAACGTGCGGTCAGCGCCCGACCACGGCCGGCCGCTGCCCTTCGCCTTCACGATGAGGATGGCGGCCGACTGGCGGCCCCGCAGATCGCCGCCCGCGCCTTCCGCCGCTTCGAGGGCCGCGATGAGCCGATCGGCGAGGTCGCCGCTCGCGCGCTCGTAGGCAGCGAGCATGGCCGGCCACACGGTGTCCTTCCCCATCATGTTGGCCTGCGCCGACACGCCGCGCCCCACCACGTGTCCCGCGGCGGCAATCGCCGCCGTCCCGGTGAAGGCGTCCACGCGTCCCTGGGCGTCGAGCATCGCCACCTGGCGGCCGTCGCGATGCGCATCGGCCGCGAGCAGCTGCTTGAGCGCGTCGGGTGCACTCACGCCGTCGCGCATGAGCGCGAGACCGCGCACCCCGTAGCCGGGGTCCACGAACGACTGCGTGGCCACGACGCCGACGCCGGCTTCGCCCCAGGTCACGATCGAGCCCACGGAAAACCAGTGCGACTGCACGGCCACCCCCATGTCGCCGGTCACCGGATCACGAGCGACGATCGAATAGGTGTGCACGAGCGGATCGGCCGCTGCCTGAGCCGTCCCGCTCAGCCACAGTGTTCCCGCCAGCACCAGCCGCCACGCCATCCGCCGTCCCGTCGTCATGTCGCCATCCTCCCGGCCGCCGCCCGTGGCGCGGCCCGTCCCAGCGTAAAGCGGCCCCGTGCGCCGCCGCCAGCGAAACGCGCGCAGACCCCCTATGATGAGAGGCTGAGATTCCAGGAGACCCGTTCATGCTGAGACCGATTGCCGCCTGCGCCGTGTTGAGCCTTACGGCCGCCTGCTCACAGCCGGCCGCGCCGCCCGCGTCGAAGGCCGACGCCCCCGCGCCGCTGACGTCGGGCTTCGATGCCGCCACCTTCGACACGGCCGTGCGTCCGCAGGATGACCTCTACCGCCATGTCAACGGCGGTTGGCTGTCGAAGACCGACATTCCGGCCGACAAGGCGTCCTACGGCGGCTTCGTCGAGGCCAACGATCGCACGCAGGACCAGCTCCGCGCACTCGTCGAAGCGGCCGCGAAGGCGCCCGGCGCCGCCGGCACGCCGCAGCAGAAGATCGGCGACTTCTTCACCGCCTTCATGGACGAGGCGAAGGCCGACAGCCTCGGCATCACGCCGCTCGCCGGCGAGTTCGCGCGCATCGACGCCATCGCGACGAAGGGCGACCTTTCCGCCTACTTCGCGCGCCAGCTCAAGCTCGGCATCGGCGGCGCCGTCATCCAGGGCGGCGTGGAAGGCGACGCGCAGGAACCGACGCGGTCGGTGCTGTACCTCTCGCAGGGGGGCATCGGCCTGCCCGATCGCGACTACTACCTGAAACCCGACGCCAAGCTGAAGGACATCCGCGCGAAGTACGTGGACTACGTGGCGCAGATGCTCACCGCGGCGCAGGTGCCCGATGCGAAAGCCGCGGCCGCCGGTGTCATGGCCCTCGAGACCTCGCTCGCGCGCGCCCACTGGACGAACGTCGAGAACCGCGATGCGGTGAAGACCTACAACCGCGTCGCGGTGAAGGATCTGGCCGCGCGCTTCCCTGGTCTCGACTGGGCGGCGTGGACGGCGGAACTCGGCGTCGCGAACGCGCCGCATCTCATCGTGTCGCAGCCGAGTTTCTTCGCCGCGCTCGCAAAGACCGTGGGCTCGACGCCGATCGATCGCTGGAAGGCACACCTGAAGTTCCACGCCGTCGATCGCTTCGCGCCGTATCTGAGCGGCGCGCTCGTCAACACGCGGTTCGACTTCCGCGGCAAGACGCTCCAGGGCATCCAGACGCTGCAGCCGCGGTGGCGCCGCGCGCTCACCAACATGGATTCGACGCTCGGCGAGCTGCTCGGCCAGGTCTACGTGGAGAAACACTTCTCGCCGGCCGCCAAGGCCCGCATGGATCAGCTCGTCGAAAACCTGCGCGCGTCCTTCAAGGAGGGCATCGACGGCCTCGAGTGGATGAGCCCCGAGACGAAGAAGGAAGCGCAGGCCAAACTCGCCGCGTTCCGCCCGAAGATCGGCTACCCGACGAAGTGGCGCGACTACTCGGCCGTCGAGATCCGCAAGGACGACCTCATCGGCAACATGATGCGCGCGATCGAAGCGGACGCCGCGTTTCAGCTCGCCAAGGTCGGCAAGGACGTGGACCCCGAGGAATGGGGCATGACGCCGCAGACCATCAACGCCTACTACAACCCCATCCGCAACGAGATCGTCTTCCCCGCCGCCATCCTGCAGCCGCCGTTCTTCGACATGGCCGCCGATGACGCGATGAATTACGGCGCGATCGGTGCGGTGATCGGCCACGAGATGGGCCACGGCTTCGACGATCAGGGCCGCCGCTTCGACTCCAAGGGCGTGCTGCGCGACTGGTGGACGGCGAAGGACGGCGACGAGTTCATGCGCCGCGCGAAAGGCCTCTCCGCCTACTACGGCGCCAAGGAGCCGATTCCCGGCGTGAAGGTCAACGGCGACCTGACGCTCGGCGAGAACATCGGCGATCTCACCGGCCTCGTCATCGCGCACCGCGCCTACCAGATGTCGCTCGGCGGCAAGCCAGCGCCGGTGATGGACGGACTGAGCGGCGACGAGCGTTTCTTCGCCGGCTGGGCGCAGGCGTGGCGGGCGAAGATCCGCGACGAAGCGCTGCGCAATCAGGTGATGGCCGATCCGCACGCCCCCGACCAGGTGCGCGGCAACGGGCCGCTGCCGCACGTGGACGCCTTCTACACGGCGTTCGACGTGAAGCCGACCGACAAGCTGTTCCTGGCGCCGGAGGCGCGCGTCCGGATCTGGTAAGCGGCTAGCGGCGCGAGGCCTGGCCGAAGGTATCGCAGGCGTCGATGGTGCCTTCGGTGAGGCCGCGCCTGAGCCAGGTCACGCGCTGCTCTGACGATCCGTGCGTCCACGACTCGGGCGACACGCGGCCCTGCGCGCGCTTCTGCATCATGTCGTCGCCGATGGCGGCGGCCGCGCGCAGGCCCTCCTCCACATCCCCAGCCTGCAGCAGGTTTTTCTGATTGGCGTGGTGGCCCCAGACACCGGCGAAGCAGTCGGCCTGGAGTTCCTGCATCACGGAGAGCTGGTTGCCCTCCACTTCACTGGCGCGCTGGCGGGCCGCCATCACTTTCTCGGACACGCCGAGCAGCGTCTGGAGGTGGTGGCCCACCTCGTGGGCCACGACATACGCCTGGGCGAAGTCGCCCGGCGCGCCGAAGCGCTGGTCGAGTTCGTGGAAGAAGCCGAGGTCGATGTAGACCTTCTGATCGGCCGGGCAGTAGAAGGGCCCCACCGCCGATGAGTTGGTGCCGCAGGCCGACGCCACGGCGTCGCTGAAGAGCACGAGCGTGGGCGGCTGATACCGCTCACCGGCCTGCTGAAACACGCGCGTCCATGCGTCTTCGGTCGAGCCGAGCACGACCGACACGAACTCCGCCTGCGGGTCGCCGGTCGGCGCGCCCATCTGGCCCTGCTCAGCCGGCGCCTGCTGCCCGCCGCCCGAGAGTCCGCCGGCCATCTGGAACAGCGTGAGCGGATTGGCGCCGGTGAGCCAGCTCACGATGAGCACGATGACGATGGTGCCGATGCCGAGGCCACCGCCCATCCCGCCGCGCACCTTCATGCCGCGCCGGTCTTCGACGTTGTCGCTCCGCCGCTGATCTTCCCACCGCATCGTCGCCTCCGTTGAGGGCCGCCGTCCGCGCGGCCCGGTCCCGGCATCATATGACAGCGCGTCCGGCGGCGAGGTCACAAGGGGCCCGGGGCGACCGTTGCCGGCCGGCACGACGCAGTCCGATCGTCGGCTCCGCTCGCGCGTCGGTCACTCGCACCTCTCGGCGACTTGCGCCTGTACAAGCCCTTAGAGAGCCCCCAGCCCCTGTTGCGCTGACGCCCGCACTCTCGGTGCGAGTGTCGGATCCGTTCGCGCCGCGCTCAGAGTCGCCGCCGATCGGACCGCGTCGTGCCAGCCGTCGCCATTGCCCGTGCCCACACGGCGGGCACCACCTTCCACGTGCAGTCCTTCGCCCGACGTCCGCGGCACTCATGATCTGTGCCGCGGGCAGTGGCAAGTGAAGGTGGAAGCGAGTGATGGTGCCGGGGGTGAGAATCGAACTCACACGCCCCTTACGGGGCCCAGGATTTTAAGTCCCGTGCGTCTGCCAGTTTCGCCACCCCGGCGGCTTCGTCTCACGATACCCGAGGAATCGGCTATCGGCGCAGTCACTGAATCGTCCCCGGATTCTCGCTCGGCCCGGGCTGCACGGTGTCGTCGAGCAGAATGGCCAGCGACTCGGGCGCCTTCACGGGTGCGGCGCACACGAAGTCGCGGCACACGAACGCGGCGACCTCGGCAACGCGGGCGGCGTACGGCGCGACCCAGGGGGCCACGACGCCGAGCGCTTCGACGTGTGCCTCCGACACCGGTACCGTCACCGCTGCCGGCAGGTAGCGCGAGGTGACGGTGTGGTGCAGCGTGCCGGCGCGTTCGCCGCCGGTCACCACGATCTCAAGCGCCGGCTGCAGCGTGGTCGAGAGCGCCGCCAGCAGGTGCGGCGCCACGCGCGGCTGCGCGGCGAGTTGGCCGCGTCGAGCCTCGAGCACCCGTTCCGCGCGCTGCTGGAAGCGGCTCTCGCCGGTGAGCCGGGCGAGCGCCAGCAGATTCATCACCGCGACCGACGTGGCCGAGGGCTCGGCGCCGTCGTACTCCTCGATTTGGCGCACGAGTACCGAGGGATCTTCGCCGGTGGTCGCATACCAGCCGCGATCGTCCGGCGCGAGGAAGAGCCGATCGAGGGTGTCATGCAGATCCACGGCCCACGTCAGCCACACCGGATCCCCCGTGGCCTGGAAAAGCTCGATGAGGCCCCACGCCATGCAGGCGTAGTCTTCGGCGAAGCCGTCGATGCCGGCTGCGCCCGCGGCGACGCGCCGCTCGAGGCGTTTCGTCGTGTCGTTCCAGAGCCGCGTGCGGATGAACGTCGCGATACGGATGGCCGTCGCCAGATGCCGACGGCCGCTACCGGCGACCCCCTCGTCGAGCACCCCTTCCGGCGCCAGCACCCGCGCCGCGCGCGCGAAGGCCGCAAGCGCCAGGCCGTTCCATGCGGTGAGCACCTTGTCGTCGAGCTGCGGCCGCGGACGTTTGCCGCGCCACTCGAAGAGCCGCTGCCGGCCGCGCGCGAGCGCCGCGCCCACGTCCGCCGCCGTCTGCCCCGTCTGCTCCACGATGGCGGCGATCGTCTTCGCCGTGTAGAACAGGTTGTTCGCGCCGAACTCGCCCTGTGGATCGAAGGGCGCGTTGCCGCCCGGCTGCACGCCGAACCGCAGCTCCCACGCCTTGCTGTCGGGACCAAGCGCCTCGACGAGCTCGTTGCGCGAAAAGATGTAGAACGCACCTTCGGTCGCGTGCGCATCCGGCTGACCGGCCTGCGCCGCCGGCACCGAGTCCGCGTCCTCCGCGGAATAGCAGCCGCCGTCGGGGCCCATCAGGTCACGTTCGACGTAGCGGAGCGTGTCTTCCGCCACCTGCGCGAAGAACGGGTCGCCGCTCACCTGCCACGCCTCGAGCAGCGCCAGCACGAGCTGCGCCTGGTCGTAGAGCATCTTCTCGAAGTGCGGCACCCGCCAGCCGCCGTCCACCGAGTAACGATGGAAGCCGCCGCCCACGTGATCGCGCATGCCGCCGAGCGCCATCGCCCTGAGCGTGCCGAGCACCAGCACGCGCGGCTCGGGCGCGCCGGTGCGCGCGTGTTCGCGCAGCAGGAACAGCAGTTCGCTCGGGCGCGGGAACTTCGGACCGTCGCCGAAACCGCCCCGCCGCTCGTCGAAGGCGCGCGCCCACGCCTCCTGCCCCGCTTCGAGTACGGAGAGGGCGGTGACGCCGTCGGCATGATGCACCGGCGGCGGCGTCCGCAGATGCGCCACCGCGCGCGCCGCCGATGCGCCCACCTCCGCCGGATCTTCTCGCCACGCCCGTGCGATCTCGCGCAGCACGTCGCTGAACGACGGCCGGCCCCACGCCGACACCGGCGGGAAGTAGGTGCCGCCGTAGAACGGCTCGAGCGACGGCGTCAGCCACACGCTCAGCGGCCAGCCGCCGCTGCCGGTCGTGGCCTGCACGAACGCCATGTACACGCGGTCCACGTCAGGGCGTTCTTCGCGGTCCACCTTGATGGCGATGAAGTCGCGGGCGAGCTGCTCGCCGATGGCCGGCGCGGCGAACGATTCGTGGGCCATCACGTGACACCAGTGACACGTGGCGTAGCCAATCGAGAGGAAGATCGGCTTCTGCTCGCGGCGGGCGCGTTCGAACGCCTCGTCGCCCCAGGGATACCACTCCACCGGGTTCCCGGCGTGCTGGCGCAGATACGGACTGGGCTCCCCGGCGAGTCGATTCATCCTGCGATCATATGCCGCGCCCCAACCGCTGGGGTACACTCGCGGTGGAGGCATGACCCGGCGTGACTGATACGACTCCGCTCCGCGGCCGACGCGTGGTGATTCTGGTGGAACACGACTACGACCACGTGGATCTCGACGCGGCGCGCACGGCGCTCTCCGTGACCGGCGCCACCGTGCAGATCGTCGGGCCCATCCAGGGGCAGGTCTACCGCAGCCGCGACGGGCAGCAGATTGCCGCCGAAGTTGCCGCCAGCACCGTCCGTGCCGTCGATGTGGACGCAGTCATCATCCCGGGCGGCTACGCCGCCGACAAGATCCGCCTTCGCCACGCCATGGTCGACCTGGTGCGCGATGCCGTCGAGGCCGGGAAACCCGTGGCCGCCATCGATCACGGCCCCTCGGTGCTCATCAACGCCAGGGCCCTCAGCGGCCGCATGATCACGTGCTGGCCGTCCATTGCCGTGGACGCGAAGAACGCAGGGGCGCGTTACGTGGACCGGCCGGTCGTCGAAGACGGCTGCGTCATCACCTCGCGCAAGTCCGACGACCTGCCCTTCTTCACCGAAGCGATCATCCGGCAGTTGCTCGCCCGGGTGGTGTAGCCGGGTTCACGCCGGACGTGCGTCCGCCGGCCTTCCGCAGCCGCACGTACGCGGCCGTCATCTCCACGCCGTAGAGCAGCAGCACGGCCGAGACGTAGATCCACAGCAGGAACACGACGACGGCGGCGACCGAGCCGTGCACGCTCCACTGCGAGAGGTCGGCCGCGTACCAGGAGAAGAGCGCGAAGGCGATCCGCCACAACACCGCGGTCAGAATCGCGCCGGGCCAGACCTCGGCGAAGGTCACCTTCACGTTCGGCACGAAGCGGTACACGAGCGCCACACACACGACCAGCAGGCCCAGCGCGGCCCAGTCGGTGCCGAGGCCCTGCAGGCGGTCGAGCCAGGCGCCCTTGACCTGGAGTGACGAAAACCAGCGCGCCTCGACCACCCGCACCGCCGCCACGATGCCGATCGCCAGCACGAACATCGCGCCGGCCGCAACCATCATCAGGAACGAGAACAGGCGGTGGCGGATGAAGCTGCGCTTCTTCTCGACGCCCCAGGCGTGGTTGACCGCCGAACTCATGGCGTTGAAGACGCCGAGCGAGGCGTACGCCAGCGCCAGACCGCCGCCGACGCCGATGCCGACGCGGTCGGTACGGAAGCTGTCGATCTGCCCCGACACGAAGTCGAACTGCCGCGGGAAGTAGCGGAAGACGAAACTGACGACGCTGTCGCGCGCCGCCGGGTCTTCGGTGAGCCCGCCGATCACCGAGAACAGCAGCAGGAAGAACGGGAAGATCGAGAGCAGCGCGTAGAAGGCGATCGACGCCGCGTGGGTCAGTCCCTCACTGCTGTAGAACTCGCCCACGCCCTTCCACGCCGCGCGCGCGATGAGTCCCACCGCCTCAGGCCTCGCCGACGGCCGGCACGGTGCGCCGGCGCTGGTCGCGCGCCACGATGCCGTGGCGGCGCATCTTGTTGTAGAGCGTCGGCCGGTAAAGGCCGAGGATCTGCGCCGCCTCCTGCTTGTTCCAGTTCGTGCGCTCGAGCGTCTGCAGGATCGCCATGCGTTCGATCTCGGCGAGCGTGCGGTGGGCGGGGATGGCGAACGTGTCGTCGGCGGTCGAGGCGCGCAGCGAATCCGGCAGATCGCCCGGCTGGATCTCGGACGACCGCGTGACGAGCACCGCCCGCTCCATCGCGTTCTCGAGTTCGCGCACGTTGCCGGGCCAGCGGCTGCGGATGAGCAGGTGATACGCCGCCGGACTCACGCCGCGCACGGACTTCTGGTGCCGGCGCGCGAACTTCTCGACGAACCAGTCGCAGAGCAACGGGATGTCTTCGGTGCGCTCGCGCAGCGGCGGCACGCGCAGCTGGATGGTGTTGATGCGGAAGTAGAGGTCTTCGCGGAGCCGGCCGTCGGCGAGCGCCGCGTCGAGATCGATGTTCGTGGCGCAGATGAGGCGGAAGTCCACCTTGACGAACCGCTCGCTGCCAATGGGCCGGTACTCGCGCTCCTGCAGCACGCGCAGGAGTTTCGTCTGCAGATAGGCCGGCATCTCGCCGATCTCGTCGAGCATGAGCGCGCCGCCCTCGGCGAGTTCGAGCAGACCGACCTTGTCGGCGTTGGCGCCGGTGAAGGCGCCCTTCTTGTAGCCGAAGAGCTCCGACTCGATGAGGTCCTTCGGAATCGCGGCGCAGTTGATCTTGATGAAGGGGCCGGCCGCGCGCGGGCTGCGCTGGTGCAGCGCGTTGGCGATGAGCTCCTTGCCGGTGCCGTTCTCGCCCTGGATGAGCACGTTGGCGTTGCTCGGCGCCACCGCGTCCACGAGTTCGAACAGCTCGCGCATCACCTGGCTCTGCCCGATGACCGCGCCCATGCCGTCCGGGTCGCGCAGCTTCGCGCGCAGTTCCTCGTGCGTGACCCGCTCGTCCACCTGGCGCGCCGCGCGTTCGAGGATGCCGACGATGCCGGCCGGATCGAGCTGGCTCTTCTCCACGAAGAAGAAGGCACCGGCCTGGCCGGCGTCGAGGGCGCGGGCGATGGTGCCCTGGCCGCTGATGACGATGACCTCGGCGCCCGGCGCGCGTTCCTTCATCAGCTTCAGCACGTCCATGCCGTCGCCGTCGGGCAGCAGCAGGTCGAGCAGCACGATGTCGGGCCGCCATTCGTCGAACACGGCCAGCCCGGTCCGGCCGAGGCCGGCCGAACGGACGTCGAACGGCGGATCGACCGCCGCCTGTTCGATGACCATCTTGAGCCAGTCGACCGTGGCCGGGTCGTCATCGACGACCAGCACACGCCGGCGGCGGGGTTGGACACGGGCCATGGCTGCTCATCCATTATTCCCGATCCGCGCGCCCGGGCCGCCCCTCGCACCTCCGCTATAATCCGGGCGATGGCCGATCCTCGTCCGCTGCCGCCGATCACGCCCATCCTGTCGGCCCTCAAGACCGGCCCCGCGCCCGCCGACGACAGCCGCACGGTGTGCGAACGCTGCGGCGCCGAGATGTACCGCATGCACGCGGTGTGGCGCTGCCCCGCCTGCCGCTTCAAGACCGACTGCTGCGGCTGGTAGGCCGCCCGCCTCATCCGCCCGGCGCAGGAGCCCCATGGACGTCCTCGAGTCCCACATCCGCACCACGAGTCCGGAGTTCGGGACCAACCGCGACCGCATGGCCACGCTCGTGGCCGAGTACCGCGAGCGCCTCGCGCTCGTGAAACAAGGCGGCGGACCGAAGTACATCGAACGGCACCGCGCGCAGGGCAAGCTCACCGCGCGAGAGCGCATCGACCTGCTGCTCGACCCGGGTTCGCCGTTCCTCGAGCTGTCGCCGCTGGCCGCGTGGGACCTGTACGACAGCGAGGCGCCGGCGGCCGGCATCATCACCGGCATCGGCCGCGTCTCGGGCCGCGAGGTCGTCATCGTGGCCAACGACGCCACGGTCAAGGGCGGCACCTACTACCCGCTCACCGTGAAGAAACATCTGCGCGCGCAGGATGTCGCGCTGCAGAACCATCTGCCGTGCGTATATCTCGTGGACTCAGGCGGCGCGTTCCTGCCGCTCCAGGCGGAGGTCTTCCCCGACCGCGAACACTTCGGCCGCATCTTCTTCAACCAGGCGCGGATGTCGGCCGCGGGCCTCCCGCAGATCGCCGTCGTGATGGGCTCGTGCACCGCCGGCGGCGCCTACGTGCCGGCGATGTCCGACCAGACGATCATCGTGGAGGGCACCGGCACCATTTTCCTCGCCGGGCCGCCGCTCGTGAAGGCGGCCACCGGCGAAGACGTCACCGCGGAGGAACTGGGCGGCGCCGACGTGCATACGCGGGAATCCGGCGTGGCCGACTACTTCGCCGACGACGATCGCCACGCGCTGCACCAGGCCCGGATCATCGTGTCCACGCTGCACACGGTGAAGCCGGCCGCGCGTGACCTCACGACGCCGGAAGATCCGCTCTACGATCCCGGCGAGCTCTACGGCATCATGCCCACCGACTTCCGCACGCAGGTGGACGTGCGCGAGATCCTCGCCCGCCTCGTGGACGGCTCGCGGTTCGACGAGTTCAAGGCTCGCTACGCCTCCACGATCGTCTGCGGCTTCGCCCGGTTGCACGGCCGCCTGGTGGGCATCGTCGCCAACAACGGCGTGTTGTTCTCGGAATCCGCGCTCAAGGCCACCCACTTCATCGAGATCTGCAACATGCGCGCGATCCCGCTCGTGTTCCTGCAGAACATCACCGGCTTCATGGTGGGCCGCGCCTACGAACGCGGCGGCATCGCGAAGGATGGCGCCAAGATGGTGCACGCCGTGGCCACGTCGGTCGTGCCGAAGTTCACCGTCATCATCGGCGGCTCGTTCGGCGCCGGCAACTACGGCATGTGCGGCCGCGCCTACGATCCGCGCCTGCTCTGGATGTGGCCGAACGCGCGGATTTCGGTCATGGGCGGCGAGCAGGCCGCGGGTGTGCTGACGACCGTGAAGCGCGATCAGCTCGCGCGCGCCGGCGCGGCGTTCTCCGCCGAAGACGAGGCCGCGATCCGCAACCCGATCCTGCAGAAGTACGAGGAGGAAGGGTCGCCCTACTACTCCACCGCGCGCCTGTGGGACGACGGCATCCTCGATCCGGTGGATACGCGCGCCGCCCTCGCCCTCGGCATCTCCGCCGCCGCCAACGCGCCCGTGCCGCCGCCGCGCGTGGGCATCTTCCGGATGTGAGCCCGATGTACCGCTACCTGCAGATCCGGCGCGACGGCGCCGTCGAACACGTCACCCTCAACCGGCCCGACGTCCGCAACGCCTTCAACGACGAGGTCGTCACCGAACTGCGTCAGTGGGCCGAAGGGCTGGCCGAGGATCCGGGCGTGCGCGTCGTCGTGCTCGCGGGCGCGGGCAAGGTGTTCAGCGCCGGCGCCGACGCGGCCTGGATGGCGCGGATGGCCGAGGCGTCCGAAGCCGAGAACGAAGCGGACGCCCTGGCCACGACCGCCATGCTGCGCGCCATCAACACGCTGCCGGTCGTGGTCGTCGGCCGCATCCACGGGGCGGCACTCGGCGGCGGCTCGGGGCTGGCTGCCGTGTGCGACATCGTCATCGCCGAGGAAGGCGCCATCTTCGGCTTCACCGAAACGAAGCTCGGCATCCTGCCGGCGATGATCTCGCCCTTCGTGCTGCCGAAGATCGGCGTGTCGCACGCGCGCGCGCTGTTCCTGACCGGCACGCGGTTCACCGCCGCCAGAGCGCTCGCGATCGGACTCGTGCATACCGTCGTGGCCGCCGGACAACTCGATGCCGCCGTGGCCGACGTCGTCCGTGAGGCCCTCACGGCCGCGCCCACCGGCGTCGCAGCTGCCAAACGGCTCATTCCGCAGGTCGCGGGACGGAGCCCGGAGGACGTCGCCGCGCTCACCGCGAAGACCATCGCCGCGCAGCGGGTGTCGCCCGAAGGCCAGGACGGCCTGCGCGCCTTCCTCGAGAAGCGTCAGCCGGGCTGGGTGCCGCAGTGATCGGCCGGGTGCTCATCGCCAACCGCGGCGAGATCGCGCTGCGCGTCATCCGCGCCTGCCGCACCGCCGGCATCGGCACGGTGGCCGTGTATTCGGATGCCGACGCCGCCGCGCCGCACGTGCATGCGGCCGACACCGCCGTGCGCATCGGGCCGGCCCCGGCCGCCGAGAGTTACCTGGACGTCGGCGCGCTCATCGACGCCGCCAGACGCACCGGCGCCGACGCCGTGCATCCGGGCTACGGCTTCCTGTCGGAACGGGCGCATTTCGCCAAAGCGGTCGAAGACGCCGGCCTCGTCTTCATCGGCCCGACCGCCGATTCGATCACGCGCCTCGGCTCGAAGACCGGCGCGCGCACGCTCATGGAGGCCGCCGGTGTGCCGGTGGTGCCGGGCGCCGCGCCGGAGGAGCAGACCGACGCCGCGCTCACGGCCGCGGCGATCGCGCTCGGCGTGCCGCTGCTCGTGAAACCGGCATCGGGCGGCGGCGGCATCGGCATGAAGACGGTGCGGCACCTCGACGAGCTCGCCACCGCCCTGCCGCAGGCGCGGCGCGAGGCGCAGGCCGCCTTCGGCAATCCGCGCCTGTATCTCGAGCGCCTGGTCGAGCGGCCGCGGCACATCGAAGTGCAGATCTTCGCCGACGCCTCCGGCGACACCGTGCATCTGTTCGAGCGCGAGTGTTCGGCACAGCGGCGGCATCAGAAAGTGGTCGAGGAAACGCCGTCGCCCGCCGTCACCCCCGCCGTGCGCGCGAAGATCGGCGCCGCGGCCGTGACCGCGGCCCGCACCGTCGGCTACCGGAACGCCGGCACCGTCGAGTTCCTGCTCGAAGGCGACGGCGACGACGCGCGGTTCTACTTCCTCGAGATCAACACGCGCCTGCAGGTGGAACATCCCATCACCGAATGTGTCGTGGGCGTGGACCTGGTGCGCGCGCAGCTCGCCGTGGCCGGGGGCGCCCCGCTGCCCTGGCGGCAGGCCGATCTCACTCAGCGCGGCCACGCCCTCGAGTGCCGCATCTACGCCGAGGATCCGGCGCAGGGGTTCCTGCCACAGGCCGGCACGCTGCTGCGCTATCGCGAACCGCAGGGGCCCGGCATTCGGGTGGATTCGGGCGTGGTCGAAGGCGGCGCGGTGTCGGTGTACTACGACCCGATGCTGGCCAAGCTCATCACGTGGGGCGAAACGCGTGGCGAGAGCCTGGCGCGGGCGCGTGAGGCGCTCTCACGTTTCGAGATTCTCGGCGTGCGCACGAACCTCGCCTTCCTCATGGCGATTCTGGATCATCCCGACTTCATCGCCGGCCGGATCGACACCGGCTTCCTGGGTCGCGAACTCGACGCGCTCACCGCCGATCCGGGCGGCCTGCCGCCGGCCGTGGCGGCCGCGGCCGCGTTCCATGCCGCGCGCGGACCGGCTGCCGGCACGGTTGTGGCCGGCGGCGCCGCCGTTGCGGCCGCCGATCCCTTCGACACGCTGCGCGGCTGGCGCGGCTGAGGCGCACATGAGCCGTCGCTACCGCGTGCTCCACGACGCCACCGAGGTCACCGCCGACGCCGCCGCCGATGGCGTGGTCGTGGTGGACGGCCGCCGCTTCCATGTCGCGGAGACGTCGCCCGGGCAATACCGCGTGACCGGGGATGACGGCGCGAGCACGCTCGTCGCCGTGGCCGGGCCGCCGCATGACACATGGACCACCGCCGGGGGACGCACCCGCACCTGCGTGGTCGACGGCGCGCCGAAGCGGGCCGGCGCGAGCCGCGCCGCCGCCTCCGACATGACGGCGCCGATGCCGGCGACGGTCGTGAAGATCGCGGTCGCGATTGGCGAACGTGTCGCCGCCGGCGCGCCCGTGGTCGTGCTCGAAGCCATGAAGATGGAGCTCACGGTACGCGCGGCCCGCGACGGCGTCGTGCGCGCCATTGGCTGCGCCGTGGGCGATCTCGTGAAGCCCGGCGTGCGCCTCGTGGAGATCGACGCGTGACGCCGCCCGCCGTCACGATCGTGGAAGTGGGGCCGCGCGACGGTCTGCAGAACGAAACTGCCGCCATCAGCACCGCCGACAAGGTGCGCTTCGTGGACGCACTCTCGGCGGCTGGTCACCGCGTGATCGAGGTGTCGTCGTTCGTCTCGCCGCGCTGGGTGCCGCAGATGGCCGACGCGGCCGAGGTGTTTGCCGGGATCACCCGCCGGGCCGGCGTGCGCTACACGGCGCTCGTGCCGAACCTGCCGGGGCTCGAGCGCGCCATCGCCGCCCACGTGAGCGAGGTCGCGGTGTTCGCCGCCGCCTCGGAGACCTTCAGCGCGCGCAACATCAATCAGTCGATCGACGAGTCGCTGCATCGCTACACCGACGTCATCGGCCGCGCGCTGGCGGCCGGCCTGCGGGTGCGCGGTTATGTGTCGTGTGCGTTCGGGTGTCCGTTCGAGGGGCCGGTCACGCCGGCAGCGGTGCTGCGGGTGACGCGCGCACTGCTCGACCTGGGCGCCTACGAAGTGGCCGTCAGCGACACCATCGGCGTCGGCCACCCGGGCCAGGTGCGCGAGCTGCTGGCCTTCCTCGGCGGCGAGCTGCCGTTCGACCGGCTGGCGCTGCATTTTCACGACACGCGCGGCACCGCGCTCGCCAATGTGCTCGCCGGACTCGATGCCGGCATCACGACGTTCGACGCCGCCGCCGGCGGCCTCGGCGGCTGTCCCTTCGCGCCCGGGGCGTCAGGCAATCTCGCGACCGAGGATCTGCTCTACATGCTCGACGGCCTGGGCGTCGAGACGGGCGTGTCGCTCGCGGGCGTGGCGGCAGCCTCTGAGATGCTGGCGGCGCGGCTCGATCACCCGCTGCGCTCTCGCTATCTGCAGGCCGAACAGGCGACGCGGGCGCGCACCGGCACGAGCGGCGCCTAGTCGCGGCCGGCGCGATCCGGCGGGAGGGCGTCGGCCGACACGACGCGCGGCGGCGCCGCCGCGCCGAGCGTCTTCGTGGCCACGAGCGCGCCCACCGACACGCCGGCGCCGATGCCGCCCATCGCCACGATGAGCACGACGAGGCCGGCGCGCGCGGTCAGGCTCGCGGCACTGAACGACGCCGTGGCCGGACGGGCCGTGGGCGGCGCCACCGTGCGCGCCGACTGCACGTAGAGCGCGAGTTCGTGCGGCCCCTGCGCGGCCGGGAAACACGTGAGGGCGGCGCCGAAGGCGCGCGCGCTGCCGACGGCCGCTGGCGTGCGCCGTGCCCGTTCGGAGGCCTCCCACACCGGCATCGGGCAGTCGCCCGTGCGCAGGATGCCGGTGAGCAGACGGCCCACCGCCTTCACCGTGCTGATGTCGTCGGCCGGGCCGGCGGCGGGAAACGAGACCTGGCCGGCGGTCGAGACGCGGATGGCGTCGAGCGCCGGCGCGGCCTCGCCGGGGGCGAGCTGCGCGCAGACGGCCTGCACGACCGCCACGGCCTCGACCCAGGTGGGCTCCACGCGCGCGATGACGTCGACGAGGCGCATCACATGTCCGGCCGTGCCGGCAGCGGCACCGGAAGCCCGCGGCGGGCGCGCCTGCAGGACCATGGCGTGGGTCGCTTCAGCGATCGTCATGCGGGGCGCTCCAGCAGCACGGTCATGTCGGTGGCGCCCGCGGACGCGTCCATCGCGGGCGGCGGCGTGCTGGTGGGCGCCGTGGCGGCGAACACCATAGCGGCGCGGTAGCGCAGCGGCGCGAGACGATCGACCCAGCAGCGGACGATCTGGCCGTTGGCAACCATGCGATCCGACGGCGCGCCCTCCTCGACCGGGCGCGAGAGCTTCAGCGCGCTGCGCGTGCCGGGACGAATCCATTCGTGGAGTTCGACGAGCGCGCCACCGGTCGAGACGTTGAGGACGCGCACGTAGACGCCCTGCGACAGGGTGGCGTCGACCTCGAGCCCGAGGACTTCGGCACTGAGACGGGGCTGCGAGCGCCGATCGCGGTCAGCAGCCAGGGAAAGCGGGGAGAACGGATTCTGGAGGGTGCCGGACGTGTTCATGCTGCCCCACCAGGCAGCACGGACCGTACCACGCGCATTTCCTTAACAATCCGGCCGTTTGCACAGGATTACATGCCCGATTAGTCCACGCTGAGCACTGCTCTTATCCTCGATTCGGCTGACTTTTCGAACCGCCGAACGCAGCAACCAAGACTTCTCGCACGTCCCAGGTCGCGCCAGTGAGCTATGCCATGATGGCGGCCGCATGCCGGCGCCCCCGCCCCCCTCCGTCACTGCCGTCGCGGCCCTGCGCCGGCGCCTCATCCCGTTCCTGTTCCTGCTCTACGTCGTCGCCTACCTCGACCGCGTGAACATCGGCTTCGCGGCCCTCGACATGAACCGCGACCTCGGCTTCTCGGCGACGGTCTACGGCCTCGGGTCGGGCATCTTCTTCGTGTCGTACACGCTGCTCGAAGTCCCGAGCAACCTCATCCTGGCCCGCGTGGGCGCCCGGGCCTGGATCGGCCGCATCATGCTGACCTGGGGGCTGGTGTCGATCGGCATGGCCTTCGTGCGCGACGCGACTACGTTCTACCTGCTGCGTTTCCTGCTCGGCGCCGCCGAAGCCGGCTTCTTCCCCGGCATCATCTACTACCTCACGCAGTGGTTCCCGTCGCGGGAACGCGCGCACGCGGTGGCGCTCTTCATGACCGGCACCGCGATTGCGGGCGTCATCGGCGGGCCGATCTCGAGCGGCCTGCTGCTCTTCGACGGCGTGTTCGGGCTGCGCGGCTGGCAGTGGCTCTTCGTCATCGAAGGGATCCCGGCCATCCTGCTCGCGCCGGTGGTCTGGCGGCGTCTCGATACCCGCCCCGCCGAGGCGCGCTGGCTGTCGGAGGCCGAACGCACCTGGCTCGTCTCGACCCTGGAGGCGGAGGCGCACGCCTCACCCGGCGCGCATCACGACATGCGCGGGGCCCTCCGCTCGGGGCGCCTGTGGCGTCTGGCCGCCATCTACTTCTGCATCGTGCTGGCCTTCTACGGCGTGAGCTTCTGGCTGCCGCAGATCGTGCAGTCGCTCGGCACGCTGCCCTCGAGCGCCGTGGCGCTCATCTCGTCGCTGCCGTATGTGGTCGCCGCCGTGGGCATGGTGTTCGTGGGCCGCAGTTCCGATCGCACGGGCGAACGACGGCGCCACGTGGCGATCCCCGCGCTCATCGGCGCGGCCGGCTTCGTGGCCGCAGCCACCGTGCCCGCCTCCGTCACGCTGTCGCTCATGGCGCTTTCGGTGGCGGCCTTCGGCATCTGGGGCGCGCTCGGGCCGTTCTGGGCGCTGCCCACGGCCTTCCTGCGCGGCACGGCGGCGGCCGGCGGCGTGGCCCTCGTGAACGCCGTCGGCAACATCGGCGGGTTCGTCGGCCCGACGCTCGTCGGCTACGCGCGGGATGCCACCGGCAGCTTCGCCGCCGGCCTGTGGGTGCTGGCGGCTGGACTGGTCGCCGGCGCGCTGCTCACGCTTGGCCTGCCGGATGAAACGCCGAATCGCCCATAAGCATCAGAACAGTGTTATCACACTGACTTCCTCTGGAGGGTCCATGTCGATTCGCGCCGTCCGTTCCCACGTCCTTGCCACGCCCACCCTCGAAGGGGCCGGCGTGCACCTGCGCCGCGCGTTCGGCTTCGGCGACACCGAGAGCACCGATCCGTTCCTGCTGCTCGATGATTTCCGGAACGACGTGCCCGACGACTACCTGCGCGGCTTTCCCTGGCATCCGCACCGCGGCATCGAGACCATCACCTACGTGCTCGCCGGCACCGTCGATCACGCCGACAGCCTCGGCAACGAAGGCGCCATCGGCCCCGGCGACGTGCAGTGGATGACCGCCGGGCGCGGCATCGTGCACCAGGAGATGCCGCACGGAGACCCGGCCGGTCGCATGCACGGCTTCCAGCTCTGGGCCAACCTGCCCTCGGCGCAGAAAATGACGGCGCCGCGCTATCAGGAAGTGGCGTCGAAGGACGTCACCGAGGTGACCGACGACGACGGCACGAAGGTGCGGATCATCGCCGGCGACTTCTGGGGCCGGCGCGGTCCGGTCGAGGGCATTGCGGCGTCACCGCAGTATCTCGACATCACGGTGCCGGCGGGCGTCGAGCGCACGATCCCGGTGGCGCGGTCGCAGAACGTGTTCGCCTACGTGTTCGACGGCAGCGGCGCGTTCCGCGACGCCTCGGAGCCGCGCGCGGTGGCGACCGACGTGGTGACGCCCGGCGGCCTGCTCGACGACGATCGGGCGCGCTACGGCACGGACGTCGCGAATCGCTCGCTCACGGTGTTCGACGCGGGTGATGAGATCCGCGTGCGGGCTGGTGACGAGGGCATGCGCTTCCTGCTCGTGTCTGGCGCGCCGATCCGCGAGCCGATCGCATGGCGGGGCCCGGTCGTGATGAACACGCAGGAAGAGATCGCGCAGGCGTTCGCGCAGCTCCGCGCGGGGACGTTCCTGGATATCCGCTAGCGTGCGGGAGCCGCGGATCGAACGGTCGCCGTTCGGTTCGTGGCTCCGTCGTTATGCGTAGGTATCGATACGCCCCGGCGCGGCGGAAGGCGCGTCCTTCACCAACTCCACGAGCGCCTGGCCGACTTCCTTAGTGACGTCCTGCTGCTTCTTGAGCACCATGACTTCACGCTGGGCTTCGAGGGCGGCCGCGGAGGAGGAGGCGGAGTTGACGTTCATGGCCTGAGGAATCGGCCATCGGGCGGAAAGCTTGAATGGTGCCCGGCGCTGGCAGTAACGGCCGACCTGACGCAGTCCGATCGTCGGCTCCGCTTCGCGCGTCGGTCACTCGCACCTCTCGGCGACTTGCGCCTGTACAAGCCCTTAGGGGGCCCCCATCCCCTGCCCAGATGACGCCCGCACTCTCGGTGCGAGTGTCGGATCCGTTCGCGCCGCGCTCAGAGTCGCCGCCGGTCGGACCGCGTCACGTCGGCCACGCCGCCAACATACGGTTGACCGCGCGTGCGCGCTCTGTTCTTGCCGAGGGGACCTCAGCCACAGTGCCCGTGAATTGAGTGCGGAGGACTGGAGGCGCCGCCCGGATTTGAACCGGGGATGGAGGTTTTGCAGACCTCTGCCTTACCACTTGGCTACGGCGCCGCTTGGAACTGGTGGGGATCGTGCGGTCGGGGGCTAGTGTCTCACAAGACCGTGCCGTCCGCCTTCGCCCGCGCTGCGGGCTTCGGCGAGACAACCTTCGCTGAGCACCATGGAGCGAAAGTTGGAGCGGGAAACGGGATTCGAACCCGCGACTTCGACCTTGGCAAGGTCGCACTC
>CADEFD010000044.1:0-8410 GCA_902826515.1 uncultured Acidobacteriota bacterium
CGTCGGCGCCGACGTGTGGAGCGTCACGAGCTACGGCAATCTCTACAAGGACGGCCACGCCGCCGAGCGCTGGAACCGCCTGCACCCCACGGCGAAGCCGCGCGTGCCCTACGTCACGGAAGTGACGAAGGACGCGCCGGGTGTCTTCGTGGCGGCCTCCGACTACATCAAGGTGCTGCCCGACGTGATCGATCGCTGGCTGCCGCGGCCGCTCCACAGCCTCGGCACCGACGGCTTCGGCCGCAGCGAGTCGCGCCCGGCCCTGCGCGACTTCTTCGAAGTGGACAGCCGCTTCATCGTGGTCGCCACGTTGTACGCGCTGATGCAGGAAAAGCAGATCGACGCCGTGGTGGTCGAGAAGGCCATCAAGGATCTCGGGATCAATCCCGAGAAGGTCGACCCCGCCATTTCGTAAGCAGGAGTGCCCGTGACTGAGTTCAAGCTGCCCAACCTGGGTGATGGTGTGGCCGCGGGCGACGTGCTCCGCGTGCTCGTGAAGGTCGGAGACACGCTCGCCGCCGATCAGGCGGTGCTCGAGCTCGAGACCGACAAGGCCACGCTCGAAGTGCCGTCCACGGTGGGCGGGCGCGTCGCCGAGATCAAGGTCAAGCAGGGCGACAAGGTGAAGCCCGGCCAGGTCGTGCTGGTGCTGGAGGACGCGGCGAGCGGCGCCGCGGCGCCGGCCCCTGCCGCGGCCGCACCCGCCAAGGCCAGCATCGCCGCCGCGGATTCCGGTCCCGGTCAGGCGGATGGCCCGATCGATCGGCCGATGATGATGGCGGCGAACGGGCCCGGTCAGGCCGACGGTCCGATCGACCGGCCGATGATGGCCGAAGCCGCGCCGGCCGACAGCGCCGAGCGCCACGACAAGGTGCTGGCGTTCCAGGCCAGCCGTCCGGCCGCGCCGGCGTCCGCGCCGTCGTCGGGTCTGGCGGCACCGGCGGCGCCGTCGGTGCGCCGCCTCGCGCGCGAGCTGGGTGTGGACCTGCATCAGGTGCCCGGCACCGGCCCCGGCGGCCGCATCAGCCAGGAAGACGTGAAGACGTTCACCAAGAGCGTGATGGCGAGCCTCGGCGGCGGCGGCCAGCGCGCCGTGTCCACGGTGTCTGGCGCCTCGGTCGCGCTGCCCGACTTCTCGAAGTGGGGCGCCGTCGAACGCAAGGCGATGAGCGGCATCCGCCGCAAGACGAGCGAGCACCTGTCGCACGCCTGGAACACGATTCCGCACGTCACGCAGTTCGACAAGGCCGACATCACGAACCTCGAAGCGGTGCGCAAGCAGTACCGCGGCGAAGTGGAGAAGGCCGGCGGCAACCTCACCGTCACCGCCATCGCCTGCAAGGTCGTGGCGAGCGCGCTCAAGGTGTTCCCGCAGTTCAACGCCTCGGTGGACGCGGCCGGCGAAGCCATCGTCTACAAGAAGTACGTGAACGTGGGCATCGCGGTGGATACGGAGAACGGCCTGCTCGTGCCGGTCGTCAAGAACGCCGACCAGAAGAACCTCACGCAGATCTCGGTCGACATCCAGGCGCTGGCCGACAAGGCGAAGGCCCGCAAGCTCTCGCTCGACGACATGTCGGGCGGCTCGATGTCGATCTCGAACCTCGGCGGCATCGGCGGTACGGCCTTCACGCCGATCGTCAACTGGCCGGAAGTGGCCATCCTCGGCATCTCGCGCGGCGCGATGGAGCCGAAGTGGAACGGCACCGCCTTCGAGCCGCGGCAGATGCTGCCGCTCTCGCTCAGCTACGACCATCGCCTCATCGACGGCGCGGACGCGATCCGCTTCCTGCGCTGGGTGGTGGACGCATTGGAGAACCCCTTCGCGCTCGCGCTTCGGGGATAGATCACCAGATCCGAACAGCCGATCACGAGTTCACGAGTTCATCAGATGCCATCAGTCATTGTTCTCGGTGCCGGTCCTGGCGGCTACGCCGCGGCGTTCTACGCGGCCGACCTCGGCATGCAGGTCACCCTCGTCGACGAGGAGAAGAACCCCGGCGGCGTGTGCCTCTACCGCGGCTGCATCCCGTCGAAGGCCCTGCTGCACGTGGCGAAGCTCGTCGATGAGTCGAAGCACGCCAGCCACTGGGGTGTGGAGTTCGGCACGCCGAAGATCGACCTCGACAAGCTGCGCGCCTACAAGAACTCGGTGGTCGAAAAGCTCACCGGCGGCACCGGGCAGATCGCGAAGCTCCGGAAGGTCAACTACATCCAGGGCCGCGCCACGCTCACCGGCCCGACCTCGATGTCGGTGAAGACGGCGACCGGCGTGCAGGACGTCAGCGCCGACTACGTGGTGCTCGCCACCGGCTCGCACCCCACGCGTATTCCGGGCCTGAACGTCGACAGCCCGCGTCTGCTCGACTCCACCGGCGCGCTCGACCTGCCGGCGATTCCGAAGACACTGCTCGTCGTGGGCGGCGGCTACATCGGCCTCGAACTCGGCTCGGTCTACGCCGCGCTCGGCACGAAGGTGTCGGTGGTCGAGATGACGCCCACGCTGCTGCCCGGCGCCGACCGCGACCTCGTGAAGCCGCTGCAGCAGCGCATCGAGAAGACGTTCGCGAAGGTGATGACGTCGACCAAGGTCACCGGGATGGTGGCCGCGAAGAGCGGCATCGCCGTGACCTTTGAGGGCGAGGGCGCTCCGGCCAGCGAAACCTACGACTACGTGCTCGTCTCGATCGGCCGCCGTCCGAACTCGAAGATCGACGGCCTCGAGAAGACGAAGGTGAAGATCGACGCGAAAGGCTTCATCGAAACCGACGGCCAGCGCCGCACGGCCGAGCCCACGATGTTCGCGATTGGCGACGTGGCCGGCGAGCCGATGCTCGCGCACAAGGCGTCACACGAAGCGCGCGTGGCGATTGAAGCGATTGCCGGCCACAAGGCGGTATTCGAGCCGGCGGCGATTCCGGCCGTCGTGTTCACGGATCCGGAAATTGCCTGGGCGGGCCTGACCGAAGCGGACGCCGAGAAGGCGGGCCGCACGGTGGAAGTGACGCGTTTCCCGTGGCCGGCCTCCGGCCGGGCCATCGCCATCGACCGCACCGACGGCATGACCAAGCTCATCATCGACCCTGCCACCGGCCGCATCCTCGGTGTGGGCATGGTGGGGTCGGGCGCCGGAGAGCTGATTGCCGAAGGGGTGCTCGCGATCGAGATGGGCGCCACCGCCGAAGACCTCAAGCTCACCATCCACCCGCATCCGACGCTGTCGGAAACGGTGATGGAAGCCGCCGAGGTGTTCTTCGGGCAGGCGACACACGTCTACCGCCCGAAGAAGAAGTAAGCGGCCGTCCGGGATCGTCTCACGCGAGCCGGCCTGCACGGGCCGGCTCGTTGTGTGTACGGCGTGCAGGTGAAACCCAGCAACTGAGATCGGGCCACACGGGCCCATCTCGCCGCTGCGGTTGGGCGGCTGGCGCGGTGCAGATCACAACCGCTGCGTCGAGACGGGCCCGCGTGGCCCTCTCTCGTCCTGCCATCGGGCGTTCGAGCGCCGCCCACAATATCGCACGAACAGACGGCGCTCGGATTCAGAGAGCATCACGAAGAGACCGGTGGCCGGCACCATCACGGCCGCCGTCGCCAGCATCATCGCGACCGAGCGGTCGACTCCGGATGCTCGTGCGGCGTTCACGAAGAGCACGAACGCCGTACATACCAGCGTGCCGGCGAATACGTAGCCGGCCGAGAACACGCGGTGTTTCCGGCGTCCCCTTCTGAGATGGGCGACCGCCGCGATTCCGGATAGAAGGGCGAACACGGCCGGACCCGCGCGCAGCAGCCGTTCGCGTCGCAGCGCGGCCAGGGTCAACGTGTCGCCCGGATCGGCCGTGAGCAGTTCCGGCAGGGCCATCAGGCGCTCTGGGCCGACCGTCGTGAACCGTGCGTCGATGAATGCGGCCGCGAGCGGTTGCCCCCATCCGGCCAGCACGAACGACACGAGCGCGCACACGGCAGTGATTCCGAGTCCCACCTGCCACAGGCGCGCGTAGCGGCCGCTCTGCCACATTGCTCCCATGGCCACGACAGGCAGCCACGACGTGACGGAGACGAGTAGCGCGATACCGGCTGTTGCCCACGGGAGGTGGCGGGCGTCGGCGATCGCGTCAAGCGAGAACACCGCCGACCAGAATGTGATCCGACCAAGCAGTCGTCGAACGGATAACGAGGCCGTTGCCGAGTGGATGGCCATCTGCAACAACGTGGCGGCGAACGCGAGTGCGCCGCGCACATGGGCGATCGCCCGCCTGCGGCCGTGCGGGGCTTCGGCCGCGTCGTGCTGCCAGTCCGCGATGAGCGGCTCGAAGACGCGCGTGGCTTCAGCGCGGCCGAACCAGCGGCGGGCGAGGCGGAGCAGCCGCAGCAGCGTCATGCGGCGCGGACTCCGGCCTGATCACCTCGCGGTCTCAGCGCCATCGCGATAGCCAGCCACACTGCCGCCGCCGAGAATTCAGGCGTCTCGAAGAACTGCATCGGGTGCAGTGAGCCGAAAGGCGTCGCCGCCGGTTGAAAGGTGAGGGCGATGCCCGCGGGCAGCAGCCACCAGACCGCCAGCACCACGACGCCGGCACGCGCCAGAGCGCGACCGGCGCGCCATCCGAGCACGAGCAGGGCCGCTGGCCAGAGCAGCGACATCGCCGCGCGTCTCCGCTGCTCGTTCGGCGAGCGCGGGACGACGCCCGTGGAGGTGCTGAGCGCCGTGAGTCTCACCGCCGGCGCGTTCACTGCTTCGGGCACCGTCGGCAGGCTGTGCCGGACGCGCTGCTGGAAATCGCGAGCGGCCACGGGCGCGACGACAGTATCTACGATGGTCAGTGCAGCGGTCGTTCCTGCCGCGGCCAGGAGCAGGATCGCGCGTGCACGCCATGCGAGACGCGCATCACGTGACGTCGCGCCGAGGCGCACGGCGGCGGGCACGAGGGCCAGGGGCCACGCGAATCCGAGCGTGGTCGGCAGCAGATCCATCGCCAGGCGTCCGAACACCCATCCGCGATCGAGCCACCAGGGCAGGAACGGGACGAGGAGGACAGCCGTGCCGAGCAGCAGGAACGCGAACGCCACGGCGGCACTCCGCCCGACGCGCGGCCGGTCTTCGGCGCGTGGCACCGCGTGACTGATACCAACCGCCGCGAGGCAGCAGAGCAGGGCGGCGGCGCCACGGAGCCATGCCAGGGCACGGGCCGTACGAGAACAGGCGGCGCGACGCTCCTGCTGCCAATCCGCGATGAGCGGCTCGAAGACGAGAGTCGCCGCGTCGTCCCCGAAGGTGCGTGCGGTCCACCGCAGAAGTGCATGCGCTGAGAGTTGCCGCATCAGGCCTCCGTCGTCGAAAGGTGGCCGGCCATCACGCGCTCCGCGGCGCGCCAGGCGGCCAGCACCTGCCGCGCGTGGCCGGTGGGCGTGTAGAGACGGCGGGGCAGTCCGGTGGCGCCCGGGGGCAGCGGCTCCTGCCGCGAGTCGAGAAATCCCTTCTCTTCCATCCGCCCGAGCGTCACGTAGACGGTGCCGCGCTTCAGGCGGCCGTCCGAGGCTTCCACCATGGCAAGGCCGAAGAGCTCCCCGTGTTCGAGGAGCAGTTCGAGAATGACGCGCTCGGTGGCGGACAGGCGCGGCAGACGGGATGTCGTCAATATGCTTGAATTATCGATCTTACAAAAAGTAAGTCAAGCCGAATCGTGGCCGGCCGCGCGCCGGCGGCCGGCCGGGGGCGTCTGCCGGCCTCCTCGCTCATGGCCGGCTGGTGTAGCCTGAACGTCCATCGTGGTGCCCTCCGTGTTCCGCCTGGCGCTCCTCGTCATCGCGGCGTCCCTGCTCAGCCTTGCTGCCTGTCAGCGCGGACCGGCCGTGCCGGAGCTCGCCGCCTACGGTCCCGTCGAGCCGGCCGTGGCCGCGGTGCTCACCGAACGGCTCACCGCGATCTCGGCGTCGCGTGCCGACGGGGACGAGTGGGGACGTCTGGCCATGGCGCTCGAGGCCAACGGCCTCACGCCGCAGGCGAAAGACACCTACGCCGTTGCCGCCGCACTCGCCGCGACACACGGCCGCTGGTCGTATCATCTCGCCCGGCTGCGCGCGCGCGACGGCGACACGGCCGGGGCGCTCGCGGCCTACGACGAGGCCATCACGCGGTCGCCCGACTACGTGCCGGCGCGCTGGCGGCGGGGGCTCCTGCTGCTCGATCGCGGTGATCTCGCGGCGGCGGAGTCCGCCTTCCGCGTGGCGGTGAATCTCGCGCCGTCGGATTCGGCAGGTGTGACCGGCCTCGCGCGCGTGCAGATGGCGCAGGGGAAACCGCACGAGGCCGCCGCCACGCTCGAAGCGCTCATCGAGCGCGTGCCCGACGATCGGTATGCCTATCAGGTGCTGGGCACCGCCTATCGCGCGCTCGGCCGCGCCGAGGAGGCCGAGGACGCCGTGGCTGCCGGCGCCTCGGGCGAGCCGCAGTGGATGGATCCCTGGGCGAGCGAAGTGGGTGTCTACCGGCGCGGCTTCGCGGCGATGCTCAAGGAAGCGACCACACTGGGTCTCGAAGGCCACCATGCCGAGGCGATTCGACTGCTCGAAACCCTGCGCGCCCAGCGTCCCGACGACCGCGAGCTCACGACCTATCTGGGCGGCATCTACGCCACCGCCGGCCGCACCGCCGACGCGCGTCCGCTGCTCGAAGGCGTGCTGCGCGCGCACCCCGACGACTTCGACGCCACGATGAACCTGGCGACCGCACATCTCTTCGATCGCGCCTGGGACGAGGCGGATCGCCTGGCCGCGCGTGCGCTCGAGCTCAGGCCGCGTGATGCCGACGCGACCCGCCTGCGCGGCGTGGTGGCCTGGCGCCGCGGTGCCCTCGACGACGCCGAGCGCTGGCTGGGTGACGCGGCGGCCGCCAATCCGAAGGACGCGAAGGCCCTGGCGTGGATCGGCAGCATCCGCCTCGAACGCCGGCAGGCGGTGCAGGCGCTCACCGCGTATCGCGCGGCACTGGCCCGTGATCCGCTCCTCGGCGACGCGCTCGTCGGCGGCGCCTCGGCGGCGCTCGCGGCTGGCGCGGCCGACGACGCCGCGCGCTGGGCGGCCCGCGCGCGCAAGGTGGCGCCCACACACAGCGGCCTCGCCGACGTCGAGCAGCGCCTCGCGGCGATCGGAAAGGGACGTTCGTGAGGACCGCGCGCTCGGACGTTGGCATTCTGCTGCTGGTGTGCGGCCTCGGCGCGAGTGCGTGCGGCTCGTCCACGCCGTCGCCGTCGCCCGGCACCGCGTCCGGCGCGGCCACCGCGGCGGCGCCATGGTTCGATGACATCGCGGCCTCCGCCGGCCTGAGCTTCGCGCACCGCTCCGGCCACGAGGGCTCGACCTATCGGCTGCCCGAGATCATGGGCGGCGGCGCGGCGCTCTTCGACATGGACGGCGACGGTGATCTCGACGTGCTGCTCGTGCAGAGCGGCACGCTCGGCGGCGAGGATCGCGGGCCGCGACATCGGCTCTTCCGCAACGACGGCCGCGGTCACTTCACGGACGCCACCGCCGGCAGCGGCGTGGACGTGGCCGGCTACGGGATGGGCGTCGCCGCCGGCGACTACGACAACGACGGCGACGTGGACGTGTATCTCACGAACCTCGGCACGAACGTCCTGCTGCAGAACGACGGACGCGGCGTCTTTGCCGACGTCACCGCGGCGGCCGGTGTCGCGGGCTCCGGCTGGAGTACCAGCGCGGTCTTCTTCGACGCCGAAGCCGACGGCGATCTCGATCTCTTCGTCACGCGGTATCTGGCGTGGGAGCCGGGGCGCGAGCGCCAGTGCTTCAGTCTGACCGGCCGCGTGGATTTCTGCAGCCCGAAGAACTACGACGCGCCGACGGGCGATCTGCTGTTCCTGAACGACGGCCGCGGCACATTCACGGACGCCTCGGCCGTGGCGGGCCTCACCGTGGCCCGCGGCAACGGCCTGGGCGCCGTGGCCGACGACGTGAACGGCGATGGCCGCCTCGACCTCTTCGTGGCCAACGACGGCACGCCGAATCACCTGTGGCTCAATCAGGGCGGCGCGCGGTTCACCGAAACGGCGCTCGCGCGCGGCGTGGCCATCGACCAGGACGGCGCGCCGAAAGCCGGCATGGGCGTGCACGCGGCCGACGTCGACGACGACGGCGACAACGATCTGCTGGTGATGAATCTCGACACCGAGTCCGACTCGTTCTTCCGGAACGACGGCGCCTTCTTCGTGGACGCCACGAACATGGTCGGCCTGCGCGTGACCAGCCGGCGTTACACGCGTTTCGGCATGGGCATGGCGGACTTCGACAACGACGGCCGCCTCGACCTTTACGAAGCGAACGGCCGGGTGGGCCTGCAGGGCGAGACGTTCGCGAACGATCCGTACGCGGAGCCGAACCTGCTGTT
>CADEFD010000044.1:8510-32497 GCA_902826515.1 uncultured Acidobacteriota bacterium
CGCCTCGCGGTGACCGCCGGCGGACGCACCTGGCGGCGCGATGTCCGCAGCGGCTACAGCTACCTCGCGGCGAACGACCCGCGCGTGCACGTGGGTGTGGGCGCGGCGACCGCCATCGAGGCCGTGGACGTCGCGTGGCCCGGCGGCGCGGTGGAGCGCTTCGGGCCGTTCGGCGTGGACGCGGTCGTGACGCTCCGGCAGGGCAGCGGCACGCCGCGCCCGGCGGCCGCGCCTACTGCGCCTCGGTAATCGTCGTCGTCTGACCGAGCGGCACGCCGGAGAGCGTCTGCACGGCGCCGCGCGGCCAGGTCACGCGGATCGTCTCCGGCGTCTCGCCGTCGGCGAGACCGAAGGTCAGCGCCGGGTCCGACTGCGACAGATATCCGTGCGTGGCGCTCACGATCCGCCGCCGCGTGCGGCCGCCGCCGGTCACTTCCACCACCGCCCCCACGGCGTCGTGCGGACTCGTCGTGCCCACGAGGCGCAGCCGGAACCAACGGCGGGCGGTCACGTCGTTCCGCAGCAGCCGCACGGCGCCGGTCGTGGGCACGAGCAGCAGGTCGAGGTCACCGTCGCCGTCGATGTCACCATAGGCGCCGCCGCGTCCCACGAGCGGCGTAGCCAGGGCGCCGGTGTCGGCCACCGGCACGAAGGTCGAGGCCGCGTCGTTCCCGGCATTCCAGTAGAGCGCCGCCGGCTGCGCGTGCGTCTGACTCTTCTGCACGAGGGCGATCTGGTCTTCGACGTGACCGTTGATGGTCAACAGGTCGTCGCGGCCGTCGAGGTCGTAATCGAAGAAGAGCACGCCGAAGGTGAGGAACGCGCGGCTGGGCGCGCCGATGCCGCTGGCAATCGCTTCGTCGACGAACTGGCCTGAGGCCTGGCGCGCGAAGAACGCCGTCATCTCGTTGGCGAAGTTGCCGATGGCGACGACGGGCGTGCCTTCGTCGCGCACGTCGGCCAGATCGATGCCCATGCCCGAGCGGGCGTTGCCGTAGCCGTCGTAGGCGAGGCCGAGGGTGGTCGCCACCTCCTCGAACGTGCCGTCGCAGCGGTTGCGGAACGCGTAGTTGCGCACCGTGTCGTTGGCGACGATGAGATCGGGGCACTGATTGCCGTCGAGATGAGCGACGGCCACGCCGAGCGACTTGCCGGCCGGCGCCTTCGTGACCGGATCGGTCACGACGAGCCCGGCGGCGGCGGCGCGTTCCGTGAAGCGGCCATCGCCCTGGTTCACGAAGAAGAGCGGAGCGGCGCCGGCGAAGTTGCGCGGCGGGCCATACGCGCGGCCCACCCCGGCCAGGCTGAAGTCCTGGGCGCGGTCGAGGTCGCGCGACCAGCGCACGTAGTTGCAGACGAACAGGTCGAGGTCGCCGTCGCTGTCGGCGTCGATCCAGGTGGCGCAGGTGCTCCACTGGTCGGCGCGCCCGCCCACGCCGGCACTGGCGGTGATGTCGTGGAAACGTCCGCCGACGTTCTCGAGCAGCACGTTCTGGCCCACCGCCGTGATGTAGAGATCCGTCCAGCCGTCGTTGTCGAAGTCGCCGGCGGCGATGCCCATGCCGTAGCGCTGCACGGCCAGCCCGGCGGCCGCCGTGGTGTCGGTGAAGTGGCCGGCGCCGTCGTTCGTGTAGAGCAGCACGGTCGAACGCGGCGCCGGGCCGGCACCGGACGTCCACGGCCAGGGGCGGCCGTTCACGACGACCACATCCAGATCGCCGTCGTTGTCCACGTCGACGAAGGCGCCGCCGCCGCCGGTGGTTTCGGGCAGCAGTTTCTCGCCCGTCGCGCCGTTCACGCGTACGGCGCCGCCGAGGCCGGCCTCGGCCGTCACATCGACAAAACGGGCGGGCGGTGCTGTCGCGGCGGTCCGCTCACTCGCGGCCGGACCCGACGACACCGGCGCCGAGGGCGCGCGACGCACGAACCAGACGCCGAGGGCAGCCACGGCGAGGAACAGGACGCCGAGGAGGAGTCGCGACGGGCGGGACGATGTGCTCACGGGAGGGGGGGGCGCACTACCGGGCCAGCCGGCGGCGGATCCTTTCGCTGCAGATCGTAGATCACGACCGACTGCGCCGCGTGGTTGGCCGGCGGATTCGCGGCCCGGTGCCGGGCGATGACGCGGCTGCGCGACTGCTCGTCGGCGGTGTAGCGCAGGTGGGCGTCGCGGTGCCGGGCGGCCTCGGTTGCGTGGCCGAGGTCGGCATGGATGACGCCGAGGGCGTAGTGGGCCGTCACGTTCTCGCTGTCGATGGCAAGCGTCCGCTCGAATGTGGCGACCGCCTCGGCGAGCAGCGCGCGCCGCGTCTCGGCCCGGGCCGCGCCGCGTTCCTGCTTGGCGCGCTCGAAGAGCGTGAGCCCCAGTTCGTTCAGCACGTCGTAGTCGCGGCTGAAATCGAAGCCGCGCGCCGTGAGCTCCGGCGACGTCGCGCCGAGGGCGGCGGTGAAGTTGGCGATGGCCTCGTCGAGGTGGCCGTTCTCCTTGTTGACGAGACCGTTCATCCACGCGACCGTCCACGGCGCGGCGCCGGCCGCGGCGGCACGCCTGAGTGCCTGCGCGGCTTCGTCGAGCCGTCCTTCCTTGTGGAGCACGCGGGCGAGGTTCAGCGGACCTTCGGGCCGGCCGAGCCGCTCCACCTCGGTGAAGGCCACTTCCGCCTGCCGGAGTTCCCCCTTGTCGCTGCCGGCGTTGCCCTCGAGCAGCAGGCCGATGCCGTAGTCGTTCCACCGTTCCCAGGCGGGCTGCGCGGAGGCGGTCGCGGCCCGCCCGGGCAGACTGGCGGCGGCCGTGGCGATGGTCGTGACGGGGAGGTCGATGCGGTAGTCGTCGCCCTTCACGAAGCGCATCATCGTGAGGTCGAACTTGCGGTACAGCAGGCGCGCCTCGATCGTGATCGGGCCAGTGACGCCGCGCGGCACGTCGAAGGCGTAGTGCACGACCTGCGCCGCCCCGGGCGGGATCTGCTTGTCGTAGAGCGGCACGTAGATGTCCTGCACGTTGCGCCGGTCGACCTTCCGGCCTTCGCGGTCGAGCATGTAGACGTTGGTGAAGTGCGCCCACGGGTCGACGCGCCCGTCGGGCGCGAGCGCGCCGCTCTGGCCGATGGTCGTATCGCCGGCCTTCACCGTGACCTGCACCCAGACCTCGTTCGAATCGGCCGTGCCCTGCGTGAAGTGATGGCCGACCTTGCGCGTGCGCACGACCAGTTCGGTCAGGTACCGGGCGCCGGGGGTGAGCGCCGGCGCGTCGGCGCCGAGCGGCCCGATCAGCCGGCCGTCGATCGTGCCGCCCTCGCGCAGGCCGAAGAGATCGAGCGTGACCACCTTGTCGAGGAAGGCCTGCTGCGCCGTGACCGAGGCGGCGTCGCCGCGCAGGTGCGCCAGACCGGTGTTGGCGCCAGGGAAGCGGTGGTCGTGGATCTGCAGCGCCCCGGTGGCATCGAACGGCTGCGCGCCGAAGTCGCGCGACGTCTGCAGCGGCATGTGGCAGCCGGCGCAGCGGCTCTGCGCCTGCGGGGGGTAGTAGAAGGCGCGGGCGCCGCGTCCAGAGACGCCGCTCAGGATGAAGCTGTCGTAGTGGTTCTGGCCGCGCAGGAACTCCTTGTAGTCGTTGAGCGCCCCGGGGATGTGCACCTTGTGGCAGGTGGAGCAGAACTCCGCCGTGCGATGCAGCGGCTTCAGGAACGTGGCCTTGTGGAAGGCCGGCTTGGCCTTGATGAGCTGCTGGCTGACAGCGCGCAGCGCCGGACTGGTGCTGAACGCGAACGGATAGTGCCGCGGCTCGGCGATCGTGTAGTCGCCGTTGCCGCGTGTGCTGTTCACGCGGTCGATGGCGTGGCAGGCGGTGCACGTGATGCCGGCCTGGGACGTGGGATCGCGGTCGGTGTCGAAGTCGGCGCGCGAGAAGGCGCCGGAGAAGAGCGGCACCGGGTCATGGCAGCCGGCACACCAGCGGCTCGCATCCACGGTGCCGTCGCGGGCCAGCATCATCTTGCGCGTTTCCTTCACGCTGGCGGCGTAGACGGCGTTGTTGAACGAGCTGAAGCGGTGGGCGCTCGAGAGCCAGCCGGTGTGGGCGTCCTGGTGGCATTCGGCGCAGTAGTCGTCGCGCATCAGCGCCTCGGCCTCGATCGTGCGGCCGGTGGACGTCCGCGCGAATGACGGCAGGAAGGAGGCCTGTTCGCCGGGCGGGAGCGGCTGCCGGCTCACGCGGAGATCGACCACGGCGGTGAGGGCGACGGCCGTGACGGTGACGAGGCCCCACGTCCACACCGCGGCCGGTTCGAGGCGCCTGCCGCGCCGGCGATGCAGCCGGAAGGCCCAGAACGCCGCGAACGGGACGGCGACGTGCAGCCAGTAGACGACGCCGCGCGCGAGCGGCTGCCGCAGCTCGATGCCGGCCACGCGCAGGAGCGCCACGCCGGTCACGAGCACGACGGCGGCGAGCGCCGCCAGCAGATACCCGACGCGGGCCGCCCGGCGGTTTGGATGGGTGCGCGCCGCCAGCGCGTGCACGACGGCAAAGGGCACGAAGGGCACGACCACGAGCAGGCCCACGCCGAGATGCGCGAGCAGCGCCCACTGGTAGACGTACCCCTGATGACTCGTGCCGCGCAGCCAGTCGGCCGCCGTGACGGCGCCGAGATACAGGGCCGAGGCCGTGAGCACGCCGACGAGCACGTAGGTCACGCGCAGCAGCACGCGGGCGGCACCGCCGATGACGTTCGTCCGCGCGGCGGGGAGGGGGAGGCTCATCGGCCGCTCTCGAAGCGCGTGTTGAACACGCGGTGGAGGCGCGTGCGCGCCGCGCTGTCAGTGCCCGGGAGGGGCGCCACCGTGTCGCCGTCGCGCGTGTAGAGGTCCATGTCCTTGCACCAGCCGCGCGCCCGCAGCACCAGGCGACGTGTCCAGCCGGCGGGCGGGGGCGTCGTGGGCGCGGTGAACTCGACCATCACCTCTTCCCCCGGGCCGATGATGGCGAGGGCGTCGTCGGCGGCGGCGACGAGCGGCGCGACATCACCGAACGCCGTGTACCAGCCGCGGGGATGACGCGTGTCCCAGAGCGGCGCGCGGCGGTCGTAGTCGTAGGCCGGCGTGCGCTGCGGACCGGTCGTGCGCCGCGCGAAGCCCGACTCGCGCAGCGAGGCCGCGGCCAGCGGCAGCTCGTGGACGGCGGCCGACGGCAGCGGCTCGTCGTAGACGACGGCCACGCGGTCCCAGTAGATCTCCTGCGACGAGGTGAGGCGCAGCGCCACGGTGCCCGCGGGCAGCGGCGGCAGCGGCAGTGTCATCCGTCGCGGCATGCCGGCGGGGTAGCCGAAGTCGGGCGCCACCACCTGCCAGCGGCCGTTGCGTCCGCGCGCTTCGAGCGTGGGCGCCTCGAAGGCCGCGCCGGCCTGCCACGCCGCGAACACCGTCTGCGCGTAGGGATATTCGACCCAGCCATCGATCATGAGCACGGGACGTCCCGGGCCGCGATCGAGCGGCTGGCCGAAGGTCAGTTCGAGCGCGTGCCGCGTGGTGCGGCCGATGAAGCGCGGATCGGGCGTGCCGGGCGGCGGGGCCACGTGGTCGGCGATGGTCACGCGCGCGGTGACGTCTTCGCCGCGATGATTCATGGCCTTGACGGGCAGGCGTTCGTCACGGAAGAAGATCGGCGCCCCGGTCGGCGGCGGGCCGGCGATCGCCTTGCGTTCGTCGAGCGCCATCTGCCAGCCGGGCGGCAGGTCGTAGGCGGCGAGCGCGAACTCGTCGAGATACGCCACTTCCTCCATCGGCTCGCCGACGATGAGCCGGTACCGTCCGCCCGTTTCACCCGCGAGACCCTCGGGCAGCAGCACGTGTTCGCGCGGGAAGGGCGCGCTGTAGACGCCTGGCTGTTCGAAGAAGCCGATGCCGCCCACGCCGAGGATGTCGGTCACGAATCGTGTGGTCGTGCCGTCGAAGGCGAAGAGCACGGGACAGCTCGAGAGCTGCCGCTGGGTTTCTTCGATGACGTGCAGCCGGCCAGCCTCGAGCTGCAGCTCCGACTGCAGGACGCCGTCGGACCAGACGAGCGACACGAGATCGGCGCGCGTGGCGCCGCCAAGGCCGACGGCCGTCGGCTGCAGGCTCTGGCCGCCGCCCGACTGTGCGCGCACCGTGTCGAAGGCCGTCCAGCGCGAACCGGTGCGCACGGCGACCTTCGTGCCGATGCCCGAGACGTTCGAGCGCCGCTGATCGCTCGCCTGTGAGCGTCCGGTCGTGGCGATGGTCGCGAATGGGTGCCGGCCGCGTCCGGGCGCCCACGTCACGAGCCCCGCGGCGGTGAGGCCCACGACCGACGGCCCGCGCGCCGCATCGAGCGTGGCCGGCGTCCAGGCCACGGCGTCGGTGCCGCCGTCGGCCACGGCCGTGGCGGTACCCGTGGACGGCACCTCGTAGGCCTCCCAGGTGCGCGCGGACGTCACGAGCAGTTCGAACGCCCCGTCGCCGTCGATGTCCGCCACGGCGAGCTGCGCGGCCGGCGCGGCGTCGCGCACGAGCGGCGCCAGCAGGTCTGCCCGCATGGCCCCGTCCGCCTCGCGTGTCCAGCGTTCCAGACCGCGCGGGCTCGCCGTGTAGAGCTCGGGACGGCCGTTCGCATCGAGGTCGGCGGCGAGCACGGCATCGTGCGGCGCGGCGGTGAATGCCGCGGCCGCAGGGTCCGGTCGATACCGCCAGACGCGATCGTTCAGGAAGACCTCGTGCGGCGGCGACGCCTTGAGTACGACGATGTCGTGATCGCGATCGGCGTCGAGGTCGGCGATCGCCACGCCCACCGACGGCCGTCCGTCGCCGGCCACACCCGCCGTGGCCGCGATGTCGCGGAACGTGCCGTTGCCGTTGTTGTTCAGCAGCACGTTCGGTCCGCGCGCGTTCGTGAGCCAGACGTCGAGGTCGCCGTCGTGGTCGGCATCGACGAGGGCGCCGTCCACCGCGTCCACGCCGCGCGTGGCAGCGCGGCTCGCGGTGGTCACGTCCTGCCACGTGCCGGGGCCGGTCTGCCGCCACACTGCCGACGCCCCGCTGCCGCGCACGAACACCACATCGAGCCGGCCGTCGTTGTCGAGGTCGCCCCACAGGGCCGCCCGCACACCGCGCACGGCGGCCAGGGGATGCCGCTCGTCGCGCGTCCACGTCGTGCCCGTGCGCCGCAGCACCACATTCGGCGTGGCGCCGCTCGCGGCGTTCGACGCGAAGACATCGAGGGCGCCGTCGCCGTCGATGTCGGCTACCGTGACGCGGGCATCCGCGGCCGCCGGCGCGAGCGCCAGCAGCACGGCTTCGCGCTCGAAGGCGGCGCCGTCTGGCACGGGCGCTGGTGCGGCTGGCGCCTCGACGAACATCGCTTCGGCGAGCGGCCCCATGCGTGTGTACTTGAACTCCGCCATCCGCGCCCGTGGATCGGTGTCGAGTGACTCGAAGACGGCCAGTGCCGCCGTGGCCTGGGCCTGCCGTCCGGCGCGCTGTTCGGCCTGGAACACGCCGTAGCTGGCACTGCGCAGGAGCGGATCGAGCGTGCGCGCCTTCTCGAACCACGGCAGCGCCTCGGCCGGCGCCGCGGCGAGCCGCGCCTGCCCGGCGAAGTAGGCGGGAAACGGATCAGACGGCACGGCGGCGGCCACGGCCGTGAAGAGCGGGAAGGCGTCGGCGTCCTTGCCCTGATAGAGCAGCAGCAGGCCGAGCGCGTATCGCGCGCGCAGTCCCACGACGGGGTGATCGAGCACCGTGCGCAGGCGTCGCTCCGCTTCAGGCGCGTCGTCGGCGCGCTGGCGGTTGATGAGCGCGACCGCGAGATTGAACGTGGTTTCGGCGGAGGCCGGATGAGCGGCGGCAAGCGGCGCGAGGACCTCGACCGCGGCCTGGAAGTCGTAGCGGCCCATGTGACCCACGGCCGCGTTCGTCGCGGCGATGAGTGATGCGTCGGGCGCGGCAGCCGGCGCGGGCGTGTCAGTGCCGCCGCAGGCCGACGCGGCGACGAGCGACAGGCAGACGAGCAGCCGGCGGACGAGACGCGTCATCGAGGCGATGACGCGGGATTGTACTGCAGTGGCCGCGGAATCGAGGCGGCGCGTCAGCGCGTGGCGGCAGCCAGCGCGGCCGCGTCGGCCTGTTCGTGCGCGTGGTACGAGCTGCGCACGAGCGGTCCGGCTTCGACGTGCACGAAGCCGAGGCCGAGGGCGATACGTTTCAGTTCTGCGAACTCATCGGGATGGTAATAGCGGGTCATCGGCGCGTGGTCCGCCGACGGCCGCAGGTACTGGCCCAGCGTGAGAATCGCCACGCCCACCTTGCGCAGGTCGCGGAAGACCTGCACCAGCTCGTCGTGTTCTTCACCCAGCCCGACCATGAGCCCCGTCTTCGTGGGAATCTGCGGCGCAATCGTGGTGGCGCGTTCCAGCAGTTCGAGGCAGCGCGAGTATTTGCCGCCCGAGCGCGCCATGCGGTAAAGCCGCGGCACCGTCTCGGTGTTGTGGTTGAGAATGTCGGGGCGGGCGCCGAGCACGGCCCGCAGCGGTGCTTCCTCGCCCTTGAAGTCGGGAATGAGCACTTCGACGCGGCACTCGGGCATGCGCGCCTTGATCTCGCGGATCGTGCCCGCGAAGATCGACGCGCCGCCGTCCGGCAGGTCGTCGCGATCGACCGAGGTGACGACCGCATACTTGAGCTGCATCGCTGCGGCGGCCTCCGCCACGCGGACCGGCTCGTCGAGGTCGAGCGTGGGCGGCCGCCCGTGTTTCACCGCGCAGTAGGCGCAGGCGCGCGTGCAGACGTCGCCCAGGATCATGAAGGTGGCCGTGCCGTGGTGCCAGCACTCGCCGATGTTGGGGCAGTGGGCGTCTTCGCAGACCGTGTTGAGCTTGAGGTCGCGCATGATGCCCTTGAGCCGGAGGTAGTTCTCCGACCCGGGGGCCCGCACCTTCAGCCAGTCGGGTTTCGGCTCACGCGGTTTGATGAACGTCAGCGGCGCTTCCACCTTCCCAGTTTACCGTAGCGGGCTGCGGCTGGGCTGCTGCCGGGGCGGAATGGCATACTCCTGCCCATGACCGATGGACGCCTGGCAATCACGTGGTTGGGCCACTCTGCTTTCGCCGTGAAGACCCCCGGCGGCTCGACGGTGCTGTTCGACCCGTGGTACGCGGGCAACCCGAGTTTTCCGCCGGGGAAGACACCCATCACGGCCGACCTCGTCCTCGTGTCGCACGGGCACAGCGACCACATCACCGACGCGGCGGCCGTGGCGAAGGCCACCGGCGCCACGGTGGTCGGCATCTACGAGATCACGTCGTGGCTCGGCGCGAAGGGCGTCACGCGGCTCGAGCCGATGAACAAGGGCGGCACCATCGAGCTGCGCGGCCTGCGCATCACGATGACCGACGCGCGGCACAGCAGCAGCTTCGACGATCTGACCTATCTCGGCGAGCCGGCCGGTTTCGTCGTGCGGCTCGAGAACGGCCAGACGATCTACTTCGCCGGCGACACGGCGCTCTTCGGCGACATGAAGATGATCGGCGAGCTCTACCGCCCCGACATCGCGTTCCTGCCGATCGGCGACCGCTACACGATGGGGCCCGACACGGCCGCCATCGCGGCGCGCTGGCTGGGCGTGCGGCAGGTGGTGCCGATGCACTGGGGCACGTTCCCGCTGCTCACCGGCACGCCGCAGGCGCTCGAGCACCATCTCGAGGGCTCGGGCATCCAGGTGCTCGCGCTGAAGCCGGGCGAGACGGCGGAGTAGCGTTCGCGATCAGCGCGCCGCAGGCGGCGGCACGGACGAACCGGACATGCGGGTGAGGCCGCCCACGAGATAGTCGGCGAAGGCCTGGCCGATGGCGTCGGAGGTCATCGGTCCGGCCGGGTCGTACCACTTCGTGATCCAGTTCACCGCGCCCATCACCGCGAAGGCCACCATCTTCGGATTGCCCGGCGCGAAGGCGCCGGCGTCCATGCCCTGCTGGATGATCTCGCGCAGGCCACGGTCGAACTCGTCGCGGCGCGCGATGATCTTGCGGAGCAGCGGCGGCGACAGCGCCTGCAGATCGATCGTGAGGGCCGTGGCCTGCAGTTCGTCGAGCAGCAGATGCACGAAGGCCAGGATCAGGCGGCGCAGCTTGTGGTCGGGCGTCGAGGTCTCGGCGCGCACGTCGGCGAGCAGCGCCAGCAGCACGTCGAGCGAGTACTCGTGGCAGGCGTAGAGGATCTCTTCCTTGTTGCGGAAGTAGTAGTACAGGTTCCCCTTCGTCATCTCGAGGGCGCTGGCGATCTCGTCCACGCTCGCGCCGTGATAACCACGGCGGCGGAAGGCGGCCGCCGCACTCTTCAGGATCTCGATGCGCCGATCGGCGCTGGCGTGGGTCTGGGCGGGAGCCATGAAGGAGGGAAGGCCGGCTCAGCACCGGACGACGGCACTCTAGCACAGCGTTGAACGAGCGTTCAACGCTGCGCCTCCCCCGCAGCCGGCTACTGCGCGACGATCGTGATGCGGCCCTGGAGGCCGGTGACGGTGGGCAGGTTGTGGTCGTGGAAGCCGCAGACGCGCACGGTGTTGAGGTTGCCGCTCGTCTTCGACTGCCCGGGCGAGAGGAACCCCACCTGCTCGAGCGGCGGGCAGTCTTCGTGGCTCGGGTGCGGGTCGGACGACATGTCGTGCGACCGCGAGTCGTTGTTCACGAAGGTGACGCGCCCGCCCTGCGTGATGGTCACCGTGCTCGGGCTCGCCACGCCGTTCGAGCCGATCGTGATCGTGGCGCTCGACGTGGCGCCGCCAGTGCCGCCCGTGCCGCCCCCGGACGTGCCGCCGCCGCTCGTGCCGCCGCTCGGGCCCGAGGGCGTGCCGCCGCCTCCGCCGCCGCAGGCCGCGGTGGTGGCGGCAAGAATCAGAACGCCGAGCGTGGGGGACAGCTGCATGTGACGGGCTCCTCGATCACCTGAGACCGGTGGTCGCGTGTCTAGGTTACTTCGGCCGCGCCTCAGTAGAACTTGCGCGAGAGGTTGAAGCCGATGTACCAGTCGTCGTTGCCGCCGCGCGCCATCTGGGCGAACGTCGTGCCGAAGCCGTTGCCGACGTTGATCTGGAAGCTGTGGCCGCCCGAGCGCTTCTCGATGGCGAAGGCCATCTGGTGCTCGCCGGGATCGTAGCCGGCCACACGCGGCGTCATTTCGAACACGCCGTAGATGCCCGGCGTGAGGCGCAGCCGCGCGCCCAGACCCACGAGGAACGCGTCGTTGTCGTCCGCGAGTTCCTTCGGCAGGGTGTTGGTGTTGTTCACCCAGATCGGCTCGACGTAGACGGCCGCGCGATCGGTGAATTCCCGCGAGAGGATGACGCCGAGGCCGGGCGAATAGCTGTCCTTGAAGTTGTTCGTGCCCTCGGCGCTGGCAAAAGCCGTGATGCCGATCGGGAAGTCCTCGGTCTGGCCCTTGACCTCGCGCTCCAGCAGGAACTGGATGGTGCGGTTGTTGGTGCGGTGGATGGCGATCTGCGTGGCCTTGAGGATGCCGTAGCGGTATTCGAAGCCGATGTTCGCGCCGCTGTCGAAGCCGAAGAAGTCTTCCACAAGGTCGGTGAAGTCGCCGGCGCCGAGCGGACGCCCGAAGCGGTGCGTGATGCGGAACGCGCTCTTGCGGGCCGGCAGGCGCAGCGACGTGGGCAGGCCGACGAGGGTGAAATCGGGCTGGGCGCGGTTGACGTCCATGTCCGGATCGTCGTCCTGCTCCGCTACCTCGGCGGTCGTGCCGCCCGCGGGCGTCTCTGCCGCAGGCGAGGCCGCGGGCTTCCTGGCCGGAGCGGCCGGGTCGTTGGTGGCGGCAAGGGCCGGCGCGGCGCCGAGGGCGAGCGCGAGGGCCAGGGTCGAGCGGATGAGGACTGACGTCACGGGTGGCTCCTGTGGAAAGGGTGGACGCGCGGGCCTTAGTTGTTGGCCGCGCCTTCCTTGATCCAGCGGCGCAGCACGAGCATCTGCCCCTCGGTCAGGAACGGGCCGGTGGTGCGGGGCATGCGCAGGCCGTTGATGTTCGGCCCGCCCTCGAGCTTCCGCACGAGATAGCTGTTGTCGGGGTCGCCGGGGATGACGAGTGTCTCGCCGGGCTTGAGGCGGCTGCCGCGGCCGACGAGCGCCGCGTACGACGTGGCCGCGTCGGTCAGGAACAGGCCCGTGCCCGCCGCCGCGCCGCCAGGCAGATGGCACGAGCTGCAGGCCAGGCGTCCCGACGAATCCTGCGTGCTGAAGATGTCCTTCTGGATACTCGAGAACGTGGGCGAGAGATTCGGCGTCGGACCCGTCAGGTCCGACAGCTTCTCGTCACAGCCGACACTGAACAGCACCAGGGGCACGGCGCACACGAACAACCGCAGATGTCGCATGGGGACTCTGACCTCGACAGAACGACGTTTTATTTGGACGAGGCGACGACGACGAGCGAGCCGCGCATGTCGGCGTGCCCGTCGCCGCAGGCTTCGGAACAGACGATGGGGAAGGTGCCGGCCTCGCTGGCCGTGAAATCGATGGTCACCGGCTTGCCGCCGCGCGGCACGAGCGTGTTGACCTTGAACTTGCGGATGCCGACGCCGTGGACCCCATCGGCGGAGGTGACGACCAGGCGCACCTTGTCGCCCACGGTCACTTCGATGACCGCCGGCTCGAACGTGAAACGTTTCGCCACGACGGTGAAGGTCTTCACGTCGGACGACTGGGCCGCCGCCGCGGAAGCGGCGACGGCAGCAGGCGCGTATGCCGTGGCGGGGTCCTTCCCCACACCGGCGTGCGCCGGCGTTTCAGGGAGGAGCGCCATCCCCGCCACGGCAACAGTGACGAACACCACGAGGGTTCGCATGAGTCCTTGCGCGCCGGGTCTACCGGGCAGACCGCTGTGCGCCATGGCTCACAGGATTGCAAGGGTGGTGCCGCCGCCGTCGAGCCGGCGCGGTAAAGATTCCGGTGCATTTCTGCCCGCCTGGCCGGCGTGAGGCGCCGCCCGACTTACGGGGCGCGTAAGCCCTTACCGGCCACGTAATGCCGAGCTAGTCGATGCGGTATTTCGCGAGGTAGTGGGAAAGCGCGCGCTGGCTGAGGCCCATGAGCTCGGCGGCGTCCTTCTTCACGCCACGCGCCCGCTCGAGCGCATGCCGGATCGTCTCCCGCTCGACCCACTCGACGTTCTGGTGCAGGCGCAGCGAGGGCAGTCCGGTCGTCGGGGCCGACGCCGCGCCCATGACCCAGACGGACTCGGGCGTGAGCGACGGGCCGGTCGTGAGCACGACGGCGCGTTCGATGGTGTTCTCGAGCTCCCGCACGTTGCCAGGCCAGTGGTAGCGCTTGAGTTCGGCCATCGCGTCGGCGTCGACGCCCGTGATGCGCTTGCCGAGGCGCTGCGAGAACTTCTGCACGAAGTGATCGACGAGCGCCGGCAGGTCGTCGAGCCGCTGGCGCAGCGGCGGCAGCTCGATCGGGATGACGTGCAGCCGGTAGTAGAGGTCTTCCTGGAAACGGCCCTCGGTGGCCATCTGGCGCAGGTCGCGATTGGTGGCGGCGATGATGCGGACGTCGACCTTCTCGGTGCGTTCGCTGCCGAGCGGCTCGAACTCGCGTTCCTGGAGCACGCGCAGCAGCTTGGCCTGCACGGCCGGACCGAGCGTCGCGATCTCGTCGAGGAAGATGGTGCCGCCGTCGGCCAGCGCGAAACGGCCCTTCTTGGCCGAGATGGCGCCGGTGAAGGCGCCGCGGACGTGTCCGAAGAGTTCGGATTCGATGAGCGTGTCGGGAATTGCCGCGCAGTTCACCTTGATGAGGGGCAGGTGGCGCTGCTGGCTGCGGTCGTGGATGGCGCGCGCCACCAGTTCCTTGCCGGTGCCGGTTTCGCCCGTGAGCAGCACCGTGCTGCGCGACTGCGCCACGAGTTCGATTCGCTTCGAGATGTCGATCATCACCTTGCTGCGTCCGACGATGCCGTAGTGATCGAAGTCGGCATCGCGTTCGCTGCGCAGATAGGTGAGTTCGGTGCGGGCCCGCTGCGCGGCCAGGGCGCGGCGCGCCGTGAGCAGCAGCTCGTCCACCTCGAAGGGCTTCTGCAGGTAGTCGTGGGCGCCGAGTTTCATCGCCTCGACGGCGCTTTCGACGCTGCCGTGCGCCGTCATCATCACGATGGCCGGCCGCTCGCCGTCGGGCGTCGTCGCCACCAGCTCCTTCACCACGTCCATGCCCGAACGATCGGGCATGCGGTAGTCGATGATGAGGAGGTCGAAGGCCTGCTCGGTCAGCAGGCGCTGGCCGTCGAGCGCCCGCGACGCCGTGGTCACATCGTGGCCCTCGTCGCGCAGGGCGCGGCCGAGCGTCTTCAGGATCTTCTCCTCGTCGTCGACGAGGAGCACGCGGCCCCCGGGTGTCATCGTCACGTGCGCCGCTCCGGCGTGTCCGTCAGCTCGAGCGTGATCTCGGTGCCTGCCTCGAGCCGGCTCGACACGCCGATCGTGCCGCCGAGCCCTTCGATCACGTTCTTCGATATCGCCAGTCCGAGACCACTGCCCGTACGGCGCGTGGTGAAGTATGGATCGAACACGCGGCCGATGTCGTCCGGTGCGATGCCCACGCCGCGGTCGCGCACCGCGAGGCGCACGTGGCGCCCGTGGCGCCGCGAGCTCAGCGTGATGAGCGGACCGTTGTCGCCGGAGCGGCCCTCGACGGCGGCACGGGCGTTGGTGAGCAGGTTCACGAGCACCGTGCGCAGGCGTTCGGCGTCGGTCGTGAGCTCGCCGCAGCCGGGATCCAGATCCAGCGCGATGTCGGGCGCCGCGCCGGCGGCCACCACCGCTTCGCGCGCCGAACGGCAGACGTCGTTCAGGGCGGCCGGCGCGCAGTCGAAGCGGATCGGGCGCGCGAAGTCGAGCACCTCGTTGACCACGCGGTTGAGCCGATCCACCTCTTCGTCGATATCGGCGGCGGCCTCGCGCGTGTCGGCCGGCGCCGCGCCAGGGCGGCTCAACTGGCGCAGGGCGCCCTTGATGATCATGAGCGGATTGCGAATCTCGTGCGCGATGACCGTCGAGAGGCGGCCGAGGGCCGACAGACGTTCGCGCTGCGCGGCATCCCGCTGGGCGGCGGCCACCGAGTCGGTAAGGGTGTTGTAGGTCGAGGCGACGAGCTGCGCGTCTTCGTCGGTCCACGGCGAGTCGGCGAGCGCGACCTTGCGCGTGAGATCGCCGGTGGCAGCGGCATCACGCATGTGCGCGGTGATGGTGGCAAGCGGGCGCGTGACCGTGCGCGCGAGCGAGTAGCTGAGCACCGCGGCGAGCGCCACGGTGGCGAGCGCCACGAGGCCGAGGGCGGCGCGGATCGTGCCGAGCGTCCCCATCCGTTCGGTCCGCGAGCGCAGGACGACGGCGTGCGGCACGACACCCGGCGTGCCGCCGCCGGTGTCCTGACGGGCCAGCGGACTGGCCAGCGCCGAGAAGTCTTCGGTGCCGAGGCGCAGTACGGCCGTGCGGGGTTCGTCGTTGAACCACGCCGTCACCGCCGGCCCCAGCGCCGGCGGCAGTGACGAGGCCCGCACATCGCCGGCGAACGCGAAGGCCACATCGGCGCCGGTCAGCCGGCGCAACTCGGCGGCGCGCGGCGAGTCGAGCAGAAACCCCATCGTCAGCAGGCCGAGGCGCTCCGGCCGATCGAGATCGATCGTGACCGGCACGGTGACGAGCTGCAGCACGCCGTTCGGATGCGGCCAGAAGGTGGCGCCGGGGCGGTCGCCTGGCGGCACCGCGCTGGCCGGCGCGTCGTCGGGCGAGACGGCATGGCCGGTGGCGCTCACGACGGCGAGGCGCTGGCCGTCGCGATCGGTCACGACCACCAGATCCGCGGCGGCCTGTTCGAGATAGTCGCGGGCGATCGGCTCCACCGTGGGCGGGTCGCGGGTCTCGAGCGCCGCCTTGAACTTCGGCAGGTCGGCGATGAGCCTGGCGGTGCGCGTCACCCCTTCGAAGAGCGTCGTGCTCTGCTGATCGACGAGCGAGACGGCTTCGGTGAGGTCGCGCTGCAGTTCGGCTTCGGCCTGCGCGGTGAGCACCGCGCTCACGAAGTACACGGCCGACCCGATCGACACCGTGGCGAGCAGCGTGCTGGCGAGGAAGATGCGGCTGCGCAGCGAGCCGAGGCCGGGGATCACGGCACCACCAGGTCGAGGTCGGCGGCCGCGCCGGCGGTGACCGTGACGCTGCGCTGCGCCCGCGCCTCGCCTTCGTACCAGCCGATGACGGTGTAGGTGCCGGGCGGCACGTTGTCGATGCGGAAGCGGCCGTCGGCGTCGGTCACCCGGAAGTACGGATGGTTGAAGACGACGATGAACGCCGACATGTGCGAATGAATGTCGCAGAAGACGCGCACCACGCCGGGCCGGTCGAAGCGCACCGATTTGGTCTTGCCGGCTGCGTAGCGGCCCAGATCGAAGCGCCGGGCGCGCGACAGCGAGAAGACGTTGTGGTAGGTCGAGTCGCTGTTCGGGAAGTCCACTGTGGTGCCCGTCTGCACCGCCAGCAGCCGCGGCAGGAAGGTTTCGTTGCGCTGGTCCATCACGGCGCGGCCGGGGTCGCGATCGTCGAATGCGCTGCGCGGCGCGACGTCGAGATAGACGAGGCCGCGACGGACGTCGGGTGGCTGATGCGGATGGCGGCCGCCGAGATCCGATACGGAGGGCCGCGGCTGCGGCAAGGGCGCGTGGCGGCGGATGTCGAGCCGGCCGCGGATGGCGCCGGCCGCCGGCGTCTGCGCGGCGTCGAGCCCGGGCGCGCGCCACGCACCGGCGGTGATGGCCACGGCGAGCACCGCGGCGAGTCCGGCGCGAGCCGGCGTCAGAACCACAACGCCACCTGCGCGGCGAACAGCGTGTCCTGGCGCACGCGTCCGCCGAGCGGCCGTCGATTGTGCTGCGCGGCGAGTTTCAGACGCGCGTGCCGGATCGGCGAGAACGCCACGCCGGTTTCCACGCGGGTGACCGGCGCCTCCCAGGGCTGGATGCCGGCGGGTGTTGCGACGTCGCCGAAGTCGAGCCGTTCGACCCGCAGGCCGAGGTCGAGCCCGGGCAGCAGGCGCACCCGGCCTTCCGCCCATGCGGCGAGCGCCGTCACCACCGGGGTCATCGTGCTGCCGGTGAAGGCCGGCAGGGCCCAGCGGCTGGCGATCACCTCGCCGCGGGCCAGCCAGCGGCCGGCTGAGAACTCCACATCGGCGCCGGCGGCGCGCTGCCTGAGCCGCGCGGTCGATTCTCCCGCCGCCAGATCGCCGTCGAGCGTCCGCGACAGATACGCGCCCTGCGCCCCCGACACGCCGAAGATGAGCCCCGGATGGAGCCGTGCCGTGAGCCGCGTCGAGAGGGCGCGGCCGCCGTTGTCGTCGTCGAGCTGCGGGCTGCCGAGCGAGCCCACCGTGACCGCACCCACCCACGAAAGACGCGGATTCGCCAGGCGGAGTTGCACGCCGGTGTCCCACGTGTCGGTGTTCACGATGGGCAGGCCGCGGTCGGGCGCGATGTTGCCGCGCGGAAAGTTCGACAGCCAGCCGCGGCCGCGCATGCGCAGCAGATCATCGGCCGTGGCCGGCGCCGCGTCGCGGCGCAGCGACAGCAGGTAGCCGTAGGGCAGCGGGCGGCCGACGAGCGCCGAGTCACCGCCGTAGGCCGCGCGGCCGAAGAGACCGAAGGCGGTCGGCACGCGGCCGGCCTGCAGGTCGATGTCGCGGGCGCGCCACGGCCGCACGCGCAGGTAGAGCGCCGCCATGCGCGCCTGTGACAGGCCATCGGTGCGCACCTGCGCCAGCACTTCGATGGGGCGCAGCGGCCGCACCGAGACGTCGAACACCACGCGCACGTTACGCAGCGGGTCGTAGGCGTAGGTCGCGTAGTTGAAGAAGCCGGGGTCGTCGGAGCCGTAGGTGGCCGTGACTTCGCCGCCCACGCTGATGCGATCGGCGTCGCCGCCGTCAGCCGGCACGTCCGGCGGCTGTGCGGCCGCCGAACCGACCGTGAGGACGAACAGGAAGGTGCAGAAGGCGCGCACGAGGGCGATCGTCAGAAGAGGCGGACGGCGGTCATTATAATGCCGCCCATGCCGCCATCGGCGTCCGCGCGTCGTCTGCCGCTTGCCTGCGCCGTCGTCGGCGCGCTGGTGGCAGTGCGCGTGGCGCTGCCGATCGCGGCAACGCGCGTGGTCGATGACCGCAGCGTGCGCACGTTCACCCTCGCCGCCGGGCAGCGCCTCGGCATCACCCTCGCGGTCGGCAGCCTGCGCGTGACCGGCGAGGCGGGGCGGCGCGACGTGCGTGTCGAGATCACGCGGCACGCGCCGTCGAACGAGGCGCTGGGGCGGCTGCCGATCGTCGTGACCGAGACCGCCGACGGACCACGTCTCGCGGTGACGCAGAGCGCGGACGGCGCCGATCCGGCCCTGCGCGCGGATCTCGTCGTCACGGCGCCGGTGGACGCGGCGCTCGAGCCGCTGCACGTGGCGGAGGGGCGGCTCGACGTCCGCGGCCTGCACGGCCGTCTGCGCGCCAGCGTGGCACGCGGCCCGATCGTGGCCCACGACGTCGGCGGCATCGTGCGCCTCGAGACCACGATCGGCTCGGTGGACGTGACGCGGGCCGCACTCGAGACGAACGGCCTGCTGCGGCTGCGCGCCTTCAACGGCGACGTGCGGCTGGCGCTCGCCGCGCCGCTGCGCGACACGCGCGTGCTGGCGCTGGCGCTGAACGGCACGGTCACGTCGGCAGTGCCGCTCACGCTGAAGGATGGCTGGGGGCCCCGCTGGGGCGAAGCGACGGTGGGACGTCCCGACCGTGTGGTGTCGATCGACGTCGTGACCGGCGCGATCCGCATCGACGCGCCCGCCGCGCGCTAGGCGTCGCGGCTAGCGCCGCAGCTTGCGTTGCGCGTCCTGATACCGCTTCGACGACTGCGGCACCTGCGCGTAGGCGGCCTGGGCCCGTTCGTTGTCGCGCAGCCGGCGCTCGTAGAGCTCGCCGAGCAGCCACCACGCGTCGTTCGGATTCTCGGGATACCGGTTCGCCAGGTCCGTCCAGGCGCGTGCCGCCATCTCCCACTGGTCGTTGTCGGCGTAACCGGCGCCGAGGCGGTAGAGGGCGAGCATGCCGTGCGGCGAGGTCGGGAACTGGTCGGCGAGCGTCCGCATCGTCGCGAAGCTGGCCGGCATGTCCTTGCCGACCGCGGCGTCGCGCTCCTTGAGCTTGCGCCGTTCCTCGATCGCGATGCGGGCCTGCAGCGCCCGCAGCGCGGTGTTCGTGCCGGGGGCGGCCGTCGCCGCGCGGCCGTAGGCCTCGCGGGCCGCTTCGTCGCGATTCGGCCGCCGCGACTTCAGCGTGAGGTCGCCGAACGCAAGCTGGCTCTCCGCGAGGCGGCTGTCGCTGCCGAAGCGATTTTCGAACTCGACGTGCGCGGCCATCGCGTCGTCGATCCGGCCGGCGCGCGTGAGGGCGTCGGCCGCGAGGAACGCGGCGTCGGCAGCCACGGTCGTCCCCGGAAAGTCGGTGACGATCGCGCGAAGATCGGCCACGCCCTGGTCCAGCAGGTTGCTGCCGAGCTTGGCGCGCGCCACGTCCATACGTTTCGTGGCTTCAGCCGTGAGATCCGGCGGCGGCGGCGTGGCGGGGGCACCTTTCACCGGCACGGGCGGCTTTGCCGTGGCGCCGGGGGCCGCCGCGGGCGCCGTGCCGGGGGCCACGCCTGGTGTGGCGGACTTGCCGGGCGGCGGTGTGGCGGCCGGAACGACGGGAGCAGCAGGCGTGTCCGGCGCGGTCGTCGAGGGCGCGCCGTCGTACATCGCCGGCACCGAAGGGTCGCCGGGCAGTGTGGCCGCGGTGGCCGGGGCCGCGTCAGCGGCCGGAGTCTCGCCGCCACCCCGCATGAACAGGAACCCGCCCACGGCCACGACGAGCACCGCGGCGACGGCGCCGAGGGCTGCCACGGGGGGGGCGGAACGTGGCGCCGGCGGCGCGGGTACGGCCGCGATGGGCACCGGCGCGGGCGCGGCGGAGGCGGCGACCGGGGCAGGCGCGACCGAGCCGCCGTGCGTGGACGGCGGGGCCGCGGGCACCGCCGTGGTCAGAGCGAGCGCCGGATCGACGGCCGCCATCGAGTGGCGCACGGGCGGCGACGTGATCATCGTGGCGTCGAGCGCCTGGCTGCCCGGTGCGGCCGGGGCGACGGGCGGCGGTGTGGGCGCGGCGGGCGCCGGGGCGTGGCCGCCGGTGGACGGCGCGGCAAAACGTTTGCTCGAATCGCGGCGCAGGCGCTGCAGATCGGCGCGCAGATCGGCCGCCGTCTGGTAGCGCAGCCCGCGGTCCTTCTCGAGCGCCTTGGCGATGATGCGATCGAGTTCGCTCGAGATGGCCGGGTTGTAGGACGAGGCCGGCGCCGGATCGCGGTTGAGGATGCCGTCGAAGATGACCGCGGTGGTGTTCCCCGGGAAGCTCACCCGGCCGGTCGCCATTTCGTAGAGCACGACGCCGAACGAGAAGAGGTCGGTGCGCGGGTCGAGCTCTTCGGCCCGCGCCTGCTCGGGCGACATGTAGGCCACGGTACCCACGGTGGTGCCGACGACGCTCGTGAAGACCGTGGGTTCCACCGTCGTGGACTGGTCGCCGCCGCTGCGCCGATGGTGCGCGGTCGAGAGCTTGGCAAGGCCGAAGTCGAGCACCTTGGTGGGGCCGCGCTTCGTCAGGAAGATGTTCGCCGGCTTGATGTCGCGGTGCAGGATGCCTTCGACGTGTGCGGCATCGAGCGCGTCGGCCACCTGGGTGGCGACATCGATGAGCGCCACGGGCTCGAGGGGACCCTTGAGCAGCCGCCGGTCGAGCGTCTCGCCCTCGAGCAGCTCCATTGCCAGATAGCAGCGGCCATCGAGGTCGTCGAAGCCGTAGATCGTGCAGATGTTCGGGTGGTTGAGGCTCGACGCGGTGCGCGCCTCGCGCTTGAACCGGCTCACCGCCTCGGGGTCGGTCGAGGAGGTCGCGGGCAGGACCTTCAGCGCCACCATCCGGCCCAGAACGGTGTCCTGGGCGCGGTAGACGACACCCATCCCGCCGGCGCCGAGAGGCTCGAGAACTTTGTAGTGGCCGAGCTGCTGCCCAGAAAGATTCGACACGGGGGACGTACCATCGTAGGGGTGGGCGTACATAGAGTCAACGGTCGTCCGCGAGGCTTGACCGTGCAGAGAGCGCGCAGGTAAAGTGGCGGCGGTCATTTCTGAAATTGCGTTCCATCTGATGGAAAACCTCGCGGCCTCACGCCAGGCGCCGGCCACGTCTACTGACAAAGCGCTGGACGTGTGCGAAGTCCTCAGCCGCTCCCCCCGGGGATTGAGCGTGTCGGACGTGGCGCGGGCGGCGCACCTGCCGGTGTCGAGCGCCCATCGCGTGCTGGCGGTGCTCAGGCGTCGCGGCTACGTGCGGCAGGACGAGGACACGGCCCGCTACAGCCTGTCGCTCAAGATGCTCGATGTGATGTTCCGCGCCCTCGGCGGCTCGGAACTGCGGCTCCACGCCTACCCGCTCGTGCGCGACTATGTGCTGCGCACGTCGCACCGGATGTTCCTCGCCATTCCCTCGACCGGCGAGGTCACGTACCTCTGGACCACCGCGCCCGACGAAGTGGCGATGCGCACCGTCTACGGGCGCGAGATGCCCGGGCACTGCGCCCTGTACTTCGACGCCACCGCCTCGCAGGCGACGCGCCGTCTCAGCTGTCTCAAGCTGTCGGACGCGCGCGAGGTGCGCGCGCCCGGACCGGCGCTCGTGCGCCTCGGTCCGGCCGGCGCGCTGCCCGACGGCGCCCAGCGCCTGGTGTGCACCTGCGCGCCGATCCGTGACTACACGACCCAGGAAGTGGGCCGCGTCGGCGCCTTCGCGCACGGTGCGGACGAAGCTCCCCTGGCCACGACCGATCACCGGGGTATCTGGGAACTGGCCCGGAATATCTCACTCAGACTCGGCTATCTGCCGTCCACGCCGCTGGAGGCGTCGGCCTAGCCGGCCGCCGCCCGGCGGGCGGCGCGCACTCTCACCGGAGGAACAACGCGTGGCGTACATCATTTGTGAACCCTGCATCGGCACCAAGGACTCGGCCTGCGTGGACGTGTGCCCGGTGGACTGCATCCACCCGCGCAAGGACGAAGGCGACTTCGAGGCCTCGACGATGCTCTACATCCACCCGGACGAATGCATCGATTGCGGCGCCTGCGTGCCGGCGTGCCCGGTCGAGGCGATCTTCGCTCTCGACGAGGTGCCGGAGAAGTGGAAGAATTACATCGCAATCAACGCTGAGCACTACCAGAAGTAGCGGCGATGTGGGCGCGTCGGTGACGCGCCCGTGCGGGGATGGTTGACTGCGTGCGTCTGCGCCGACGCGCGCGCGAGCGTCCCGGCGGCGAGGGAACTCGTCCCGGGGAGGGGCCAGGCTATGCGTGTGGCCAGTCGCGTTGTGCTCGTCGCGGCGTTGTGTGCCGCGGTGGTGTTGTCACTCGAGGCGCGGGCGCCTGGAGCTGACGCCGAGTTGCAGTTCCAGCTCGCGGAGCTCCTGTATGAGGAGACGCGGTTCGACGAGGCCCGCGACGCGTATCGTCGCGCCTCCGACGCCGAAGATCCGGCGCTCAGGATGCGGGCCCGGATCGGCGTGGTGAAGACCGCGCTCCTCGTCGGCGAGTTCGAGGACGCGCAGCGCGAAGCGGCCAGCCTCAAGCTCGATTCGCCGGGGAATCCCGAAGCGATGGCCGTGCACGCCGACGCGCTCTGGTCGGCCGGTCTCTTCGACGAATCCGAACGCGAATTCCGCGACGCGCTGGCGCTCGCCCCCGAGATGTCGCGCGGCCGCCACGGTCTGGCCAAGGCGCTGGCGTCGCGATCGAAGCTCGACGAGGCGCTGAACGAAGTGCAGGCGGCGCTGCGCACGGCGCCCCGCGACGGCGAACTCCACCACACCACGGGCACCATTCTCGAGCGGCTGCGCCGCTACGAAGAAGCGGCCGCGTCCTACACGAACTACGTCAACCTGCTGCCCAACAAGGACAAGAGCGACAAGGCGCTCTGGTCGAAGGCGCAGATCCGGTTCCTGCAGGCCTTCAAGAGCCGCGAAGCCAACGCCCTCGACGAGAACTCGAAGGGGCGCCTGCACACCGTGCCCTTCAAGCTCGTGAAGGACAAGGTGATCGTGAAGGGCCGCATCAACGGCGGCCGCTGGGTGGACTTCGTGCTCGACACGGGCTCCGAACAGACCACGATCTCGCGGCAGGTGGGGCAGGCGGCCGGCGTCGTGCCGATCACTTACACGCTCAGCGCCGGCGTCGGCGAGGTGGGCCTGCGCGGCCTGCAGCTGGCGCGTCTCGACAGCTTCGAAGTCGGCACGCTCAAGGTGCACGACGTGCCGGTGCTCATCAAGAACCCGGCGCTCAAGGGCATTCCGAAGCGCGAGATGGAGAGCTTCTCGCCGATGGCCTTCGGCCTGTCGATGACCATCGACTACTCGACGAAGCTGCTCACGATCGGCGACTCGCTGCCTGACGACACCGCCGACATCCGCCTGCCGCTGCGCATGCACCGCCTGGCCATGGTGCGCGGCCTCATCAACGCCGAACGTCCGGCCTACTTCGTCGTCGACACCGGCGGGGAAGTGATCTCGATCAGCAAGGCCACCGCGGATGCGCTGCACCCGGACGGCCAGATGCCCGGCCGCCGCATCGCGCTGCGCGTCTATGGCACGTCGGGCTGGGATCGCGACGCGTTCCTGATGCAGGGGCTCAACCTGTCGTTCCGCGACATCGAGTACCGCAACTTCTCGGTCGTGGTGCTGAACCTCAGGGCGCCGAGCGTGTTGCTCGGCTTCCAGCTCGGCGGCATCGTCGGCCACAAGTTCCTGAGCCCCTACCGTGTCGCGATGGACCTCGAACGCAGCGAGCTGCGCATGACGCGCGT
>CADEFD010000045.1 GCA_902826515.1 uncultured Acidobacteriota bacterium
GCGTGGCCTGGTCGAGGTCGCTGCTGCCGAACTGCGCGAACGCCGACAGCTCGCGATACTGCGCGAGGTCGAGACGCAGCGTGCCGGCCACCTGACGCATCGCCTTGATCTGCGCCGAGCCGCCGACGCGCGACACCGAGTTGCCGACGTTGATGGCCGGACGCACGCCCTGGTTGAACAGGTCGGCTTCGAGGAAGATCTGGCCGTCGGTGATCGAGATGACGTTGGTCGGAATGTAGGCGGAGAGGTCGCCGGCCTGCGTCTCGATGATCGGGAGCGACGTGAGCGAACCGCCGCCCTTGGCGTCGTTCAGCTTGGCCGCGCGCTCGAGCAGGCGCGAGTGCAGGTAGAAGACGTCGCCGGGGTACGCCTCGCGGCCGGGCGGACGGCGCAGCAGCAGCGAAATTTCGCGATACGAGACGGCGTGCTTCGAGAGGTCGTCGTAGATGAGCAGCGCGTGCTTGCCGTTGTCGCGGAAGTACTCGCCCATCGCGGTGGCCGAGTAAGGGCTGATGTAGAGCATCGGCGCCGGGTCGGCGGCCGCGGCGGCCACGATGATGCAGTAGCGCAGCGCGTCGGCTTCTTCGAGCGTGCGCACGACCTGGGCGATCGTCGACTGCTTCTGGCCGATGGCGTTGTAGATGCAGATGACGCCGGTGTCCTTCTGGTTCAGGATGGCGTCGATGGCCACGGCGGTCTTGCCGGTCTGGCGGTCGCCGATGATGAGCTCGCGCTGACCGCGGCCGATCGGCACCATGCCGTCGATGGCCTTGAGGCCGGTCTGCATCGGCTCGCGCACCGACTGACGATCGACGACGCCCGGCGCCAGCGTTTCAATCGGCGCGAACTTCTTGGTGAGGATCGGGCCCTTGCCGTCGATCGGCTGGCCGAGCGCGTTGACGACGCGGCCGAGCATCTCTTCGCCCACCGGCACCGAGATGATGCGGCCGGTGCGCTTGACCGGGTCGCCTTCCTTGATCTTCAGGAAGTCGCCGAGGAGCACGGCGCCGACGCTGTCTTCCTCGAGGTTCAGCGCGATGCCGAAGACCCCGTGGGGGAACTCGAGCATCTCGCCGGCCATGGCGCGTTCGCAGCCGTGCACGCGGGCCACGCCGTCGGCGAGGGAGATGACCGTGCCCACTTCCGCGACGTCGACGTCGGCGGCGAAGCCGCCGATCTGGTCGCGGATGATCTTGGAGATTTCGTCAGCTCTGATGTCCATACTGATTCTCGTCGGGGCTCGGGGCCCGGGACTCGGGTTATCCCGCTGCTACTAGTTGCTTGCGCAGCTTCTCGAGCTGCGACTTGACGGTGCCGTCATAGACGGTGCCGCCCACCTTCGCGAGCACCCCGCCGATGAGTGCCGGATCGACGACGGCGTCGACGGCGACGTTCTTCCCGGTCACGGCGCCGAGCCGCGACTCGATCGCTCCGATGGCCTCGGGAGCCAGCGCCACGGCCGAACGGAGTTCGGCGCGCACGACCTTGCGGCGATCGAGCAGGCGCTCGCGGAACACCGCGAGCAGTTCGCCGGTCATGCCGAGGCGATCCCGATCGGCCAGCAGCTGCATCAGGCGCACACCGGTGGGCGCCATGCCGATGCGTTCGGCGACAGCCGCCGCGACGTTGCGACGGGCGCTGGCCGGCACCGACGGCGACAGCAGCGCCTGGCGCAGCTCGCCGTTCGACTGCAGCAGATCGGCGAAGACCGCGAGGTCGCGTTCGACCTTGGCGGCGTCGTCGTCACTCGGGGTGACGTCGAGCAGCGCCTTGGCGTAGCGGGTGGCGGAGGTGCGGGTCGACATCGGCCTAGCGCTCCTTCACCTGGGCGACGTAGCGATCGACGAGGCGCGCGTGATCCGCGGCCGTCATCTCGGTCGCCAGCTTCTGTTCGGCGAGCCGCAGGGCGAGCGTCGCGGCGTGATCGCTCAGCTCGCGCTGCGCGGCCTGGAGGCGCACCTCGATTTCGCGCTTCGTCTGCGTGAGCAGGCGGGCGCGGTCGGCAGCGGCGGCGCTGGCGATGCGTTCTTCCTCGGCCACGATTTCCTGGGCGCCGCGCGTGCGCAGCGCGTCGAGCTCGCCGGGAAGCGCCTGCAGCTTGCGCTCGACATCGGCGAGCTGCGCGGTGGCGGACTTGTTGAGCTCCGCGGCGTCCACGAGATCCTTGCGAATCTGCGAGGAGCGGGCGGCGAGGTACTCGGCAATCGGTGCGCGGAGGAACTTGTTGAGCAGCACCACGAGCACGATGAAGTTGGCGGTCGGCCACAGCAGGCCGGAGAGGCCACCGTGTTCGGCGTCGGCGGCGTGTTCGCCGGCAGCCGGTTCGTGCCCCGCGGCGGCGGGCTCATGCTGCCCGGCCGCGGCCGGCGGCGCGTGCGTCTCGGGTGCCTGCGCGGCGAGGCCGCGCGTGCAGAGCAGCGCCGTCAGCGCGACGGCGGCGAAGATCTGCACCGAGAGCTTGCGCCTTAATTCACAAGCCCGGGGGGCGGACGCGATGGAGCGATTGGCGGCAACGGTCATGATGCGGTTACGCCGTACGGCCCAGTACCCGGTTGACGATCTCGCCGGCAAGGTGATTGGCCTCGCTTTCGAGCGCCGCGCGGGCGGCTGATGCCTGGGAGCCCAGGCGTGACGTGGCGTCTGAAAGCGCGGCATCGGCCTCGCGCTTGGTGTCGGCCATGATGGCGGCGCGTTTGTCGAGCGCGGTGCGCCGCGCGTCGTCCATCTGCTTGTAGACCTCGGCGCGGGCGGCACCGAGCGTGCGGTCGAACTGCTCGGTCGCCTGCGCGGCCTTCTGCGCGGCCGACGCCGCCAGCTCGCGCGCGTCGCGCACGGCGCCGGAGCGCGACTCGATGACATGGAGGATGGGCTTGAAGATCAACGTGTTCAGCACGAACACGCAGAGCATCAAAAGTGCGATGACCCAAAGGACCGACAGGTCCGGAATCACTGGATGAAGCCTCCGATGGCGCCGCACGGTATGGCGGGCCAAAACGCTCTTTTATACCATCCCTGCAGCCCTCGCCACAAGGCGTGGCGGGAAGGGACGGCGCGACCTGCCTCGAGGTTCGTGGATTTCTGGCTAATCACCTAATAACCAGGGCCACCGCCGACGGGCTGCTGGCCCGGCCGATCCGGACGGCGGGCACGGCGGCGGCGGCAAAGCGCGCCGCCGCGGCATCGGCCTCGCCGGCGCCGATGGCCACGAGCAGCCCCCCGGATGTCTGCGGGTCGAACAGGAGGTCGCCAAGGGCCTCGGCCTCCGGGCTCGCCAGTTGTGCCCGGTCGGCGAAGTGGGCGCGATTACTCGACAAGCCGCCGGACCGGTTGGCCGCGACCAGTGCCTCGATGCCCGCGAAGACCGGGATCGCGGCGGCATCGAGTTCCAGAGTGACGCCGCTGGCCTGCGCCATCTCGGTGGCGTGTCCGATGAGGCCGAACCCGGTGATGTCCGTGCATCCGTGCACGGGCAGGCCGGCCATCGCCTCCGCCGCCGCCTTGTTCAGGGTGCGCATCGACGCCACGGCCTGTGCGACGAGCGCCTCTGGCGCGCGGCCGAACTTGATCGCCGTGCCCACGATTCCGGTGCCGATGGGCTTCGTGAGGAACAGCACGTCGCCGGGCCTGGCGCCGGCGTTGGTCCACATCCGCGCCGGATCGACGGCGCCGGTGACGGCGTAGCCGAACTTGATCTCGCGGTCGCGCACCGTGTGCCCGCCAAGGAGGGCGACGCCGGCCTCGCGGAGCACGTCCACGCCGCCCTTGAAAATCTGGCGGATCGTGTCGGTATCGAGGCCCACTTCCGGGAAGGCGGCGATGGCGAGCGCGGTCAGTGGACGCCCGCCCATCGCGTAGACGTCGCTCAGCGAGTTGGCCGCGGCAATCTGTCCATAGAGATAGGGGTCATCGACGATGGGCGTGAAGAAGTCGACCGTCTGCACGAGCGCCGGCCCCGCCTCCCACGCAAACACACCGGCATCGTCCGCCGTCCTGAAGTCGACCAGGACACGGGGGTCAGTCTGTGGAGGTATGTCGCTCAACACGTGAGCGAGCTCGCCTGCGGCGAGTTTGCTCGCTCAACCAGCGCAGCTCACCATTTCGGTGAGGCGCTTCTGCTCGTGGGACATGCGCTGATCATACCGGGTCTCGGTGCCCGGGACTCGGGATGGCTACGGCAACGCGAGTGCGACCAGCTCAGGCACGGCGTCGCGGGTGGGGCCGAGCACGGTGAGGGCGATGTACTGGCGGCCGTTCACCTGATAGGTCATCGGCGTGCCGATGGCGGTCCCGGGCAAATCGGCGGAGCCGAGTTCCCTGCCACTCGTTTTGTCCCACGCCACGAGACGCGGGCCGCCTTTCGTGCCGCCGGTCGTGAGCGCGTAGAAGAGCGCGGTTTTCGTGAGCAGCGGACCGCTGAACGTGCTGTCGCCGCCAAGGGCCGGCAGATCGAGGCCCGCCAGAGCCGGCAGCGCGCGAATGCGTTCGCCGCGGCCCGCGGGCACCATCCAGCGGTGCGTGCCGGTGTGCATGTCGATGGCGGTCATCCGCGAGTAGGGCGGCTTCAGAAGCGGCAGGCCGCCCGGCATGCGCGGGTTGCGTCCCGGCGTCTGCATGAACTGGAGGTTGCTCTGGAGTTTCGGATCCGGTGCGGCCAGCGTGCTCACGCTGAAGCCGTTGCGCGACGGCACGTAGAGCATGCCGGTCTCGGGGTCCACGGCGGCGCCGCCCCAGTTCGCACCGCCCACCGACCCCGGCCGCACGATCGTGCCGACGAGCGACGGCGGCGTGAAGAGCGGGCCGGTGCGGAAGTTCCGGATCGCGGCCACGGCCTGCTCGCGGATCGCCGGCGTGAAATCCGCAAGGTCGTCCGCGGTGACGCCCTGATATTCGAAGGGCGCCGGCTTCGTCGGGAACGGCTGCGTGGTCGACGCGCGTTCACCTGGCACGTCGGAGGCCGGCACGGGGCGTTCGACGATCGGCCACACGGGCTCGCCCGTCACGCGATCGAACGTGTAGACGAAGCCCTGCTTCGTCACCTGCGCCACGGCCTTGATGCGGCGGCCGTCCACGGTGATGTCGAGGAGGTTCGGCGCCGCGGGGTTGTCGTAGTCCCAGAGGCCGTGGTGGACGGTCTGGAAACTCCACACACGCCGGCCGGTCTTCACGTCGAGACAGAGGAGGCTCTCGGCGTAGAGGTTGTCACCGGGGCGATGGCCGCCGTAGAAGTCCGGCGCGGTCGTGTTCGTGGGCACGTAGAGATACCCGAGCTCGGCGTCGGCGCTCATCGCCGTCCACACCGTGACCTTGCCGGCATCACGCCACGAGTCGCCGATCCAGCTCTCGTGGCCTGGTTCGCCGGGCTGCGGCACCGTGTGGAACGTCCACAGCAGTCTGCCGGTGCGCACGTCGTGGCCGCGAATCCACCCGGGGATCTGTTCCTTGTCTTTCACGAGTGACGAGATCGACGCCGGCGTCACCACGACATCGCCGACGACGATCGGCGGCGACTGCACGGAATAGGTGAGCGCGTTCAGGTAGTCGCGGGCGCCGCGGGTGGCGCGCGGCAACCCCTGCATGAGATCCACGCGGCCGCCGTCGCCGAAGCCCGGCACGGGCTGGCCGGTCTTCGCATCGACCGCCACGAGGTAGCCGTCGCCGGTGCCCCAGAGCACGCGCGCCTCGTCACCGTCGCGCCAGTAGGCGACACCGCGCTGATTCCAGCGCAGGCTCATCGTGGTGGTGCCGGCTTCGTAGCTCTTCGGATCGTAAGTCCAGCGCAACCGCCCGGAGGCGGCGTCGTAGGCCGCGCCAACCGATGTGGGCGTGTTCACGAATAGCAGGCCATCCACCATGAGCGGCGTGGCCTTGTAGTTGTTGAGGTTCGGCGGGTCGTTGTCGCGCCAGCGTCGGGGATCGCGCCGCTGCAACTCGGCGAAGACGGCCGCCGGCGGTCCGCTCCACGTGCCGCCAGCGGGCGTGACGATGCTCAACTGTCCATCGGGCGACGGCGCGCGCCAGGCGACGCGCAGCGTGCCGACGTTCTCGCCGGTGATCTGCGAGAGCGGCGAGTACTTGCGGCTCGCGAGATCGCCGCCGTAGGCGGGCCACTCTCCCGCCGGCCGATCCTGCGTGGACGGCGCCGCGGTGAGGGCGAGCAGGAACAGGGCCGGCCAGGTCCAGCGAGGCGCGCGGATGGCGGAACGCGGCATGGTGATAGCCCGGTGTCAGCGTTCGGTGTTCGTCAGGTAGTCGTAGAGCCGCTGCAGATCGTCTTCGGACGAGAACTTGATGACGACCTGGCCGCCGCGGCCCTTGCGCATGATCTCGACCGGTGCGCCGATGGCGCGATGCATCGCTTCTTCGGCGGCGCGCGTATGCACGTCCTTCGGCTTCGGCGCCGCGGGCGCGGTCTTCGCGCCGGGCTCCACCGCGCGCTTCACGAGCGACTCGGTTTCGCGTACCGAGAGGCCGCGCGCGATCACGTCGCGCGCGATACGGCGCTGATCGGCCTCAGCGGGCAGGGCCAGCAGCGCGCGTGCATGCCCCATCGACAGCGTCTTGCTGGCGACGTCGTTGCGGACTTCGGCGGGCAGGCGCAGCAGGCGGATCGTGTTGGCGACGCTCGACCGGTCCTTGCCCACACGCGCCGCGATGTCCTCCTGCGACAGGTTGAACTCCTGCGTGAGCCGCTGATAGGCCGTGGCTTCTTCGATCGGATTCAGGTTCTCGCGCTGGACGTTCTCGATGAGCGCCCATTCGAGAATCTGCGCACGCGTCGTGCCGGTCGTGTCCTTGACGACGACCGGGACCTTGAGCAGACCGGCGCGCTGCGCCGCCCGCCAGCGCCGCTCGCCGGCGATGATCTGATACTTCTCGGCGCCGACCTTGCGCACGACGACCGGCTGGATGATGCCGTTGGCGCCGATGGACTTCGCGAGCTCCTCGAGCGCCGCTTCGTCCATGTGCAGGCGCGGCTGGAACTCGCTCGGCTCGAGCCAGTCCACGTCGAGTTCCACGGGCGAGCGCGCCGGGCCTGCCGCCGGCAGATCGGGGATGAGCGCGCTCAGGCCTTTGCCGAGGGCAGGTCGTTTTTCCATGACGGGCTCCGGAATGGCGATCAGGCGGCCGTGGGCCGCGTCGTGCGTTCAATCACTTCGCGCGCCAGCGCGAGATAGGCTTCCGCGCCGCGCGACCGCGCGTCGTAGACCACGCCGGGCACGCCGTGACTCGGCGCTTCGCCGAGACGCACGTTGCGCGGAATCACGGTGGTGAAGACCTTGTCCTTGAAGAAGTCGCGCACGTCGCGCGCCACCTGCTGGCCGAGGTTCGTGCGCTCGTCGTACATCGTGAGCAGCACTCCCTCGATGTCGAGGGTCGGGTTGTAGGCGCCGCGCACGCGACGCATCGTGCCGACGAGATCGGCCAGGCCTTCGAGCGCGAAGAACTCGCAGTGCAGCGGGATGAGCACGCTGTCGGCGGCGACGAGGCCGTTCAGCGTGAGCAGGCCAAGCGAGGGCGGGCAGTCGATCACGATGTACTCGAACCGATCGCGCAGGCCGTCCACGAGATCCTTCAGCCGGCGTTCCCGATCGGGCATCGAGATGAGCTCGATTTCCGCGCCGGTGAGATCGCGCGTGGCCGGCACGAGCGCCAGACGGTCGACGCTCGTGAGCATCACGTACTGCCCGGGCGCGCCCATCGGGTCGGTCGTGAGCGCGTGGTACACCGTGCGCGTTTCGGTGGCGCGTTGCTTGAGGCCCAGGCCGCTCGTCGTATTGCCCTGCGGATCGAGATCCACGAGCAACGTCGCATGCCCGCTCAGCGCGAGCCCGGCGGCGAGATTGATGGCCGTGGTGGTTTTGCCGACGCCGCCTTTCTGGTTCGTGACGGCGATGACACGGCTAGTTTGTGGCATGTGACCAAAAATTCTTTCGTTGAGTGGGTGGTTAGCGTACCGTGCGCTGATTGCCGGGTCAAGGATGAATGGCGGGCTCGTGTCGCCGACGGTCAGGAGTCGAGATGTTTCACGTGGAACGTCCGCCGATGCGCTGCTTCTGGATCACGACAAGACGGCTCTGATTTTCGGGAATCAGCGTATGCACCGCACGCAGGCGAAGGGGCGGTGGTGGCTCTGCGGGATCGGAACCGGCAGCGAAGTTCAGCAGGTGACCGCCAGGCTTGAGGAAAGCCTGGATCCCCATCAGCGTGGATGTATCGATGCGCACGGCGCGGATCGAGACGACGTCGAGGTTCTCGTGGAGCGTCGGCCGGGCGAGGAGCTCTTCGAACCGGGTGTTCTCGACCTCGGTCTTCGTGAGCTGCAGCAACCGTGACACTTGACGCAGGAAGACAGACTTGCGGACCTTCACTTCGACCATGGTGAGTGCCAGATCCGGGCGCGCCAGCTTCATCGGCACGGCCGGCGAGCCGCCGCCGGAGCCGATGTCCATGAGTGACTTCGCGTTGGCCGGGATGTAGCGCGCGGCCATCACCGGTTCGATGAGCAGCCGATCGACCGCCTCGTCACTGCCGTCGTCGTCGATCTGGAATGCCGTGAGGTTGATCTTGCGGTTCCAGCGGGCGAGCTCGAGGAAGTACGCCTCGAGGCCGTCGAGCAGCGGCGCCGCCACGTCCAGTCCCACGTTCTTTGCCCGTCGGGCGATCCGCTCGCGCAGCCGTCTGGCGCTCACGCGCCCGATGTTACCCCGTCTATTCCATCGATTTTCCGCGAAAGCACGGCATTCAGCAGGACGGTGGCCGCCGGCGTCATCCCCGGGATCCGGCTGGCCTGGCCAAGGGAGGACGGACGCACCTCCTCGAGCCGCTGCACCAGCTCCGCGGAGAGGCCGGGAAGGCCACGGTAAACGAAGTCGTCGGGAATCCGCTGGAACTCGGCATGAAGCGCCCGGCGCATCTCGGCGTCCTGACGTCGCAGATACCCGCCGTATTTGATCTCCGTCTGCAGTGTGGCCAGGTCGAATCCGCCGGCCGAGGCGTGTTCGAGCGGGATTCCGGCCTCGACGAGGCGGGTTGCCGTGACTTCCTGCCACTTGAGCGCGTCCTCTGCCGTCACTTTGGCCCCTGACGGCGCCGTGACAGACGTGCTCCGAAGCGTCCGGCGGTTGGCCTCGAGGCGCGCACGACGGGCCTCGAACGCGTCCCAGCGGGCGTCGTCCACGAGGCCAAGGACGCGGCCGCGCTCGGTGAGGCGTAGATCGGCGTTGTCGGCGCGCAGGTGGAGCCGGTGCTCGGCCCGCGACGTGAAGAGCCGATACGGCTCGAGGCAGCCGCGGGTCACGAGGTCGTCCACCATCACGCCCAGATAGCCCTCGTGCCGTCCCACCACGAAGGGTGCCTGCTCCTTGACCGCCAGGGCGGCATTCGCGCCGGCGAGCAGCCCTTGACCGGCCGCTTCCTCGTACCCGGAGGTGCCGTTGATCTGGCCGGCCAGGAACAATCCGCGGATCCGGCGCGTTTCGAGGGAGTGGCGGAGCTCCGTAGGCTGTACGAAGTCGTATTCGACGGCGTAGCCGGGCCGGAGGAAACGGGCGGTCTCCAGCCCAGGCAGACCGGCGACGATCTCCCGCTGGACATCCTCCGGCAAGCTCATCGACATCCCGTTGACGTAGATCTCGTCCACATCGAGCCCTTCGGGCTCCAGATGGATGAGGTGTCTGTCGCGGTCCGGGAACCGCATGACCTTGTCTTCGAACGACGGGCAGTAGCGGGGACCGATGCCCTGAATCTGGCCGTTGTAGAGCGGCGAACGGGCGATGTGCCGCCGAACAGCCGCGTGGCTGCCGCTCGTGGAGTGGAGCTTCCAGCAGACCACGGCGTTCCGAGGAGCCTCAGGCGTCAGGAACGACAACGGCACGGCGGGTTCGTCGCCATGTTCCACGTGGAACACTCCGGCGCTCACAGCCCCCACGAAATCGATCGACGCCCGCGACAATCGGGGCGGCGTGCCGGTCTTGAGCCGGCCCACGGTGAAGTCGAGCGCCCGGAGATGCTCCCCGAGATGCACGGAGGGCGGCTCCCCGACGCGACCTGCCGGACGGCGATCGTCTCCCACGTGAATCACGCCGTTCAGGAACGTCCCGGTCGTCACCACAACGGAGCGCCCGCTGAAGGCGCGACCGTCCACGAGAGACACGCCGGTGACCGTGCCGCCCTGCAGCGCCAGCCGTGCCACCTGGCCTTCAACGATGGTGATGCCTGGCGTGGTGGCGAGTGCCTGCGCCATCCACTTCGCGTAGCGCTGTTTGTCGGCTTGTGCTCTCGGCGCCCAGACGGCCGGACCGCGGCTCTGGTTCAGCACCTTGAACTGTATGCCGGTGGCGTCAATGGCCCGTCCCATCAGACCGCCAAGCGCGTCGATTTCACGGACGAGCTGCCCTTTCGCGGTGCCGCCTACCGCCGGATTACACGGCATCGTGCCGATCGTGGTGGTCGAGAGCGTACAGAGGCCCACCGAGCAGCCGAGGGCCGCGGCGGCCCAGGCCGCTTCGCAGCCGGCGTGTCCGGCTCCCACCACGATGACGTCGAAATCCGCTGCCGGCATCAGATCACATACATACCAAAAACTTATGCATACCTACTTACCGATGCAGAATCCAGCAAATATCTCGTCGAGCAACGCGTCGGCCGTCCGGCGGCCGGTGACCTCTTCCAGCGCCAGTAACGCCGCACGGATGTCGGCCACCACGAACTCTTCCGGCAACTGATGTCCCGACGTCGCCATCCCCTCGGCCGCATGGCGCACGTGGTCGAGCGCGCGCGCCAGCAGCACGCGATGCCGCTCATTCGTCACGAGCACCGACTCCGCGTCGCCCCCACCCAGCCCCGACACCGCGCGGGCAATCGCCGCCGCGAGCGCCGGCACCCCCTGTCCGCTGCGCGCGCTGACCGGCAGCGCGTCGGTCCCGTCGATCCACGCACACGCCAGATCCGCTTTGTTCCGCACGACGACATGCGCACGGTCCGCCACACTCGCAAGCAGCGCGCGCTCCGCGTCGCTCATCACGCGCGATCCATCGAGCACCACGACCACGACGTTCGCGGTGTCCACCGCCGCTGACGCGCGGCGCACTCCTTCGGCTTCCACCACGTCGGCGCCGTCGCGCAGGCCCGCCGTGTCGGTCAGCACCACGAGCGCGCCGTCGATGACGAGCCGCTCGCTCACGAGGTCGCGCGTCGTGCCGGCAATCGGCGTGACGATGGCGCGGTCGGCGCCAACGAGCGCGTTGAACACGCTCGACTTGCCCACGTTCGGCACCCCGGCGATGACCACGCGCGCGCCGTCGCGCACGAGTTGTCCGCGGCCTCCCGTGGCCACGAGGCAGGCCATGCCCTGAGCCACGGCCGCGAGCGCGGCGTGCACCTCGGGCGGCTCGATGAAACGGTAGCCTTCGTCGGGAAAGTCCATCGACGCTTCGAGCAGCGTCTCGAGCCGCCGCAGGCTGTCCACCTGCTGCACGAGCGCGGCCGAGAGCGAACCCTCGAGCTGCGCCGCCGCCGCGCGCACCTGCGCGGGCGACACGGCCGCGACGAGGTCGCGCACCGCCTCGGCCTGCACGAGATCGAGTTTTCCTCGGATGAACGCGCGCAGCGTGAACTCACCGGGCCTGGCCGGACGCGCGCCGAGCTCGATGGACCGCCGCACAATCGCGGCGAGAATCACGGGGCTGCCGTGCGCCGACACCTCGAGGACGTCCTCGCCGGTGTACGAGGCCGGACCTGGGAAGAAGGTGGCGAGCGCGTCGGCCGTGAGGTCCACGGTGGCGACCGAGACGCGCACGGCATGCCGCGGCGGCCATGCCGTGGTCCGCGCGGTGAGCCCGAAGCCCACCGATGCGGCCGCCGGGCCGCTCACGCGCACCAGGCCGACGCCGGCGTGCCCGGCCGCGGTTGCCACGGCCACGATCGTGTCGTCGGTCGAGAACACGGCCGGCCTCGCGCCTCCCGCGGGACCTCTGGTCCCGCGCCTACTTCGTGACCGAGATGATGACGGTCTTCTCGAACGAGTCGCCGATGCTCTCGGTGCCCACCGACTCGATGTCGGCCACCGCCATGTGCACGATGCGACGTTCGTACGGGTTGAGCGGCCCCATCTCCTGGGCCAGCCCGGTGTCCTTCGCCTTGCCCGCCAGGAAGATCGCCATCTGGTGCAGCTCGGTGTCCTTGTCGCGGCGGTAGCCGTTGCAGTCCACCACCAGCCGGCGTTCGTCGCTGCGATCGGCCCGGAACGCGGCGCCGACGATCTGCTGCAGCGCCTGGAGCGCCTCGCCCTGGCGGCGCGTGAGCACCGAGCCGTCATCGCCGCTCAGGTTGATGCGGATGCCGTCGGTCTCTTCCTCGACCGCCGCGGTGAGATCGAGGCCCATGGCATCGACCACGTCCTGCACGAATTCCACGATTGGGTCGGTCGCACTCATCGCTTGACTCCTGCAACGGCCTTCGGCGGGCCGATCATCCAGTTGGTGAAGTACTGCTGACCGATCGCCCAGAGGTTGCTGACGAACCAGTAAACCACGAGGCCGCTCGGGGCCGGGAGGAACATCGCCGTGAACATCACGGGCATGAACATCAGCACCTTCTGCTGCACCGGGTCGCCGGTGCCGGGCTGCAGGCGCTGCTGCCAGAACATCGTCGCGCCCATGAGGAGCGGGGTGATGTAGTACGGGTCGCGCTGGGAGAGGTCGGTGATCCAGCCGGCGAACGGCGCGCCGCGCATCTCGATGGCCTGCGACAGCAGCGAGTAGAACGCAAAGAGCACGGGCAGCGTGAGCAGCATCGGCAGGCAGCCGCTGGCCGGGTTGGCGCCCTTCGACTTGTAGAGCGCCATCACCTCTTCGTTCATCTTGCCGCGCGCCGGGTCGGTCATCTTCAGGTGCGAGTAGCGATCCTGAATGGCCTTGAGCTGCGGCTGCAGCTCCTGCATCTTCCGCATCGACACCACGCTCTTGTGACGGAGCGGCGCCATCACGAGGTTGATGAGGAGCGTGAGGACGATGATCGACCAGCCGTAGTTGCCGACGAACCCGTGCACCCACTCGAGCGCGCCGCGCAGCGGCACGGCGAGGAACGCGAACATGCCGAAGTCGATGACCTTCGTGAACTCGGGGCTCACCGCGCTCAGCGCGTCGAACTGCTTCGGCCCCACGAAGAAGCGCACGTCGCCGGGCGCCTGATCGAAGCCGATCGTGAACGACACGAACTGCCGCGCGACCTGCCCTTCGCCAGCTGGCGTGTACGGCAGATGTGCGAACTCGACGCGCTGATTTCCGGGCGCCTCGAGCGTGGAGGCCACGAAGTAGTGGTCGGTCACGCCCGCGTAGCGGAACGCCCCCTGCTGCACGCCGGCCGACGAGGCCTTGGCGCCGGCAAACCGCTCGACCGAGCCGTTCAGGTGCACGAACCCGGCAGCGGGATAGACGTAGTTGCCGGAGAAGAACCCGCCCGAGCCGGCCGTGCGCGCGATCTCCTCGCCGAGGCCGGGGCCCCAGACGATCCGCGGGTTCAGCACGGTGCCGCCGCGTTTCACGTCGGCCAGGAACGACACCTCGAAACCAGCCGGCTGCAGCGTGAACCGCTTGCGCACGGCGAGGCCGTCGGCGCCTTCGTAAGCGAAGGTGATGGCGGCCGGCGACGAGCTGGCGTCGATGCGCGCCGGCGCGTTGTTCTCGACCACGTAGAGCGCGCCGTTCGCGGCGGCCGTGTCGGTGGCGGCATCGAGCAGCAGCGAGAACGGCAGCGGCTGGCCGCCCGTTTCCGCCGGCACGAGATCCACCGGAGCGCCGCTCAGCTCCCGATACTGCTTCAGCTCCCAGTGCTTCAGGCGGGCGCCGCGGTTCGTGAAGACAGCGCGGACGCTCGTGGTCTCCACGACGTACTCGCGTTCCTCGGTGTCTGCACGCAGCGGCGCGGCAACAGGCGCCGAGGCCACCTGGCTGGCCGGCGTGCCGGCGGGGGCCGACGGACTGGCGGCGGGCTGGCCGGCCTGAGCCGGCGCCGAGGTGGCGGGCGTGGAACCGGGCGCGGGATCCGGCGGCGGGAAGAAGCTCTGGTACGCGAAGAGCACCAGAAACGACAGGCTGATGGCGAGAAGAACTCTACGTTCCATGAATCGCTGCTACCGATGGGGCACCGGGTCGTGCCCGGAGCCCCCGAAGGGATGACACCGCGCCAGCCGTTTCACGCCCATCCAGGCGCCACGTACCGGGCCGTGGCGCACGACCGCCTCGGCCATATAGTCGGCACACCCCGGAACGTATCGACAAGTGCCTGAGAACCAAGGAGATATGAAGTACTTATACCCGGCGATCGCGGCGAGGAGCGCGCGGCTGGTCAGCGGAAGGCTGGGGGCGTCTGCCATGACGAGCTGCCACGTCCACGAGGGTCGCGAATTCCTGCCGCACGCTTTCGAACGGCGCGGTCAGCAGGTCACGCCGCGGGATGACGACGATGTCGAGCGGCGCCGGCAGGCCGGCGGCACGAAACACCTCGCGCATCCGGCGCTTCGCCAGATTGCGTTCCACTGCTCCGCCAATCTTCTTGCTCGCGGCAATGCCGAGGCGCGCGCGCCCGGCCGGCATCGGCAGCACGAAGACGGACATCAGGCGCCCATGACGCTTCACGCCGCCGTCGAACACCCCGGTGAACTCACCGCGACGACGAATGCGTGCGGCTCGGGGGAACGAGGCGGGCATGACCGGGCCCCGATCGATCAGGCTTCGTCGGAAACGGTGAGCCGCTTGCGGCCCTTGGCGCGACGGCGCTTGAGCACCAGCCGGCCGTTCTTGGTTTCCATGCGGACGCGGAAGCCATGGGTCTTCGCACGGCGCCGGGTGTTGGGTTGGAACGTACGCTTCCCTTTGGCCATTCAGTTATCTCTATCCGAAACCACGAAGTTTAGACGGTTCACCGTGGCCCTGTCAACGCACCACAGGTAGTGGTGTGCCTTCAAAACAGCGGATTTACCGAGAGATTTTGTTCATTTCGCCCCTCAGGACGGTCGCGGGGCTGTGTTACAGTTTCCGCCCGGTCAGACCTCACGCGGACCCATCCCCGGCGCAATGTCCAGACCCCCGGAATCCCCGGTTTTCCACAGCGTGTGGAAAACCCTGTGGAAAATGGCTGCCGTGCCCTGTCCTGCCCAGAATCCTGCCGTATGTCTGTGAATGTCTGGGACCAGGTGCTGGCCAAGGTTGAAGCTAAAGTCAATAGACACAGCTACTTCACCTGGTTCAAGCCCACTGGCTTCGTGGCCGACGACGGCGTCACCCTGACCGTCCGGGTGCCGAACCCGCTGTTCAAGGACTGGCTCACCAAGCACTACGCGGTCGTGCTGGAAGAGGCCCTCCAGGAAGTCGGCCGGCCCGACGCGGTGCTGGCCTTCCAGTCCTCCGACGCCGACACGCCGGTGCCGGAAGCACCGGTGCAGCCGCATATCGAGGCCACCATCTCGGACGCCCCCACGGGCGTCGCCCAGGGCCTCAATCCGCGTTACACCTTCGATACGTTCATCGTCGGCCCGTCGAACCAGTTTGCGCACGCGGCCTGCCGCGCGGTGGCCGAGGCCCCGTCGCTCTCTTACAACCCGCTCTTCATCTACGGCGGCGTGGGACTCGGCAAGACGCACCTGATGCACGCCATCGGGCAGTACGTCGTGCAGCACGGCGCCGGCCTCCGCCTGACCTACATCTCGTCCGAGCGGTTCATGAACGAGATGATCAACGCCGTGCGGTACGACCGCATCCTCGAGTTCCGCGAACGCTACCGCTCGGTGGACGTGCTGCTCGTGGACGACATCCAGTTCGTCGCCGGCAAGGAAGGCACGCAGAACGAGTTCTTCCACACCTTCAACGCGCTCTACGACGCGCAGAAGCAGATCATCCTCAGCAGCGATCGGCCACCGCACGAAATCCCCCGCCTCGAGGAACGTCTGCGGTCGCGCTTCGAATGGGGCCTCATCGCCGACGTGCAGCCGCCGAACCTCGAGACGAAGGTGGCGATCCTCCGTAAAAAGGCGGATACGGAAGCCATTCCACTGCCCGACAACGTCGCGATGTACATCGCTTCGCGCATCAAGTCGAACATCCGGGAGCTCGAAGGTTCGCTGATCCGACTGCTCGCCTACGCGTCACTCACCGGCCGCACCATCTCCGTCGAACTGGCCCAGGAAGTGCTCCGCAACGTCATCGACCACGACGATCGCGCGGTGTCGCTCGAGCAAATCCAGAAGTACGTCGCCGACTACTACCAGCTCAAAGTTACCGATCTCAAGTCGCGCAACAACGCCAAGTCGGTGGCGATGCCGCGCCAGGTCGCGATGTATCTGTGCAAGAAACTGACGCACGCGTCGCTGCCCGAAATCGGCAAACACTTCGGCGGGAAGCACCACTCGACGGTCATCCACTCGATCAACAAGGTCGAGGACCTCCGCAAGAAAGACGGAGATTTCAACAGCCTGATGACCGGCTTCCTCGAAGCGTTTCGCTGAGCAATTCCTCCTGCTCGAGGCCCGGTCCGCGGCTTTTCCACAGCACACCCCGTGGACGCGTTGTGGACGTCTGTGGGCGCCTGCTCCGGCGGCCGTAACCCACCCTGGGACCGGTCCTGGATCCGCAGAAAATTCAACAGGCTAACCACCTGATTCAAAAGACGTTAGCGCCTCGGAATATTTGGTTTTCCACGCACATTCCTGTATACTTTTCATCTACTCATTACCTCTCTAGTTCCAGATAGAGATCGTTCGGCCACAGGCCCCTCTCTCGAGGTCATCGCAAACATGGAACTCGTCGCCCGGAAGGCCGACCTTGTGCGTGAGCTGCAGTTCTTCCAGCAGATCGTCGAGCGCAAGAACACGATTCCCATCCTGGCGAACGTGTTGATCGAAACCGACGGCACAAACAGCATCCGCCTGCTCGCCACCGATATCGAGGTGACGCTGTCGAGCAGCTGTGAAGCCGCCGTCGAGAAACCGGGAGCCGTCACGCTCCCGGCGAAGAAGCTCTACGAGATCGTGCGGTCGCTGCCCGACGGCGACGTGAAGCTCGCCGCCTCGAAGGACGGCAACCACGTCACCGTGTCGGCCGATCGCTTCGAGTCGAAGATGCCGACGATGCCGGTGGGCGACTTCCCCACGCCGCCCACATCGGACCTGGCGAACGCCACCACGCTCACCTCGGCGTCGCTGCGTCAGCTCATCTCGAAGACACAGTTCGCCATCACCGGCGAAGACACGCGGTACTACCTGAACGGCGCGCTCTTCGTCGTGAAGACCGACAGCATGACGATGGTGGCGACCGACGGTCACCGCCTGGCGCTGGCCTCGGCGACGCGCACCGGTCCGAAGGGCGAAGAGATCAAGGCGATTCTGCCGCGCAAGACGCTCGCGGAACTCGGACGCCTGCTCGCCGACAGCGATCGCGACGTCGAATACGAGCGCGGCGAGAACCACATGTTCTTCCGCATCGGCCCGCGCCTGCTCGTCTCGCGCATGATCGACGGCCAGTTCCCGGCCTACGAGAAGGTCATCCCCAAGGGCAACGACAAACACATCGAGTTCGAGCGCGATCGCCTCACGAGCGCCGTCAAGCGCGTGGCCATCCTCTCGAACGAACGGTCGCGGGCCCTCAAGTTCATCATCGACAAGGGCAAGGTCGACGTCACGACCAGCAGCCCCGAGTTCGGCGAGGCGCGCGAGCCGCTCACCGTCGACTACAGCGGCACCGGCATGACCATCTGCTTCAACGCGCAGTACGTCCTCGATTTCCTGAACGTCGTCGACGCGGAAGTGGTCGGCCTCGACGTGAAGGACGACGTGAGCCAGGCCGTGTTGTCGCCGGTGGCGGCCGAAGGCTACAGCTACACCTACGTCATCATGCCGATGCGCGTCTGACCACGCGCCCAGGCATTCTCGTCGTCGAAACGAAGGGTAGATGTCCCAGTCCGACTTCCCAACCGTCACGCCCGAGTCGTCGTCCACGCCGCCGGAACCCCTCCACCCGGCCATGAACGGCGAAGGTTCCGGAGACTACGGCGCCGACAAGATCAAGGTGCTCGAAGGTCTCGAGGCTGTCCGCAAGCGACCCGCGATGTACATCGGGTCCACCGGACCCGCGGGTCTGCACCACCTCGTCTACGAAATCGTCGACAACTCGATCGACGAAGCGCTGGCGGGTTACTGCAGCGAAGTCAACGTCACGATCCATCTCGACAACGCGATCACGGTCGTCGACAACGGCCGTGGTATCCCCACCGATCCGATGCCCGACGGGCGCTCGGCGGCGGAAGTGGTGCTCACCGTGCTGCACGCCGGCGGCAAGTTCGAGAACGACGCCTACAAGGTGTCGGGCGGTCTGCACGGCGTCGGCGTGTCGGTCGTGAACGCACTCTCGGCCCGGCTCGACCTCGAGATCTGGCGTGAAGGCAAAGTGCACCAGCAGGCCTTCGAACGCGGCACGCCCGTCACCGGGCTCCTGCTCGCCGGCACCACCGAACGGCGCGGCACGAAGGTCACCTTCAAGCCCGACGACCAGATTTTCGAAACGACCGAGTACAGCTTCGACATCCTGGCACAGCGCCTGCGCGAGCTGGCCTTCCTGAACGCCGGCATCGTCATCACGCTCGACGACGCCCGCGACGGCAAGACCCACCGCTTCCACTACGACGGCGGCATCAACTCGTTCGTCGAGCACCTCAACAAGAACAAGGGTGTGGTGCACGAGAAGCCCGTCTACATGCACGGCGAGAGGGACGGCATCGACGCCGAGATCTCGCTGCAGTGGAATGACGGCTACAACCCGCAGGAATTTTCGTTCGCGAACAACATCAACACCCACGAAGGCGGCACGCACCTCTCGGGGTTCCGCGCCGCGCTCACCCGCACGGTCAACTCGTACGCGCAGAAGAACAACCTCGCGAAGGATCTGAAAGACGCCTCGATCAGCGGCGACGACATCCGCGAGGGCATGGTGGCGGTGATCTCGGTGAAGATCCCGCGGCCGCAGTTCGAGGGGCAGACGAAGACGAAGCTCGGCAACACCGAGGTCAAGGGCATCGTCGAAGCGATCGTCAACGACAAGCTGAGCCAGTTCCTCGAAGAGAACCCCGTTGTCGCGAAGAAGGTCGTGATGAAGGTGGTCGACGCGGCACTCGCCCGCGAAGCCGCCCGCAAGGCCCGCGACCTGGTGCGCCGCAAGGGCGCCTTCGAAGGCGGCTCGCTCCCCGGCAAGCTGGCCGACTGCCAGGAACGCGATCCGGCGTTGAGCGAGATCTACATCGTCGAAGGTGAGTCGGCCGGCGGCTCCGCCAAGCAGGGCCGCGACCGCCGCTTCCAGGCCATCCTGCCCATCAAGGGCAAGATCCTGAACGTCGAACGCGCCCGCCTCGACCGCATGCTGAGCTCCGACGAGATCAAGACGCTCATCGTGGCCCTCGGCTGCGGCATCGGCGTCGAAGACTTCGACATCGAGAAGCTCCGTTACCACCGCATCATCATCATGACGGACGCGGACGTGGACGGCTCGCACATCCGCACGCTGCTGCTGACGTTCTTCTACCGCCAGATGCCGATGCTCATCGAGCGCGGCCACATCTACATCGCGCAGCCGCCGCTCTTCCGCGCCAAACGCGGACGCGCCGAGACCTACATCAAGGACGAGCGCGAGCTCGAGAACTTCCTGGTGCACCGCTCGGTGGAATCGCGCATCGTCAAGCTGCCCGATGGCCGCGAACTCACCGGCCAGGCCCTCGAGAAGATCCTCCACACGATTGCCGGCTACCAGCGCGTGCTGCACGTGGTGCAACGGCGCGGCCACGCCGCCGATATCGTCGAGTCGCTGCTCGATCACGGCGCCCGGGACCAGTCGTTCTTCGAGCGCGAAGCGGAACTGACCGCCATGGCCGAGGCGCTCACCACGCCCAGCCGCACCGTCACCTGCGTGCGCGACGACGAACACAACGCCTGGGCGCTGCACGTGGACGATCGCACCTTCGGGTACTCGCGCACCGACACCCTCGGCGGCGCGCTCGTGGCCTCCGCCGAATATCGCGCGCTCGATTCGTCGTACGGCGAAATCGGCGCGCTGGCCCGCGGCCTCCGCCAGGGCGGCGTGGAAGTGCGCCTCGTCGCCGGCAAGGTCGACGAGCCGGAGCCCGAGGAACCGGCCGACGACGACGCCGAGCCGGTCGAGACCCCGAAGACGGCCGCCGAACTCGCCGAGCTCGCCATGAGCGCGCCGGCCGTGGCGCCAGGGCGGCCGTCGAAGGACGGCCCGGTCACCCTGACCTCGCTCGACGCCTTCGTGGAGCACTTCCTCACGCTCGGCCGCAAGGGCATCGCCGTGAACCGCTACAAGGGCCTCGGCGAGATGAACCCCGAGACGCTCTGGCTCACCACGATGAACCCCGATGCCCGCACGCTGCTCCAGGTGCGCGCCGAGGATCACACCGAAGCCGACCAGATGTTCACGACCCTGATGGGCGATCAGGTCGAGCCGCGGCGCAAGTTCATCGAAGACAACGCACTCGACGTCAGGAACCTGGATATCTAGGCGGGTCCCGGGGCTCGGGTCCCGGGGCTCGGGCCGGCTGCGCCGGCACGCCAGAACACGAACCGCATGAGCAACGAATCGCGCATCCCCGTCAACATCGAAGACGAGATGAAGCGCTCGTACCTGGATTACGCCATGAGCGTGATCATCGGGCGCGCGCTTCCCGACGTGCGTGACGGGCTGAAGCCCGCGCACCGGCGCGTCCTCTTCGCCATGCGGCAGATGGGTCTTGCGAGCAACCGCGCCTACCGCAAGTGCGCGAAGATCGTCGGCGAAGTCATCGGCAACTACCATCCGCACGGCGACGCTCCGGCCTACGACACGCTGGTGCGTCTGGCGCAGGACTTCAACATGCGCAAGACCCTGGTGGATGGCCAGGGCAACTTCGGATCGGTGGACGGCGACCGTCCGGCCGCGTATCGCTACACGGAAGCGCGCCTCGAAGCGCTCGCCGAAGCGATGATGAACGACCTCGACAAGGACACGGTCGACTACGTTCCGAACTTCGACGAGACCACGACCGAACCCACCGTCTTCCCGACGGTGTACCCGAACCTGCTCGTCAACGGCTCCACCGGCATCGCCGTGGGCATGGCCACGAACATCCCGCCGCACAACCTCGGCGAGGTGATCGAAGGCACGGTGTGGCTCATCGAGAACACCCTGCTCGCGCCGGCCGATGCGCCGAAGCTCACGGCCGAACAGAAACTCAAGGAGCTCATCCGCCTCATCCCCGGCCCGGACTTCCCGACCGGCGGCATGATCGTGGGCCGGCGCGGCATTCACGAGGCCTACATCCGCGGACGCGGCGGCGTGCAGGTGCGCGCCAAGGCCGAGATCGAGCCGATGAAGAAGGGCGATCGGCTGCAGATCGTCATCACCGAGATTCCCTACCAGGTCAACAAGAGCACGCTGCTCGAACGCATCGCCGACCTCGTGCGCGAGAAGTCGCTCGAAGGTATCTCCGACATCCGCGACGAATCCGACCGCGACGGCATGCGGATCGTGATCGAGCTGAAGCGCGGCGAAGTGGGCGAGGTGGTGCTGAACAACCTCTACAAGCACACCCAGCTCCAGCAGACCTTCGGCATCATCACGCTGGCCATCGTGGCCGGGCGGCCCCGCGTGCTCTCGCTGCTTGAAGTGCTCGAGCACTTCATCGAGTTCCGCCGCGACGTCGTGCGCCGGCGCATCGAGTTCGAGCTGCGCAAGGCCGAGGCCCGCGCGCACATCCTCGAAGGCCTGCGGATCGCGCTCGACCAGATCGACGCCGTCATCACACTCATCCGCGCGTCGAAGTCCACCGCGGAAGCCAAGACCGGCCTGATGACGAACTTCGGCCTGTCCGACATTCAGTCGCAGGCCATCCTCGACATGCAGCTCCAGCGCCTCACCGGCCTGGAACGCCAGAAGATCCTCGACGAACTCGCCGAACTCATCAGCCTCATCGAGCGCCTGCGTACCATCCTCGGCAGCCAGACGCTGCTGCTCAAGATCGTGGTCGATGAGATGCGGGCCGCGCAGGCGAAGTTCAGCGACCCGCGCCGCACCGTCATCATCGAGGACGAGAGCGAGTTCAGCATCGAGGACCTCATCGCCGACGAAGACGTCGCGATCACGGTCACCGACACCGGCTACATCAAGCGCACGCCGATCTCGACCTACCGCCAGCAGCGCCGCGGCGGCAAGGGCCGCATCGGCATGCGCACCCGCGAGGAAGACGTGGTCAACCACCTCTTTGTCGCCTCCACGCACTCGTTCCTGATGATCTTCACCGACCGCGGCCGGGCCTACTGGCTGAAGGTGCACGAGATTCCGGACGTCGGCGCCGATGGCCGCGGCAAGTCGATCGCCAATCTCGTGCAGATGGAAGAGGGCGAGAAGATCGCCTCGATGGTGGCGGTGCGCGAGTTCGACGACCAGCACCACGTGGTGATGGGCACGCGCAACGGCACGATCAAGAAGACCGAACTGTCGGCCTACTCCAACCCGCGCGCCGGCGGCATCATCGCGATGGGCATCGACGACGGCGACGGCGTCATCGCCGTGCAGCTCTCGGACGGCCAGAGCGAGATCTTCATCGGCACCCGTCAGGGCATGGCCATCCGCTTTCCCGAAGACGACGTCCGTCCGATGGGCCGTACGGCCTACGGCGTGCGCGGCATCACGCTGCGCGAGGGCGACGAAGTCGTGGCGATGGAAGTGGTGAAGCCCGGCGGCACGCTGCTCACGCTGACCGAACTCGGCTACGGCAAGCGCACGCCGCTCGATGAGTACCGCGTGCAGAGCCGCGGCGGCGTCGGCCTCAAGAATCTCGACATCACCGCCAAGAACGGCCGCGTGATCGAGATCGCGCAGGTCGGCGAAGACAAGGAACTGCTGCTCATCACCGAGCAGGGGAAAATCCTGCGCACACCCACCGAGGACATTCGCATCATCGGCCGCGCCACACAGGGTGTGCGCCTGATGGACCTCGACGAGGGCGACAAGGTGGTCTCGGTGGCGCTCGTCGAAAAAGACGACGAAGCCGGCGTGGCGTCGGATGTGCCGCCGGGCGATACGCCGCCGACTGACGTTGCGCCGTCTGATGTTGCGCCGTCGGACGACGCGCCGACCGTGGACGCGCCGCCGGAAGACGAACCGCCCACGGAGTAGCAGGACGAACCGCCCGGTTCGCCGGGCCACCCTGCTTACGCCGGCTGGAGCTTCGCGTACTTCGCGCGCAGCGTCTTCGTGCCCACGGTCGTGAACTTCACGACCACCTTCACGTCGTCGTCGAGCTCCTCGACCGACTGCACCGTGCCCACGCCGAACATCGCGTGGCGCACGCGCCCTCCCGGCCGCAGGCCCGCGCGCGGCGACTGGTCCTCATCCTCCGGCTGCACCTCGCGCGGCGGACGCTGCGGGGCGCGGCTGTACGGCGTGGCCGCGTAGCCCCAGCTGCGTGCCGGCGAGCGCATGCTGCTTTCGGCGCGCGACTCCTCGTGCCGCAGCAGCTCGGGGGGCACCTCGTCGAGGAACCGCGAAGGCTCCGTGTCTTTGTACTCGCCGAAGATCCGGCGGCGCATCGCGCTCGTGAGGTAGAGCTCCTTCCGCGCCCGCGTGATCCCGACATAACAGAGGCGCCGCTCTTCCTCGAGTTCCGCCTCGTCGTCCTTCGCGCGCGAGTGCGGGAAGAGGCCTTCTTCCATGCCGGCGATGACCACGACGGGGAACTCGAGGCCCTTGGCCGAGTGCATCGTCATGAGCAGCGCCCGCGCGGCCTGGCTTCCCTCCGGCTTGTCCACGTCCGAGAGCAGCGCCAGGCGGTCGACGAACGACGCGAGCGACGGGTCCGCATCCCCGGTTTCGAACTGGCGCGCCACCGACACGAGTTCCATCAGGTTCTCGATGCGTCCGTCGGCCTCTTCGCTCTTCTCCTCGCGGAGATCGCGCAGGTAGCCGGAGCGATCGAGCAGCAGACCAAGCACCGTCGATACCGGGTCCTTCTCCGCCGCCGCCGTGATGCCGAGCATCATGTCGCGGAAAGCGGCGAGCGGCGCCGCCTGGCGCGACGACACGCCGCCGCGGGTGACGGCGGCATCGAGCTTCGCCCACAACGAGTTCGCCGACTCGATCATGTCGAGGCCGGCGAGCAGCGGCGGCGCGTCCATGTCGGGCGCCTGCGTGTCCACGCGCTCGAGCGCGTCCATCACGCCCTTGCCGATGCCGCGCGGCGGCACGTTGATGACCCGCCGCAGGGCCACGTCGTCGTGCGGGTTCAGCACGAGCTTCAGGTACGAGAGTGCGTCCTTGATCTCGCGCCGCTCGTAGAAGCCCGTGCCACCCAGCACCTGATAAGGAATGCCGGCCGTGCGCAGGCCGTCTTCCACCGCGCGCGACTGGGCGTTGGTGCGGTAGAGGATCGCGGCCGTGGCGGAGTAGTCGGCCTGAATCGCACGCCGCACGACCTTCACGATGAAGTCGGCTTCGTCGAGTTCATCGGCGCCGCGATACGTGACGATGGGCGCGCCGCCAGCCTGGTCGGTCCACAGCACTTTGTCCTTGCGGCCGCGGTTGTGGCTGACGACCGCCGACGCGGCATCGAGGATCACCTGCGTGGACCGGTAGTTGCGTTCGAGCTTGACGGTGACGGCGTCAGGAAAGTCACGCTCGAAGTCGAGGATGTTCTTCACATCCGCGCCGCGCCACTTGTAGATCGACTGATCCGGATCGCCCACCACGCAGAGGTTGCCGTGCACGCTCACGAGCTGCTTCACGAGCAGGTACTGCGGGCGGTTCGTGTCCTGATACTCGTCGATCATCGCGAAACGGAAGCGGCGCGCGTAGCGCTCGCGCACGGCCGGTGCGGTGTCGAAGAGCTCCACGGTCTTGAGCAGCAGGTCGTCGAAGTCGAGGGCGCTCGCTTCCTTGAGCGCGTCGAGGTAGCCCTGGTACAGCTTGCCGATGTCGCGGTCGCGCAGGTTCCACGCGTCCGTGAACGTCTCGGGTCCCTCCATGCGGTTCTTCGCGTGGCTGATGCGGCTGAGCACCATGCGCGGCTGGAACGTGGAGTCGTCCATGCCGTATTCCTTCACGAGCTGCTTGACGACCGATTGCTGGTCGCCGGAATCGTAGATCGTGAAGCTGCGTGACAGGCCGAGGTGGTGGGCTTCGCGTCGCAGGAGCTTCGCGCACAGGGCATGGAAGGTCGAGATCCACATTCCCTTGCAGTCGCACTCGAGCAGCGCGCCCACACGGTGCCGCATTTCTTCGGCGGCCTTGTTGGTGAAGGTGACGGCGAGCACCTCGTCGAGCGACGCGTGCCGTTCCTGGATGAGATGGGCGACGCGGTGCGCGATGACACGCGTCTTGCCGGAACCGGCACCGGCGAGGATGAGCAGCGCGCCGTCGACGTGTTCGACGGCTGCGCGCTGCTCGGAATTCAATGACGACAACAGATCCATCGGGACTCGGGGCTCGGGTCCCGGGTGCCGGGGACGTCGGGCCGGCGCTGGACGCGCCGACCTCAGTATCTTTTCGGAACGCGACGACGTGCGCGCCCGTTGGCGCGTGTTGTCGTCGTTCTCCCGAGACCCGGGCCCCGGGACCCGAGCCCCACCCTATTCTACCGTGACGCTCTTCGCCAGATTCCTCGGCTGATCGACGTCGCAGCCGCGGCGCACGGCGATGTGATACGAGAGCAGCTGCAGCGGCACCGTGATCACGATCGGGGCCAGGAACGGCGACATGGCAGGAACTGCCACAATCGAGTCACTCGTGCGGTCGAGCAGACGCCAGAGCGTGTCGTCGCCGGCGGTCGTGATGGCAATCACGGCGCCGCCGCGGGCCTTGGCTTCCTGGATGTTGCCCTGCATCTTCTCGAACACGTGGTCGTGCGGCGCAATCGCCACGACCGGCATCCGCTCGTCGATGAGCGCAATCGGCCCGTGCTTCATCTCGCCGGCCGGATAACCCTCGGCGTGGATGTAGGAGATTTCCTTCAGCTTCAGGGCGCCTTCGAGCGCGATCGGGTAGTTGATGCCGCGCCCGAGGTAGAGGAAATCGGTGCGGTTGTAGAAACGCGAGGCGATGTCCTCGATCTGCGGCGCGCACTTCAGCACCTGCTCGATCTGCTGCGGCAACTGCAGCAGGTCGGCGATGTGGGTCTTGCGCTGCTCGACGGTGAGCGTCTTGCGCGCCTGGCCCATGTGGAGGGCGAGCAGGTAGAGCGCCACGAGCTGCGAGGTGAACGCCTTGGTCGAGGCCACGCCGATTTCCGGCCCGGCGTGCGTGTAGATGGTGCCGTCGCTTTCGCGCGTGGCCATGCTGCCCACCACGTTGCAGATGGCGAGGCTCTTCGCGCCCTGCTGCTTGGCTTCGCGCAGCGCCGCCAGCGTGTCGGCCGTTTCGCCCGACTGCGTGATGGCGACGGCCAGGGTGTTCGGGCCCGAGAGCGGCTTGCGGTAGCGGTACTCCGACCCGTAGTCCACTTCCACGGGCACCCGCGCCAGTTCCTCGATGAGGAACTTGCCGACGAGGGCCGCATGCCACGAGGTGCCGCAGGCAATCAGCGTGACGCGGTCGATGCTCGTGAGATCGGCGTCCGAGAGGCCGGTGTCGTCCGGGAAGATCGTGCCCGTCTCGAGTGAGACGCGGCCGAGGATGGTGTCGCGCACGGCGGCCGGCTGCTCGAAGATCTCCTTGAGCATGAAGTGTTTGTAGCCGGCCTTCTCCGCGGCAATCGGATCCCAGGTGACGCGCGTGGGCGTCTTGGCGATGACCGTGCCGGTGAAATCCGAGAACACGGCGCCGGCCTGGGTGACCACGGCCATTTCCTGGTCGCCGAGGAACACGACGTTGCGCGTGTACTGCAGGATGGCCGGGATGTCCGAGGCCACGAAGAATTCGCCCTCGCCGAGGCCCACGACGACCGGCGGCCCGTTGCGCACGGCGACGAGCTTCTGCGGGTCGTCGGCCGAGAGCAGCACCAGCGCGAACAGGCCGCGCAGGCGCGTCATGGCGCGACGCACGGCGCCGTCGAGGCCGTCGTCCTTCCACTCGCGTTCGACCAGGTGCGCCACCACTTCCGTGTCCGTCTCGGTCACGAAGGTGTGGCCCTGCGACTGCAGCTCGCGCTTCAGCTCGATGTAGTTCTCGATGATGCCGTTGTGCACGACGACGATGCGGCCCTTGCAGTCGCGGTGCGGATGCGCGTTCTCTTCGGTGGGGCGGCCGTGGGTGGCCCAGCGCGTGTGGCCCAGACCGTACTCACCCGACAGCGGGTCGGCCGCGAGCGCCGTCTCGAGATTGCCGAGCTTGCCGGCGCTGCGCCGGATCTCGAGCTCGCCGTTGTTGACGACGGCGATGCCGGCCGAGTCGTAGCCGCGGTATTCGAGCTTCCGCAGCCCCTCGATGATGAGCGGCACGACCTGCCGCTGCCCGATGTAACCGATGATTCCGCACATGGTGGATGTCCTGCCCGTCCGCGCTCTTGCCCGGGTCTAGCGGCCGGCGGGGTCGCTCTTCGACACCCGCGCCGCAACCCATCCGGTCTTGTTCGTCTGCCGGCCGCGGGCGATGCCCAGCGCTCCGTCCGGCACGTCGTCGGTAATCGCCGATCCGGCCGCCACGTAGGCGCCCTCGCCCACCCGCACCGGCGCCACGAGCGTGGAATCACTGCCCACGAACGCACCGTCGCCAATCACCGTGCGGTGTTTCTTCCGGCCGTCGTAGTTGCAGGTGATGGTGCCGGCACCCACGTTCACGCCGGCGCCCACGGTAGAGTCGCCTAGATAGGCCAGATGCCCAACTTTGGTTCCCTTGCCGAGCTGCGACTTCTTGATTTCGACGAAGTTTCCGATGTGTACCTGCTCGCCAATTGTTGATTCTGGACGAATTCTGGCAAATGGCCCAAGCTGCGCGCCATCGGCGACCGTCGAGGCCTGCACGACCGAGTGATTGAAGACGGTGACCCCGTTACCCAGTGTCGCCGCGGAGATCCGGGTGCCCGCGTGCAGCTCGCATCCCTCCCCAATCGCCGTCGACCCGTCGAGGATGACAAAGGGATGGAGGATGGTGTCCTGGCCGATCCGGACGTCCGGTCCGATATAGGCCGTGGCGGGATCCACCAGGGTGACCCCGGCGGTCATGTGCGCGCCATTGATACGGCCCTGGAGCACCCGGCCGACTTCGGCCAGCTCCGCCCGCGTGTTGATGCCGCGGATTTCGTCGGCCTCGTCGAGCTTCACGGCGTCCACCACGCGGCCGTCGCGGCGGTAGATGTCCACGAGGTCCGGCAGGTAGTACTCACCCTGCGCGTTGGCGGAACCGAGGCGGCCGAGCGCGGCAAAGAGCGGCGCGAGCTCGAAGACATAGACGCCGCTGTTGATCTCGCGCACCTCACGTTCGGCCGGCGTCGCATCGCGATGTTCGACGATACGCGCGAGCGCGCCGTCCTCGCGGATCATGCGCCCATACCCCGTCGGATCGGGCACCTCCGCCGTGGCCACGACCACCGCGGCCGCGCGCGCGGCCTGCGCGTCGAGCACGCGGCGCACGCTCGCGGCCGTGAGCAGCGGCACGTCGCCCGAGAGCAGCAGCACACGTCCCGTGGCACCCTCGAGCGCCGGGCCCGCCTGCAGCAGCGCGTGGCCGGTGCCGAGCTGCGGTTCCTGAATCACACAGCGCACGTCCGGGCCTTCGACCGCGGCGCGCACCGCCTCGGCGCCATGGCCGAGCACGACGGTGATCGAGGCGGGGTCGAGCGACCGCGCCAGGCGCAACACCCACTCGATGAGCGGCAGGCCCGCCGCCTTGTGGAGCACCTTGGGCAGGGCCGACTTCATGCGGGTGCCCTTGCCGGCGGCGAGCACCACGATGTGGAGATCGTTCTGCATCTCTTGGGATCTCGGTTGAAGGGCGCCGGCCCGTCAGGCCTTCGACTTCCGGACGATTTCGTAGACGTCGTTGGCGGAGAGGCCCGTTTCCGCCGCCACCTGGCGGGCCGCGTCCCTGGCCTTCTTGTCTGTTATTCGCCCAAACATTTCGAGCACCGCGTCGTCAGAGGGCCGTTCCGCCGGGCCATCGCTGACCTTCTTCTTCGGCAGCACCAGGGTGAACTCGCCAGCCACGACCGTCAGCTGAGCCAGCACCTCGGCAATCGTGCCCCGGTATACCGATTCGTGGAGCTTGGTGACCTCTCGGAACACGACTATTTGGTCGTATGACAGATTAGCGAGTTGCTCCAATGTGGATTTCACCCGATGGGGCGCTTCGAAGAAGACGACCGGTGCGTCGTCCACTGCCTTGGCCAGCCTGCGGAGCCAAGATTCTCTGTCTTTTCCCCTAATGGGCGGAAAGCCCAGGAACGTGAAGCCCACGTCCGGCAATCCGGCCGCCGACAACGCGGCCATGACCGCACTCGGGCCGGGCACGGGCTCGACGCGGATACCCGCGGCGACCGCCACCCGCACCAGCTCGGCGCCTGGGTCCGACACCGCCGGCGTGCCGGCATCCGACACGAGGGCGATGGATTCGCCGCGCCGGAGCCGATCGACCAGGCCCTCGGCTTTCAGGCCCTCATTGTGGGAGTGCAGACTGACGAGGCGGGTCGTGATCCCGAAGTGTCGCAGGAGCTGGCCCGACCGCCGGGTGTCCTCGGCGGCCACCACCGCCACCTCGCGCAGCACCCGGAGGGCACGGAAGGTGATGTCCTCGAGATTGCCGATAGGCGTAGCGACGACGTGAAGCGTACCAGCCATTGCGGCTGCTTTTTATTGTACCATCTGGAGATGCCCGCTCCCCGAGCGCGCCAGCAGACACCCCGAGTAACGTGGCAGAGCCCTTCCAGCATTTTGTCGACGACTACCTGGCCTATCTCTACGAAGCGCACCCGACGAGCGCGACGTTGGATGGCATCCACGTACATGACGACCTGCTCGACGACCTGAGCCGGACGGCGATCGACACCCATTCCGGCGCCCTTGCCGGCTTTGCCCGCCGTCTGGACGCGATCCCCGCCGCGCCGCTCAGCCCGGTGGACCAGGTCGAACACAAGATCGTCCGGGCGAACATCGAGTCGCGGCAGTTCGACACCGACCGCGTCCGCTCCTGGGAGCGCGACCCGCACTTCTACGGGCAGACGCTGGCCGCCAGCCTCGCCTCCCAGGCCATCTTCACCTTCGCCCCGGAAACCGACCGGGCCCGCCGCCTGCTCTCGAAGCTGCGCCAGGTGCCGCGCCTCGTGCAGGCCGCCCGCGACAACATCAAGGACTCGCCGGCCATCTTCGTGAAGACCGGCATCGACACCTTCCGGGGGGTCGTCACCTTCATCGACACCGACCTGCCGCGGGCGTTCTCGAGCCTCGACGACATGCACCTGCTGGCCGACCTGGCGGACGCGTCCACCGAGGCGACGACCGCCCTGGGCGCCTACGCGCAGTACCTCGAAACCGAGGTGCGCCCGAAGGCCAAGGCGTCGTTCCGGCTCGGGCAGGAGCGGTTCGAGCGCAAGCTGCTCGTGGACGAAGGCCTGCCGCACTCCTGCGACAAGCTCCTGACCATCGCCGAACGCGAGCTGGGCCGGGTGCAGGAGGAATTCCGCGCCGTCGCCGGCAAGCTCGGGTTCAAGGACCCGCTCGACGCCTGGCAGAAGGCCAAGGACGCCCACCCGGCGCCCGGCACCCTCATCGCCACGGTGCGCGATCAGGTGACCGAACTGCGCACGTTCCTCGAACGCAGCGGTGTCGTCGCCGTGCCGAACGGCGACCAGCTGTACGTGGCCGCGTCGCCCGAGTTCCTGCGCTGGTCCACGGCCAGCATCTGGATGCCGGGCCCGTTCGAAACGCGCCAGACGCGCTCGACCTACTACCTCACCGACGCGCTGCGCTCGTGGCCCGAAGCGAAGCAGCTCGAGCATCTGCGCGACCTGAACCTCCCCACGCTGTGGAGCATCTCGATGCACGAGGTGTTCCCCGGCCACTTCCTGCACTTCCAGCACCTGCGCACGATCGAGTCGAAGGTGCGCCGCTCGACGCTGCTCGCGCCCACCTCCTACATCGAAGGCTGGGCCCACTACGCCGAGCAGATGATGGTGGAAGCCGGCTTCGGCAAGGGCGACGGCAACGTGCACCTCGGCCAGCTCGCCGAGTCGCTCGTGCGCCTGGCGCGCCTCGTCGTGGGCATCAAGCTGCACGCCGACGACTGGTCGGTCGAGCAGGGCGTACGCTTCTTCCAGAACGAGGCGTACCTCGAGGAATCACACGCGCGGCGCGAAGCCGAGCGCGGCACGTTCGATCCGAGCTACGTCGTCTACGCCGCCGGCAAACTCATGCTCCTGAAGCTCAGGCAGGACTGGCAGGAACAGCAGGGCGGCAAGCCCTCGCTGCGCGCCTTCCACGACGCCTTCCTGAGCCAGGGCTCCGCCCCGTTCTGGGCGTTACGCGCGCTGATGCTCGGCGGTCACGCCGACGACGTCCTGGAGTAATTCACCATGCCGCTCTACGAATACGAGTGCGAGACCTGCTCGCACAGATTCGAGGTCATCCAGAAGTTCTCCGACGCTCCGATCTCGGTCTGCCCGAAGTGCGGCGGCCCGGTGCAGAAGCTGCTGTCGTCGCCGGCGATTCAATTCAAGGGCAGCGGGTTCTACCTGACCGACTACGGTCGCGGCACCAGCAGCAAGTCGGAAAGCGCCAATACGAAGGCCGGCAAGGCCGAAAGCGGCGCCACGTCGGGCGGTGGCGACAGCGCCGCGAAGAGCGACAGCGGCGGCAGCTCCGACAGCAAGACCTCGTCGAGCGACTCGTCGAGCGCGAAGCCCGCCGCCAGCAAAAGCGAATAGACGCCGCGCGGCCCGGCCGCCGCGCCCTATTTCCGCTCGAAGCCCAGCGTCTTCAGATACTGCACGAAGGCCTCGGAGACATCCGGGCGCTTCAGGCCGAAGTACGCCGTGGCCTTCAGGAAGCCCAGCTTGTTGCCGGCGTCGTGGCGCACGCCGTCCACTTCGAGCGCATAGAACGGACGCGTCTTCAGCAGTTCGCGCATGCCGTTCGTGAGCTGGATCTCGCCCGACTTGTCGGACTTGGTGGCTTCGAGCGCGGGGAAGATGTCGGGCGTGAGCAGGTAGCGGCCGATGATGGCGAGGTTCGACGGCGCCTGGTCGCGCGGCGGCTTCTCCACCATGTCGAGAATCCGGTGCACGCCCTTCCCGAACTCGGGCGCCGGCTCCACGGCGAGGATGCCGTAGCTCGAGACGTCCGCCTCGGGCACCCGTTCGACCGCGATGACCGGGCTCTGCACCTTGTCGAACACGTCGATCATCTGCTTGAGGGCCGGCGGTGTGGCGTCGAAGATGTCGTCGCCGAGCACCACGGCGAACGGCTCGTCGCCGACGAGGC
>CADEFD010000046.1 GCA_902826515.1 uncultured Acidobacteriota bacterium
TGCAGGATATGGAAGCGTCGCCGCGCGCCAAGCGGGCGCTGCTGCACCGCGGGCCTTTCGAGGACGCGCTCACCTGGCTCGAAGTGCACGGCCGGGCGCCGGAGATCGTGGAACACTGGCGCGGCTTCATCGAGGCCAGTTCGCTGCCCGCCGAGGGCGGCGCGCGGATGGAACGTCCGGCTGACGGCGACATGCCGCGCGGCGGACGTCGGCGACGTGGCGGACGCCGCCGCCGTGGCGGCCGCAAGTTCGGCCCGGGTACGCCGTAACCGCGACGTCAGGGCCAGGGCCGCTTCACGCCCCCGGCTTCTTCGTCCTCGCGGCCAGGTCCTTCATCTGCGCCAGAGCCGCCGACATGCGTTGGCGCACGACCGGATCGCGCTCGACCGCCAGACGAGCGGCCACGGCGTCCACGACCGAACGGTCCTCCGGCACGACGTTTCGCAGCGCTTCCGCGGCCGCGATACGGGTATTCGCGTCACGCTCCTCGTGCAGCTTGGTCAGCATCACCGCCTGATAGCCGGGTGTGTGACGCAACCACAACGCATTGAATCCTGAATACTTCACGGACGGTGACGGATCGGCGATGGCTCTCTCCACGAGCGGCATGTCGAGCTCGGGCATCAGGTTCGGGCTCACAAGCACGTCGAAGGCCGCGGCCCGGACATTGCCCGCCGGATCGTCCTCGAAGAGGCGGCGCAGGCGTTGTTGCCATGCAGCGGCCCGCACAGGGTCGAGAGCAAGTGTCGACGCCGCCGTGAGGGCATAGCGGCGCACCGAGGCGTCACCGTCGGCGAGACCCGTGTCCGCCATCGACCAGTAGACGTCGGCAAACGCGGCCAGGCGCGACGGCCCGCGGGGAGACGGCGCCGCTCGCAGCGCACCCACCACGATCGCCGCGGTGGCGAACACATTGCCGCGCACCCACGGATTGCCGCTCGCCATCGCTGCCGGCAGCAGGCGAGGCAGGTCCGTGTCGCCCAGTCCTTCTTCCTGCGCCAGGCGAATCAGGGTATCGACGAGCGCTTGTTCCTGCGACGTACGTGTCGTGGGCGAGGTGGCGACCGCGCCACCCTGCGCCAGCGCGGCGGCCGGCTCAGCCAGCACCGCCTGCCCGCCTGGGGCGCCCACCGCGAGGTGACACGTCAGCAGCCAGGCGAGAGCATGGCGCATGCAGGACGCCTACCCGTTCTTGCGCTCGAACTCGCGCATGAAGTCCACGAGCGCGGTGACGCCCGCCTCGGGGAAGGCGTTGTAGATCGAGGCGCGCATGCCGCCGACCGAACGGTGGCCCTTGAGGCCGTCGAGCCCGGCGGCGGTGGATTCCTTCACGAACCGTGCTTCGAGCTCTTCCGACGGCAGCCGGAAGGTGATGTTCATGCGCGAGCGGCTGTCCTTCGCGGCGGTGCCGCGGTAGAAGCCGGTGCGATCGATCTCGGCGTAGAGTGCGGCCGCCTTGCGGTCGTTGGCGGCGCTGATGGCGCCAAGACCGCCTTCGGCGCGCGCCCACTGCATGACGAGCCCCATGAGGTAGATCCCGAAACAGGGCGGCGTGTTGTACATCGAGCCGTTCTCGGCATGCACGGCGTAGTTGAGCATCGTGTGAAGCGTCTTGCTCGACCGCGCCAGCAGGTCTTCGCGGATGATGACCAGGGTGACGCCTGACGGCCCGAGATTCTTCTGCGCGCCGGCGTAGATGAGGCCGTACTTCGCGACGTCGATCGGCCGGCTGAACATGTCCGACGAGGTGTCGGCCACGAGCGGCACGTTGCCCGCCGCCGGCTCGCCGGTCCACTCGGTGCCGAAGAGCGTGTTGTTGGTCGTGAAGTGGACATAGGCGGCATCGGGCGTGAGCTGCAGTTCGTCCTGTCGCGGGATGCGCGCGAAGTTCTCGCTCTCGGTCGAACCGGCGATGTGCACCGTGCCGACGCGCTGCGCTTCCTTGACGGCCTTCTGCGACCAGCCGCCGGTCACGATGTAGTCGGCGGTGGCCCCGGCCGTGAGCAGGTTGAGCGGCACCATCGAGAACTGCAGCGAGGCGCCGCCCTGCAGGAACAGCACCTTGTAGTTCGACGGCACGCCGCCGAGGGCGCGCAGATCCGCTTCAGTCTTCGCCAGAATCGCTTCAAAGGTCTTCGAGCGGTGGCTGATTTCGAGCACCGACATGCCCACGCCCGGAAGAGTGACGAGGTCACGCTGGGCTTCGCGCAGCACGGCTTCGGGCAGGATGGCGGGACCGGCGGAGAAGTTGAAAATGCGTTCGGGCATGATGTTCCTAGGAAGACAGCGAGACGAGCTGCACGTCGAGCACGTGGGTGTGGTCGCGCACGGCGTCGAGGGTGTGGCGGGCCGGCGCGCCGTCGAGGTTGATACGGGCCACGGCCGCTTCGGCGCCGTCGAAGATGACGTTTTCGGTTTCCTGCACGTTCAGCCCGGCGCCGCGCAGCTCGCCGAAGATGTGCGCGAGCACGCCGGGCCGGTCGCGGTGCCGCACGACGAGCATGTGTGTGGCCGGCGTCGTCCGCGCCAGGTTCACGACGTTCGGCACGCGGCCCGTGTCCTTGAACGTGCGCACGATGCGCACGGTCTCGGCGGCGATGGCATCCTGCGCCTGATCCGTGGAGGCGCCGATGTGGTGCGTGCCGTAGACCCCGGGCAGCTGCACGATGTCGTCGGCGAAGGCGCCCGTGGCCGTCGCCGGCTCGGTGGCGAACACGTCGAGTCCGGCGCGCACGCCCTTCTCGCGCACGACGGCGGCGAGGGCCGTCTGGTCCACCACCTCCGCGCGCGCCGTGTTGATGAAGGTGGCGCCCGGCTTCAGGTGACCGAGCAGCTCGGCGTCGACGAAGCCGCGGGTGTCCTTCGACAGCGCCAGGTGCACGCTCACCACATCCGCCGCGGCCACGACCTCCTCGGCCGACTCCGCAATCGCGATGCCGAAGGCGTCCTCGACCCGCTCGCGTTCGGCGGCGTTGTCGTCGAACCGCCGGCTCCACGCCACGACCGGCATCCCGAAGGCCGTCGCGCGGATGGCCATCTCCTGCCCGATGTTGCCGAAGCCGATGAGCCCGAGCGTGCGGCCCGAGAGACCGCGCGCCTTCGAGTAGTCCTTCTTGTTCCAGGTGCCGGCGCGCAGGTCGGCCACGTTGTCGGGAATGCGGCGATCGAGCGCCAGGATGAGGCCGAAGGCCAGTTCGGCGACCGCCACCGCGTTCTTGCCCGGGCAGTTCGACACGTAGATGCCGCGCTTCGAGGCCCCGGCCACGTCGATGGTGTTGACGCCGGCGCCGGCCCGCACGATGAGGGCGAGCCCGCCCGCATCGAGCACGGCTTCCGTGACCTGCGTCGAGCGCACGACGAGCACCGACGCGCCGCTCGCGCGCACCGCGTCCACGAGTGCGGCATCCTTCACGTCCGGCTGGTACGACACCTCGCAGCCGAGCGCGCGCAGCCCGTCGAGGCCGCTCTGTTCGAACTTGTCCGCCACCAGCACGTTCATGGGACCCTCACGCGGAATGTCGGCGGCACGCCCGGCCGCTCAGACGAGATGACTGAGCACGCCGTCGCGCAGTTTCGGTTCGAACCAGGTGGACTTGGGCGGCATGATGCCGCCGGCGTCGGAAATCCGCATCAGGTCGTCGACGGACACGGGCACGTGCGAGAACGCCACGGCGAACGCGCCGCTGTCGACGAGACGCTCCAGTTCCGCGGTGCCGCGGATGCCCCCCACGAAATCGATGCGTTTGTCGGTGCGCACGTCGGCGATGCCGAGCACCGGCCCGAGCACCACGTCCTGCAGCCGGCTGACGTCGAGCGCGGCATCGGCGGCAAGATCGGACGGCGGCGCCTCGAAATCGACGGTGGACCACTGCCCCTCGAGATACATCGCCACCTGGCCCCGGCGCGCCGGCGGGGCCGGACCGCCCGGCGTCACCGTGGCACGCGCGGCGACGGCGGCCGTGAAGGCCTCGGCGCTCAGTCCGTGCAGGTCGCGCACGACCCGGTTGTACGGGAGCACCTGCATCTGCGCGTCGGGGAACGCCACGGCGAGAAACCACTCGTGTTCGCCCGGGCCTTCCGCCGCGAGCTGCTGGTGCGTGCGCCACGCGCTCGCCGCGCGGTGATGACCGTCGGCGATGTAGAGGGCCGGCACCTCAACGAACGCGGCCACGAGCGGCGCGGTCTGCGCATCGGGCACGCGCCACACGACGTGCCGCACGCCATCCGCCGCGGTGAAGTCGAAGAGCGGCGCACCGGCGGTAGCCGCGCTCACGACCGCGTCCACCGACTCCGACCCGCGATAGGTGAGGAACACGGGTCCGGTCTGCGCGCGCAGCGTCAGGATGTGACGCGTGCGGTCGTCTTCCTTGTCGGGACGCGTCCGCTCGTGCTTCCTGATGAGGTCGCGGGCGTATTCGTCCACCGAACAACACGCGGCCACGCCCGTCTGCACGTGACCGGCCATATGGAGCTGGTAGATGTAGAGGCTCGGCGACTCTTCGATGACGAGCGGCGCCGCGCGGCGCAGCCGGTCGAAGTTGTCGGAGGCGCGCTGGTAGACCTCGTCCGAATAGATCGGCGTGCCCGGCGGGCACTCGATCTCGGGGCGGGACACCCGGAGGAAGCTGAGCGGATCGTCGCCGGCGAGCGCGCGTGCTTCGTCGGTGTTGACGACGTCGTAGGGCACGGCCGCCACGCGTGCCACAGTGGCTGAGGTGGGACGCAGCGCGGCGAAGGGATGAATCACGGCCATCGTGGCGCCTATCTTAGCGGGTCCGGTGCACGCGACGGGCGAACCGCGCGTCGCCGGCCGCTCGTCTCAGAAAGAACTAGGATGACGACCATGCGCACACCCTCCTCCACCGCCCGGCGACTTTCAGGGCTGGCCGCCGGCGTGTTCGCCGCCGGGCTGCTGCTCGTGGTGCTCGATGCGCAGGGACGCCACCCCATCAGCGGGCGGGTGATCGCGCCGGTCATGGGCGTGGGCGGGGCCGGCTGGCTCGAGCGTCCGGAGCGTGAATCGGAGGAGGCGCCGAGCATCGCCGTCCGCGCGCTCGAACTGAAGAAAGGTCAGGTGGTCGCCGACATCGGCGCCGGATCCGGCTATTACACGATGCGGATGGCCGACGCCGTCGGGCCGTCCGGCAAGGTCTACGCGACCGACATCCAGACCGGCATGCTCGACATCGTGCGGCGGCGCGTGACCGCGGCCCGCCTCACGAACGTCGAAACCGTGCTGAGCGCCCCAGACGACCCGAAGCTGCCGGCCGACACCCTCGACCTCGCGATCATGGTGGACGTGTACCACGAGCTGTCGGCGCCGCAGGAGTTCATCCGCCGGCTGCGGCCGGCGCTCAAACGCACCGGGCGGCTCGTGCTGCTCGAGTTCCGCAAGGAAGACCCGCGCGTGCCGATCCGGCCCGAGCACAAGATGAGCATCGCCGAGGTCAAAGCCGAACTCGAGCCGGAGGGCTTCAAGCTCTCGACCGTGCTGAACGACCTGCCGTGGCAGCACATCCTCGTGCTCACGCGCTCCGACGCCCCGTAGTGCCGGGCTGTCTCCGGCCGGGCTGGCACGCGGCGTGCTCTTGAACCGGCGGGGGTTCAATCGTGGATAGCCAGGTCACCAAAAAGACGACAGTCGTGCACTTTCTACTCGCGGCGCTGACTGCGCTGCTGCTTCCGGCCGCGGCCGCGGCCCAGGGGCCGGGCGTGCGGGGCGGCGTGTCGATCGATCCCGACCAGTTCTACTTCGGCGGCCACTTCGAAACCGGCGAGCTTGCCGACGGCGTCCATTTCCGGCCGAACGTCGAAGCCGGGCTCGGCAACGACCTCACGCTCGTCAACCTCAACTTCGAGTTCGTCTACAAGTTCCCCCGTCGCAGCGGCTGGGGCATCTACGCGGGCGGCGGGCCGGCCGTGAACTTCTACTCGTTCGACCGCGGGCCCGGCAACGATCGCGACACCGAGAGCGAAGCGGGGCTCAATTTCCTCATCGGCGTCGAGCAGTCGTCCGGCCTGTTCTTCGAGTTCAAGGTGGGTGCCCTCGACAGCCCCGAACTGAAGTTCGGCGTGGGCTGGACGTTCCGCTAAACCGTCACAGCAGCACTTCGAGATACCGCGTGCCAGCGACCGGGCTGTGCCGGTACGCGGGGATCTCGCGGAAGCCGAGCGCGTCGTAGAGCGCCTGGGCGGTCTGCATCGTCGGCAGGGTGTCGAGGCGCATGTGCGTGTAGCCGAGGGCCCGCGCGGCGCTCATCGACTGCAACGCCAGCCGCCGGCCCAGGCCATGTCCGCGCGCGGCCGGCGCCACGTAGAGCCGCTTCATCTCGCAGCAGCCGGGCACGGGCGGGAATGGCCTTACGCCCACGCAGCCCACCGGCGCGCCGTCGAGGGTCGCCACATACAGCGCACCTGCCGGCGGCCCGTACATCGTCGCGAGTGATGCGATCTCGTCGTCGAAGTGCTGGAAGCCGAGGTCAATCCCGAGCGACGCCTGGTACTCGAGGATGAGCGCGCGGGCGGCCGCGAGGGACTCTGGCGTGCGCGCCTCGGTCACCTCGATGCGCGGGGCCGCCGCCGCGCTCACGGACGCCTCGCCCAGGCGGTCACGACGACCGGGCCGTTGATGATGGCGCCCGGACGCGCCGCCTCCTCGAGCATGTCGTGTTCGAGCGCGTCGATGCCGTCGCCGGACGGACACGGCGCGCCGAGACGTTCGGCCGTGGGCCGCATCGAACGCAGGCTGTCGGCCATGTAGCGCACCATCGCTGGCGCGTCGGCGCCGGCCGGCGTCGCGTGCACCTCGAGCACCGGCTCGGGCAACCCGGCGGCAAGGAACGTGCGCCGCAACTGCAGGCCCATGTCGATGCGTCCGCCGGCGGCCGAGATGATGGGCAGCATCCAGTCGAGCAGGCGTTGGTATGCGGGGGAATGGGGCCACGAGTGCCAACCTGGGCCGAGCGCCGTGAGATGTGATTCCATCACCGCCACGACGCCGCCCGGCCGCGCATGCGCCGCCGCGTGTGTCAGCGCGCGGGCCGGGTCGGGCTGATGCATCAGCACGAAGCGGCCCACCACCGCGTCCACGGGCTCGAGTGACAGCGCCTCGAGTTCCCCTTCGACGAACCGCACCTGCGAGAGTCCGCGCGCCTCGGCCCGCCGCCGCGCCGTGGCGAGGGCCGCGGCTGACCGATCGACGCCGATGACGGCCCCCGCAGACCCGACGAGTTCACCGGCCAGCAGGCTGACGTCGCCAGCGCCGCACCCCAGATCGAGCACGTGCTGGCCTGCGCCGATGCCGGCGGCCAGGAAGAGCCGCCGCGTGGCCGCATCGTAGATTGCGGCCTGGCGTTCGAGGCGCGCCAGTTCCTCGGGATCGTGGCCGAGCACGTACGACGGCGTCGGCTGGCTCATCGCGCGGCCTTCAGGTCGAGTTCCCACGTTTCGAACACGAGGTCCTTGCCGAAGACGTGTTCAGTCGGGCCGACCTCGACACACGTGAAACCGGCCTGCTCGTAGAGATGCCGCGCCGCGTCGAGGATGCTGTTGGTCCAGAGCGTGATCTTCCGGTAGCCGGCACGCCGCGCGAAGGTGACGCACTCGTGCACGAGGCGGGTGCCGATCCGGTGCCCCTGCGCCTCCTTGTCCACGATGAGCAGGCGCAGCTTGGCCACCGTGGCCGATTTCTTCACCAGGCAGACCGACCCCACGGGCCGGCCGTCGATCTCGGCCATCCAGCACGCTTCCCAGCGCGGATCGAACTTCTCGATGAATTCCTTCGCGACGCCGGCGACGAGCGCCTCGAAGGAGGCGTCCCAGCCGTATTCCTCGGCGTAGTAGGCGCCGTGACGCGACACGATCCAGCCCAGGTCGCCCGGCCGGTGCGGCCGGATGACGACCGCCGGCGGCGGCGCCGGCTGCCCGGACAGCACCTCCTCGACGCTGCGGAGCGCGGCGAGCAGCCGCGTCCTGGCGGCGGCGGAGAGCGGCGTCACGAGTTCGCCGGTGCGCGTGCGCGACAGCGTGTCGAGCCGCTTGAACTCGCGGCGGCCCGTGGCCGTGGGGGTGAGGCGGCGGGCGCGGCCATCCCGCGCGTCGCGGGCGCGCGTGACGAGGCCGGCGCGCTCGAGGCGGCCGACGGCGCGGCTCACCTGCGCCGGGTCGGTCTCGAGCGCCTGGGCGAGAGCGGCCGCGGTGGCCGGCCCGCGCTCGCCGAGCTCATAGAGCAGACGCGCTTCGGTGAGCGAATAGGGCGTGCCGAGGTGGTGCACGCCGAGGGCGCCGATGCGGGCCGTATAGAAGCGGTTGAAACGGCGGACGGCGGCGGTGAGCTCCGGAACGGACGGTGCGGCCATGACCCCTCCCTCGACTGGGCAGGTGACAGCATCAACCATTTGGTTGCGTGAGTCAACGATCGGCGATCCGGCCGCCGCGCCCGGGCTCAGGCGCCGAGGGCCTCGACGGTGTCGATGAAGGCCTTCATCACGAGGGGGTCGTTGTCGCGGAAGCGCACGGCGAACCCCTGCACGCGGTCCACGTACACCACTTCGGAGCGCAGCTGGAACGTCTGGCCACCCACCTTGACGGCGGTGGTGATGCGGGCGCCCACGGGATTGCTGGCGTAGGCGTCGATGAAGCAGCCGCCCTGGCTCAGGTCGGTAATCCGGCATTCGCGCATGCCGGAAGCCCCGTCCCATCCGCCCTCGAAAGGGCCTACCAGGCGTTTGTAAGTCCGGCGCTCGCTCGACATCTGCACGATCCTTCCCGCTCCGGCCCCGATACCGGCGGCCGTCACTGGTGGTATCGGCACGACCTCACAGAGTCTATGGCCCTGACGGCCGCACGGTATAGGATTGTGCCCCACTAGGATCCTTCGTGCATCCAGACCTCAAAGAAGCCATCGACTTCCACCACGCCATCCTCGCCGAAGGCGGCAAAGCGCTCGTCGGCTACGAACAGGCCAAGGCGCTCGCCAACGTCGTCCTGCTGTCGGAAATTCCGACCACCTACGACAAGAAGGAGAACCGTCAGGTCAATGCCGGCAACATGCTCATCCGTGGCGTGCCGGGCGTGGGCAAGACCTTCTTCGGCGTGATCCTCGCCGCCATCTCGGATGCGAAGTTCGCCCGCATCCAGGGCCGGGCGGACCTGCAGCCCACGGAAGTTGTCGGCTTCCAGATGATCAACCCCGCCACCGGCGAGCTCATCACCGAGTTCGGCCCGCTGGCCTCGGCGGAAGTCATCCTGCTCGACGAAATCAACCGCATCCCGCTCAAGTCGCAGAGCGCGTTCCTCGAAGGGCTGCAGGACCGCACCGTCACGGTGGGCAAGACCACCTACGAACTGCCGGCCTTCAGCTTCGCCATCGCCACGATGAACCCGGTCGAGCTCGGCCAGGGCACCTTCCCGCTCTCGGAAGCCGCCACCGACCGCTTCGCCGTGATGATCAACGTCGGCTACCTGCCGGCCGAGGAAGAAGCCAAACTCGTCAACTTCGACTTCAAACACGTGCGCCTGAACGCGCTGATGTCGAAGGAGCGGATCATCCAGATGCGCTCGCGCATCAACGAAACGGTGTTCCTGCACGAACGGCTCGGCACCTACATCCAGCAGCTCGTCTCCGCGACCCGGCCCTACAACCCAGATACCGACTGGCACAAGCACTCGCCGTCGGAACTGGTCGAACGCGGCGTGGATCTCGGCGCGTCGCCGCGCGCGATCATCGTCTGGGGCCGCCTGGCCAAGGTGTGGGCGCTGCTCATGCACGGCCGCGACGAAGTGCTCCCGGAAGACATCCAGGCCCTCGCCCCCTACGTGCTCAGCCACCGCATCTGGCTCGGTCCGCACGCCGCCAGCCACGGCCTCACGTCGGATTCCGTGGTGAAGGACGTCGTGGCCCGAGTGCCGATTCCATGAGAACACGCGAGCAGGAAGTCGCGCCGCTCGTCAACCTGTCCGAGATCAGCGAGATCGAGCTCGTCATCCTCAAGCGGATGCGCGAGTTCACGATGGGCGAGCATCGCAGCCTGTTCCAGGGCAACGGCTTCGACTTCGTCGGCCTGCGCAACTTCGAGGCCGGCGACCGCTTCGAGACGATCGACTGGGCGCAGTCGAGCCTCAACAACTTCTCGCCGATGGTCGTGCGCGACTTCGAGCAGCCGTCCACGGCGGGCGTGCTCGTGGTGGCCGACCACTCGAGTTCGACGCGCTGCGGCGTCGATGCCCTGCCCGAAGGGGTGGTCGGGCCGGCGGCGGCGCGCGGCAACGTGCTCATCGCGCACGCGGTGGCCCGCGCCATCGCCACGATCGGCATGTCGGCGGTGTTCTTCCAGGACAGCTTCGGCCTCATCACCTTCCAGGGCGGCTTCGAGCGCCTGCAGGCGGTGCGCCCGCGCATCGGCAAGGGCCAGGTGATGCACTGCCTCGACGCCTACCAGCACGAACGCGGGCTCGAGGAGCTGAAGCGCACCGAGAGCCTGAGCGGCACGCTGGCCGGGTTCCTGCGCAAGACCTCGCTCGTGCCGGTGGTCTCAGACTTCCTGTTCGACGACGTCGACCCGGTCATCGACGAACTGGCCCGCCTCGACGTGCAGCACGACGTGTTCCTGGTCATCGTGGACGCCACCTTCGCCTACCGTCTGCCCGCCGTGTCGGCCGGCTGGGTGGAGGCGGTGGACGTGGAAACCGGACGGTCGCGCGTCGTGTCGCGCGGCCAGCTCCGGGGCATGGCCGACAAGGTGCGGGGCTGGCAGGACCAGGTGGCCGCCAAGGCCCACAGCGCCGGCCTCGACGTGCTGCGGCTCGACTTGAACGACACGAAGAGCGACATCGCGCTGACCGAGTTCGCGGTCGAGCGCCGACTGAGGAAGCGATGAGAACGACCGTTGCCGCGGCTCTGACCGCACTCGTATGGCTGACGCCCCTGACCGCGCTGGCCCAGGCGCCGGCGCCGCCGCCGGGCCAGACGGTGGAAGCCGACCCCGTCCGCTGCTGGTGGCGCACCGACAAGTCGGCCATCCGCATGGGCGAGCCGTTCACGGCCGTGCTGACCTGCGCGGTGCTCGAAACGGCCTCGACCAAAGCGGTCGTGGATCGCTCGCGCCTCGACCACACGGTCATGGCGCTGCCGCCCTTCGACGTGCTCGACGGCGGCGCCGCCGAAGACGTCGTGTCTGGCTCGCGGCGCTTCTTCCAGTACACCTACCAGCTGCGCCTGCTGAACGACAACGCGTTCGGCCAGGACATCACGCTCGCGGGGCTCTCGATCGGCTACCGCCTCGACACCTCCACCGGCGATGGCACGACCTCGCAGGGCCGCGATCAGACCTACGCGCTGCCGCCGCTCTCGCTGCGCGTGCTGTCGCTCGTCGCCGGGAGCGCCCGCGACATCCGCGACACCTCGTCGATGACCTTCGCGGATCTCGACGCCCGCCGTTTCCGCGCCCGCACCTTCGGCATGGCCGGCTGGTTCCTCTACGCGCTGGCGGCCGGCGTGGCGGCGCTGGCGCTGGCCCGCTTCTACCGCGCCATGCGCAGCCCGGCCACCGCCGCCGCGATCACGACTGTGTCGGGCGGCGCGGTGCTGAAGGCCGCCAGCCGCGAACTCGCCGCGGTGTCGCGCGCGAAGCAGGGCCAGGGCTGGACGGACGATCTCGTGGGCCGGGCCGCCGCGGCGCTGCGCATCATCGCCAGCTACGCAATTGGCAAGCCGGCAGCGCAGACGAAGGGCCTCTCGGCCGACGTCCACGGCGGCCAGATCGCGCTCACCCAGGGCCTCATCCGCCGCCGCCACGCGCTGGTCTCGGCCTCGGTGACGCCGCAGGACATGGCGCTCGCCGCCGAATCGGACGGCGCCGTGCAGCAGGTGCGCGACGGCATCACCGCGCTGACGGCCGCCCGCTTCGGCCGCGCCACGCTCGACGAGGGCTCGCTCGATCAGGCGGTGAGCGCCGCCGGGCCGCTCGCCCGCACGCTCGCCTTCCGGTATTCGCGGCCCATGGAGCAGTGGCGGAAGATGACGGCCGCGCTCAGGAACTGGAAGGGCCGCGCGTGAACCTCCTGGCCGCGATGTCGCGGTTCGTGGAGCGCGCGCGCGCCGACTGGGACGGCGTGCGGCTGGCCGATCTCGTCTTCGGCGAGAAGGATCTGGCGCTGCTCGCCCTGTTCGCGCTGGTTGGCGTGGGCATCGTGGCGCTCGTGGTGCGCGGCGTGGTGACGCGCCGGCCCGGCCAGGGCAGCGTGGTGCTGCCGGCCGTGCTCGGCCAGTGGACGCGCTCGTGGACGCCGACGCTGCGGCACCTGCCGCTCATCCTCATGCTCGCCGGCCTGCCGCTCTTCGGCATCGCGCTCGCCGACCCGGCCACCCCGCTCTCGCGCCGCGAGGTCACGCGTCCCGGCCGGCGTATCAGCCTGATGATCGACGGCTCGTCGAGCATGCTGGCGCCGTTTGCGGCGCGCACGCTCACGACGAAGGACGCGCCGATGGAGGCCACGTTCTTCACGTCGGTCGCCGCCGCCGAACGCTTCGTGAACCTACGCATGGACGGGCAGTACCGCGACCTCGTCTCGCTCATCGAGTTCGCCGACACCGCCTACGTCATCACGCCGTTCACGACCGACTACGACAACATCAAGCTCAGCCTGTCGCTCATCGGCAACATGGGCGAGTGGGAGAACTTCCCCGATCGCGGCACCGTCATCGCACAGGCGGTCGAACAGGCCGTGGCGCTCTTCCGCGCCTTCGACTTCCTCGACGCCTCGGGCAACCTGATGGTGATCTTCAGCGACGGCGAGGACGCCGAGGTCACCGAGTCGGGCCGCAACATCGACGACGTGCTGAGCGATGCGGTCAAGGCGAAGGTGCCCGTGTACTTCGTGCGCATCAGCAAGGGCAACAGCAAGCTGCCCGATGCCCTCTGGCAGCGCGCCATCACGAAGACCGGCGGCCGGTTCTACACGGCCACCGATGAAGCCGCCGTGCTGCGCGCCATCCGCGACATCGACCGCCTGTCGGCCGGCACCGTCGAAGTGAAGGAATACAGCGCCCGGCTGCCGCGCTTCGCGCCGTACGCGCTCGGCGCGGTCGTGTTGTGGACGCTGGCCGCGAGCCTGCGCCTGCTGGCGCCCCAGTTCCGCACGTTCCCGTAGGAGACAGTGATGAAGTCGGTCTTTGGATATGTCGTCGTGGCCCTGGCGCTCGTCGTCGGCGGCCGTGTGCTCTTCGGCGCCTCGAGCCTCGAGAACCGCACCGCCGATGCGCAGCAGGCGCTGCTCACGCTGCGCTACGGCGACCTCGACACGACCTATGAGGCGCTGCGCGCCGAGGCGACCGACGGCGCGCTGCTGCCGCGCGTCTCGCAGGCGCTCGTAGCGTCGCTGCGCGAGCAGCAGTCCACGACCCGGTACTGGATGGGCGCCTACGGCCGCCTGACGCCGGAGCGCGACGCCGCCGGTGCGCTGGCCGAGGCCGATCCGGTCGTGCTCGAGCTGGGCGCCCACGCCGCCTACCGGTCTGCCCAGAACGCCCAAAATCAGGCGGCGGCCACGAAGAAGATCGACGACATCGTGCGCGGCTACGCCGACGTGCTGCGCGCCCATCCCGGCGACGAAAACGCGGCCTGGAACTTCGAGTTCGTCTCGCGCGTGCGCGCCACGCTCCAGCAGAGCCGCCAGCCGGTGATGCCGGAGCCCGAGATGACGGGCCTGGCCGGCGACCTGCCGATCGGCCCGACGCTGCACGGCGCGCCGGGCGCGCCGCCCGAAGGCACCGACATGAAGCAGTTCAAGGTGGTGGTGCCGATGCGGCCCGACGAGCGCAAGCAGCTCCCGCAGGGCGCAAGCGAAGGCGAACAGCGCAAGCGCCGCGGCTAGCCTGCCCGGACAGCTCGACACACGACACGTACGACGACGGCTTCGTTGATGGGTTTCACGTTACCGACGGTCAACTGGGACGCGCTCAAGTTCGGGCAGCCCGACTACCTCTGGCTGCTCATCGGGCCAGGGGCGCTGCTGGTCGTGTGGCTGTGGCAGCTCCTGCGGCGACGCGCCGACATCCGCAACTACACGCGCCACCGGGCAGTGCCGGTGCGCGAGCGGTTCTCGCTCTTCGGCGGCCTGCTCTTCTGGCTGTGCGTGCTGGCGGCCGGCGCGTCGGTGATCCTGGCCCTGGCGCGGCCGCAGATCGTGACCACGCGCGTGCGCCGGGCCGGCATCGACCTGGTAGTGCTGCAGGACGGCTCGACCTCGATGCGCGTCACCGACACGACCGGCGATCGCTGGAAGCGGTCGATGCGTTTTCTCAAGGCGCTGGCCGAAACCATGCGCTGGGACGGCGACCGCATCGCGATGACGGCCTTTGCCCGCATCGCCACCCCGCAGGTCCGGCTCACGAAGGATCCGAACACGTTCTTCTTCTTCATCGAACACCTCGAAGAGCCGCCCTTCCGCGTGGAAGACGACGCCTCGTGGGACACGAACATCGAGATGGGCATCTCGTGGGGCCTGAAGCTGCTGGCGCAGGACGAGCGCATCAGCGGGCGGAAGTCGCTGAACGCCAAGGCGTTCCTGCTGCTCTCGGACGGCCAGGCGTGGAGCGGCGAAGCGCAGCGCGCGATTCAGGCCGCCCGCGAGCAGGGCGTGCCGGTGTTCGTCGTGGGTGTGGGCACGAGCAACGGCGGATTCATTCCCGAGCCGCCGCCCGAGGATCCGCAGAAGGCCCTTCCGGCGGTCTACTCGCGTATCGACCGCGATTCGCTCGCGACGATTGCGGGCGCCGGCGGCGGGCGCTACATGGAGCTCGACCGTGAGCGCGACGTGGACATCGCCGTCACGATCATCGACGCGGTGCGGAAGACGGCGCGCGGCGGCGTGGAAGAAGGCGCCGACGACGTCTACTGGGCCTGCCTGGCGATGGCGGCGATCTTCCTCGTGCTCGGCATCGGCTTCGTGCGCGACCGCGCCGAACTCGCCTTCGCAACCGCCGGCGCCGCCGCGACGCTCGTCGTCGTGCAGCTGCTCTGACGGCCCGTCACGGACAGGTGATGCCGGCCGCGGCCGCGAACGCGAAGACCTCCTGCCGGCAGGCGACGAGGGTCACTGCGGACGCGCCGAACTGCTGAGAGGTCGGGAATCCCGGACACGGCGGACCACTGAAGTTCGAGCAGGACACCCGGGCGAGATCGCCGCCACCCGTTCCCGGGAAGTCCGCTTCGAAGCGGATGAACTCGCCAGCCGATGTCTGCACGTCGAGGATGTAGCCGTACGCCGCACTCGAGCAGGACGGGCTCGTCAGGGTGCGGCTGTTGCTCGTCAGCCACCCCTGGATGCCGCTGCTCGAGAATTCCGAGCACGTGAGGTCCGCGCCCGTGCCGGCCGTCGCGCAGAGCGCATGTCCGTCCGCCGTAAATCCCTGCAACTGCGTGCCGGCCGGGCACGACCGGCCGGCCGCTTTGACGAGAGCCGAAGCGCCCTGAGGGCCGGGGGCTCCCGCTGCGCCTGGCGCACCAGCCGCGCCTGGCGGGCCTGCGGGCCCTGCCGGCCCGGCAGGACCAGCCGCGCCGGCCGCCCCGGCAGGCCCGGGAGGGCCTGCGGCCGCGGCGACCGCCAGCCGCGGACCGGAGCCCGCACCGTTGCCGCCGAGCACGAAGTTGCCGCTCTGCCCGCCGCTGTCACTCCAGGTGCCGCTCGCAGCGGGCATCGTGATACGCGCCGACACGTGCGCGGGCGCCCCGCCCTGCGCGTTCACGATGGTGAGCCCCACCGTGATGGAACCGTCCGGATTCGGCGTGGCAATGCCGCTCACGGCCGATCTCGGCTGACCGCCGCCGCAGTTGTCATCGAAGCCGTCGAGCGTGAAGACGGCCCCGGTCTGCACGACGGTCGTGGTGACGGCATTGCAGTACGGCTGCAGCTGCCAGGTGAAACTCCCCACGGTCTGCGCGGACGCATCAACGACACAACCGAGGGCGAACAGGCAGGCGGCAAGGGCGCGGACGTGGCATCTCATACGGGGGCACAATCGGCGCCTCAGCGGGATTCTCCAGTCGAGACGCGGCGTCAGCGCCCGATCGCGTACGCGGTCGCCGGCGACGCGTGCTGTTCGTGGGCGACGATTTCGCCCGCACCGACATCCCAGCCGCCCGGTGAAAACAGGCATTTGGCGCTCGGGCGTCTGCCAAATCCTGAAAAATAAGGGTGTCAGCGTGCAAATAGATGCGCAATCGCTGGAAAACATGTGTAATCTAGGTCGCAGCTCCGCGTCGAGGTTCCTCCCGGCGCCTTGGTCGTGATGTTCACGGCGGAGCGGGCCGTGCGGCAAGGTAACGGAAGTGGCGGCTGCACAGTGCTCGAACACAGGTCGCGCCACTGATACGCGCACCGGCGATATCGCCGGGGTGGGGGCACTAAGATGGCCAAAGCAATGTCGAAGTCGGAGCTCGTTCAGAAGATCGCCGGTGAAGTGGACGGCCTCTCGAACAAGCAGGTCAAGGGCGTGATGGAAGCGCTCTGCACGATCGGCTACAAGGAACTGAAGAAGAACGGCATGTTCCAGATCCCCGGGTTCGCCAAGTTCGTGGTGGTCAAGAAGGCCGCGACGAAGGCGCGCAAGGGCGTCAACCCGTTCACGGGCGAGCCGACGGTGTTCAAGGCGAAGCCGGCGCGGAAGATCGTGCGCGCGCGTCCCGTGAAGGCCGCGAAGGACGCCGTCGCCTAAGAGCGTCGTTCGGATCGACGTTGAACGGGCCGCCTCTGGCGGCCCGTTCTATGTACGGCGGCCGCGCCGCATCTGAGGCGGCGCGCGGCGCCACCGCGGCTTGAAGGGTAAGATTGAGGGATGCCGGTCACGCTCACCTCCCGCGAACGCGCCCACCTGAAGGCGCGCGCCCATGCCCTCGAACCCGTGGTGAACGTGGGGCATGCCGGGGTGACCGATGCCGTGCTGGCGGAAGTCGAGCGCGCACTCACCGTGCACGAGCTCATCAAGGTGCGGGCCGCGAGCCAGGACCGCGAGGGCCGCGCCGCGATCCTGCAGACCCTGCTCGCGCGCACCGACGCGGCGTCGGTACAGACCGTGGGCAAGGTGATGGTGCTCTGGCGTCCGAATCCGGACGCGCCCACCCCGCACAATCTGTCGTCGATCGAACGGGACGAATAACCCGCCCGGCGGCCGCGGCGCGCCTGCGGTAGCATGGCGCTCGCCCGGAGGCGACCGCCGATGCTCACCCGCCGCGACTTCGTCCGCTCCACCACGGCGCTCGCCGCCGTTGCGCCCGTCCGTTCGGCTGAGCTGCTGCTGCAGCGCACGACGAAGCCGGTCGTCATCGCCGACTACTCGGGTTACGAGTTCACGAACGGCGGCAAGGAAAACGCCGTCGCCCGGGCCTTCCGTCTCATCACGGAGGGGAAGGACGTCCTCGACGCGCTCATCGCCGGCGTGAACATCCCGGAACTCGATCCGCTCGAGACCGGCATCGGCTTCGGGGCGCTGCCGAATGCCGACGGCGTCATCGAACTCGATGCCTCGTGCATGCACGGTCCGCTCAAGCGGGCCGGCGCCGTGGCCAGCCTGCAGGGCGTGCGCACGCCGTCACTCGTGGCCCGCGCGGTGATGGACTACACCGATCACCACCTGCTCGTGGGCGAGGGCGCGCAGCGCTTCGCGCGCCAGATGGGCTTTCCCATCGAAGACGACCTGCACACCGAGAACTCGCGCCGGCTCTTCCTCGAGTGGAAGCGCCGAGCCGACCCGGAGCACTACCTCGACCCGAAGGGCGACGGCCGCAAGCCCGCGCCGAAACACGAAAAGGATCCCGGTGCTGACGCATTCGCCTGGCAGCAGCGTGGGCTCGAGGCTGGCAAGACCATGGTGCGCGACGGCCTCATTCGCGAAGGCAGCTTCTGGGGCACCATCAACTGCGACGCCATCGGTCCGAACGGCGACATCTGCGGCGTGACCACCACGTCGGGCCTCGCCTGGAAGATCCCGGGGCGCACCGGCGACTCGCCGATCCTCGGCGCCGGTCTCTACGTGGACAACGAAGTGGGCGCCGCCGGCTCGACCGGCCGCGGCGAAGCGAATCTCTACAACCTGTCGTCGTTCCTCATCGTCGAGTCGATGCGGCGCGGCATGTCGCCGAAGGACGCCGGCATGGAAGCGCTCAGGCGTATCCGCGCCAACACGGTGGAAAAGCGGTTGCTGAACGGCTGCGGCCTGCCCAACTTCAACATCCGCTTCTTCGCGCTCAACAAGCGCGGGGAGTTCGCCGGCGTGTCGATGTATCGTGCCGGCGAGTCGAAGTTCGCCGTGTGCACCGAAAACGGGCCGGCCGCGCTCGACCTCGAGCCGCTGCTGCCGGGCGCGCCGGAGGCGTAACGACCGGGCGCGGAAACGCCGGCCGACGGTCCGTCTACCAGTCGAGGACACATCCCCATGGCCAAGACCCGCCGCCGCGACCGCACGTCCACGACTCGCACCCGGAAGCCGCCCGCACGGGCGGCCCGGGCCGCCGCCCCCGCTGGACCACTCACGCTCGCGCAGGCCCGCGCGCTCTCGGCGCCGGTGGCGCCGGCCGGCGCCGCGCGCCGCGCCAGAGCCGCCGCCGGGGCGGCGCCCACGTCGCCCGCGGATGTCGGCCGCGAACGCCGGCGTCTCGAGGTCGAGCGCCGCAGGGAGAAACGTCGCCGCACGCAGGAGTACACCGCCACGCTGCGTCTGCTCAAGAAACGCGGCGTGAAGGCGCCGGCCGGCGCGGCACGGGCTCGCGGCGCCGCCGCGGCCGCGGTCATCGCCACGCCGCTGCAGGTCTTCGCCGAGGGCGACTCGTGGTTCGACTACCCGAAGCCGTTCTTCGGCGGCGGGGTGATTCCGCGCCTCGAAAATCTCATCGGCGTGCCGATCCTGAATCTCGCCAAGGCCGGCGACGAAGTGCGCTTCATGCTCGGCGTGGAGGAGCGCAAGGAGCTCATCACCCAGCTCACGAACGGCTGCCCGGCCGGCGGACCGTGGGACGCGCTGCTCTTCTCGGGCGGCGGCAACGACATCGTGGACGACCCGATGTGCCTCTGGGTGCGCGACTTCGTGCCCAACGTGCCGCCGGCGAGCCTCATCCATCAGGCCCGCTTCGACACCGCGCTCGCGCTCGTGCGGGCCGGGTACGAAGACCTCATCGCCGTACGCGATGCCGTGAGTCCTACGACGCACCTCGTCTTCCAGTGTTACGACTTCGCCCTGCCCGACGGCCGCGGCATCTGCAACCTCGGCCCGTGGCTCAAGCCCACCTTCGACCTGCGGGGATTCCCGTCGCAGGCGACCAGGTTCTCGGTGGTGAAGGAGATGCTCCAGCAGTTCGCGCTGATGCTGCAGACGGTGGCCGCCGGCCATCAGCGCGTGAGCGTCATCAACGGGCAGGGACTGCTCGCGCCGCAGACGTCCTCGTGGGACAACGAACTGCACCCTGAAGGCGCCGGGTTCGCGAAACACGCGGCGCTCTTCCGCACGACGCTCAAGGCGATCTTCCCCGGGCGGGTGTTCTAGCCACACCACCGGCGCTGCCCGTAGAATCCGAGACGGGTGACCCGCGCGATGAGCCACGACACGAAGCGGACGGGGCCGGCCGACAAGCCTGCGAAGAAGGCCGAGAAGAGGGAGGCGCTCCGGAAGCTGCCGGAAGCGCCGACGGCAAAGCAGATCGAACAATCGATCACCAACGGCACGTCGGTGCCGCTCACGGAGTTCGTGAAAGGTGTGAAGCTGTGACACGCCGCGCCGGCCGCGCACGCGCGCGGCGGACGGCCCGCCGCGCGTCACGGCCGAGCGGGCTCTCGGCGGCCGAGAAGCGCACGCTCGTCACGACCGCCCTCGAGCTCATCGAGCGCTTCTACGTGCACCTGCCGCTCAAGCGGGCGATGTACGCCGTGAACCCGGCGCAGCGCCTGCGCCTGCTCACCAGGCGCCTGGATGCCGACGATCCCGCCCTCACCGACCGCACCTTCTACGACGAGCTGCTCGGCACCTTCGCCGAGCTGCGCGACCTGCACACCTCGTTCATCCTGCCGGAGCCCTTCCGCAGCACCACGGCCTACCTGCCTTTTTCGGTCGAAACCTGCCAGATGAAGGGCGCCTGCGACTACCTGGTCTCGCACGTGATCGAGGGGGATGCGGGCATCGATGCCGCCCGCGCGCAGGGCTTCGAACGCGGCGTCACCGTCACACACTGGAACGGCGTGCCGATCGACCGGGCCGTCGCGGTGAACGCCGACCGCGAGCTCGGCAGCAACCCGGCCGCCCGGCGCGCGCAGGGCCTGGCGGCGATGACGATCCGCTGGCTGGGGCAGTCGCTGCCGCCCGACGAACACTGGGTGGACGTGACGTTCCGGCCGCTCTCCCCGAAGGACGCCGCGACGGCCACCGCCCGGTTCGCGTGGCGCGCCTTCCAGCAGGACGCGGTGAACGGGCACGGCGTGGCCCGGGCGAAGGCGGCCGTGCGGGATGCCGTGGGCATGGACGAACGCGGCGAGGTCGAGCGGCAGATTCGCCGGGCCCTCTTCAGACCGCCGGCGGCGACACATGCGCGCGCGTCGGCGCGGCCGGCGAAAGTGCCGGCTGCCACGGGCGACGGCGCCGTGCCGAGCCGCCTGCCCGATGTGTTTCCGACGTGCCGCAACATCACGACCCGCGCCGGCACGTTCGGCTACCTGCGCCTGGCCACCTTCAACGTGGAGGACGACGGTCCGTTCGTGGACGAGTTCATCCGCCTCGTGACGGCGCTCTCGCCGCGCGGCCTCATCCTCGACGTGCGGCGGAACGGCGGCGGCCTGATTCCGGCCGGCGAGCGTCTGCTGCAGCTCCTCACGCCGCGCCGGATCGAACCGGCGCGTTTCCACTTCCTGAACACGCCGCGCACGGCGCGCCTGGCGGCGGATCACGCGTTTCTCGCGCCGTGGAAGCGGTCCATCGATCAGGCCGTCGAGACGGGCACCGATTTCTCACAGGGCTTCGGCCTGCTCGCGGCGGAGCGCTGCAACGACATCGGCCAGAAGTACCACGGTCCCGTGGTGCTCGTCACCGACGCGCTCTGTTACAGCACGACCGACATCTTCGCGGCCGGTTTCCAGGACCATGCGATCGGCACGATCGTCGGCGTGGACCACGCCACCGGCGCCGGCGGCGCCAACGTGTGGGAATACCCGCTCATCGCGGCGCTCGCCCGCGATCCGCGGGTGCTGCCGCTCACGCTGCCGCGCGAGGCCTCGTTCCGGTTTGCGGTGCGGCGGGTCACGCGGGTGGGTGCCAATGCCGGCATGCCGCTCGAAGACATCGGCGTCGTGCCCGACGTGTTCCACGAGACCACGCGGCGCGATCTGCTCGAATCGAACGCCGACCTCATCGCCCATGCCATCGACGTGCTGAAGACCCAGCCGACGCAGACACTCACCGTCGAGCGCGCGAGCGCGCGGGCATGCCGCGTGACCACGGCGAACCTCGACGTCGTGGACGCGTATCTGGACGTGCATCCGCTCGTGAGTCACCGCGTGCACACGGCCCACTTCACGCTCGATCTGCCGCGCGGCACGGGACGGGCACCGGCCCCGCGCGTGCTGCGGCTCGAAGGCTTCCGCAAGGGGGCGCTGGTGGCGGCCGCGCGCCTCGCGCTCAGGTAATCCGCAGACCTCGGGACACACATCATGGCCAAGGCACGCACCGGATCCCGGCTCTGGCAACCGCAGGCCGATCGCGGGGACCGGGCGACGACGATCATCGCCAAGGTGCGCGGCGGAGGCGCCACGACGGCGCGGGGCATGGCGGCGGCCAGCGCCGCGACCACCGCGACGCTCGAGCGCCTCCTCGACAACGGCCGCGTGGCGAGCGTGCGCGCGGTGTTCGCCGACGACGCGCCAGGGCGCGGGCCGCTCTCACTCGCGAACCTCACCCTGGGCGCTGCCGCGGGTGCAGGCCCGCGAGGCGCCGCACCTCGGTCCGCCGGTCTCGTCGAGATCGCGGTGGCGCCGGGCACGAGTCCGAAGGCGCTCGCCCGGCATGTCGCCGCGCTCCCGCACGTCGAATACGCCTTCGTGCCGCCGGTGCGGCGGCTGTTCGGCGGGCGCGCGGCCTCGGCGCGCACGCGCCGGTCGGCTCCGGCGCAGTGGTCGCACCCGGTCATCGGACTGGCGGAGGCGCAGGCGGCGCGCGGGTTCAAGGACGGCTCGAGCGTGACGGTCGCCGTGGTCGACAGTGGCATCGATGCGACGCACCCTGATCTCGCCGGCGCGCTCGTCGAGTACAAGAACTTCCTGACGGAGAAGGACAAGGACTACATCGGGCACGGCACCCACGTGGCCGGCATCATCGGCGCCCGGGCGGCCACCGCCACCGGCGTGACCGGCGTGTCGCGGGCGCGGATTCTGGCCCTCAAGGCCCTGCCGCGCGACGACAACTTCGACGCCACGGCCTACTACCGCGCGCTGCGCTACGTGATCGGCCGCGCGCAGGTGCTGAATCTGAGCCTCGGCGGCGAAAAGGACCCGGCGGAGATCGACATCCTGCGCGACGTCATCGCCGCGGGTGTCGTCGTCGTCGCCGCGATGGGCAACGAATACGAGGACGGCAACCCCACCGAATATCCGGCCGCGATGCCTGAGGTCTGCGCCGTGGGCGCCACCGACCAGCAGGACCGCCGCGCCTGGTTCTCGAACACCGGGCGGCACATCGACCTCGTGGCACCCGGTGTCGCCATCCTCTCGACCACGCCGACCTATCGCTACGACGATCCCGAGGGGAAGCGGAAGTACGACGCGATGGACGGCACGTCGATGGCGACGCCGCACGTGGCCGCGGCCGCCGCGCTCGTGCTGGCGCGCCATCCGCGCCTCACGCCGGCGCAGGTCGTGTCGCGTCTCACGCGCACCGCGGACCGCGTGCCGCGAGCGCAGACGAAGGCCAGTCCGTCCTACGGCAGCGGACGCCTCAACGTCCGCAAGGCGCTCAGGCCGTGACGACGGCCGAGGACGCGCCGGCCGACGAACTCGTGGTGAAGGTGGACGTGCGCCGCGCCGCCGACCCCGCGGCCCATGTGGCCGCCGTGCTGCGGCGGGTGGCGCCGGAGGCGACCGCCGAGGAAGTGTTCCCCGGCCTGCGCACCGGCGCGAGTGCGGGTCTCGTGACCGTGCGCTTCACCGGCGCGAGTGACGTCGCGGCGCGGCGCGCCTGCCTCACGGCGCTCATGGACGACCCGGCCGTGGCGTCGGTGCACGCACCGAAGAGCCGGCATCCGCGCTGAGAGCCCGGGCCGGGCGCGCGTAGTACACTCGTCGTCCTTCATGGCGGACGCTCCCGAACATCTGGCTCTCGACGAGGACGAACAGGCGCTGCTCGCGGGCCTGCGCGCCGGCGCCGAGGGCGCCTTCGAAACTCTGGTGCGCACGACCAGCGCGCGCCTGCTCGCGGTGGCCCGGCGAATCGTCGGCTCGGAGGAGGACGCCCGGGACGTCCTGCAGGAGGCCTACACCTCGGCCTTCAAGGCCCTGCCCCGCTTCGAAGGTCAGGCGAAACTCTCCACCTGGCTGCACCGGATCGTGGTGAACACGGCGCTCATGCGCCTCAGAACCCGCAAGCGCAAGCCCGAGGAGCCGATCGAGCCGCTTCTGCCTGCCTTCAAGGACGACGGCCACCAGACGCAGGCCGCCGCCGAATGGGCCGATGGCGCCGACGTGGCCCTGGAGCGGGCCGAGACACGGTCGTTCGTCCGTGCACAGATCGACCGGCTGCCCGACACCTACCGTACCGTTTTGCTGCTGCGCGACATCGAAGAACTGAGCACGTCCGAAGTGGCAGCCATGTTGAGCACCACCGAAAACGCCGTGAAGATTCGACTCCACCGTGCCAGGCAGGCGCTGCGCGCCCTGCTCGACGAGCGGTTCGGCCGCCCGCCGGCCGAGTCGCGGGAGGTGGCCCGATGAACTGCCGCGAGTGCTTCGAGTTCATCCTGCGCTATCTGGATGGCGAACTGCCGCCCGACGAACAGTCGTCCTTCGAGCTGCACATGTCGCGCTGCCCGCCGTGCCGCCGCTATCTGTCGCAGTACAAGGTCACGGTGGACGCCGGCAAGGCGGCCTGCGCGGAGACGAACACGGTGCCGGGCGACGTGCCCGAGGAACTCATTCGCGCGATCCTCGAAAGCCGCAAGGCCTGATCCGCTAGCGCACCTGCCGGTACCACTGCGGCACGAAGCCAGGGCCTGGACCAAGCAGCAGCTCGCCGTTCGCCATCACGTCCATGCCGTGGATGCCGCCGGCAGGCACCGCGCCGGCCAGGCGGCCCGTCTTCGTCTCGACCTTGAGCAGCCAGCCAGGCGAGAGATTCGCCTGCTGCAGCGGCTGTGTCGAGAGCCACATGAACGCTCCGTCGGCCTTCAGGCCGAACGTCTTGCCGTACACCCACTCGCCCAGATACTTCCCCGTCTGGTCGAACCGCTGCACCCGGCCGTTCTCGCGATCGGCGACGTAGACCACGCCCGCATGGTCCAGCTGAATCGAGTGCGGCAGCACGAACTGGCCGGGGCCCGTGCCGGCCGTGCCCCATTCGCGCACCTTCCGTCCGTCGGCCGTGTACTCGAGCACGCGCGCGTTGGCGTAGCCGTCGGCGATGAAGAGATGGCCGTTCGCCGCAAACGCGATGTCGGTCGTGCCGCAGAAATTGTTGCGGCACGGCGTGGGCTGTCCGCCCACGGCGATGTCGAGCAGCACGTCGCCGCTGGATGAGTACTTGATCACGTGCGAGCTGGCGGCATCGGTCGTCCAGACGTGGCCCTGCGGATCGACGCGAATGGCGTGCGGCATCACGTAGCGCCCCTTGCCCCAGGACCGCAGCACCTTGCCGGCGCGGTCCACCGCGATGACGGGGTCCGCCTTGTCGCCGCGCTGCAGCAGGTAGGCCGTGCCGTCCGGCGCCGACGACACCCACGACACCATGCCCAGCTCCACGCCGGCCACGACGATGGCCGACGGCTCGAGCGGGATCGGTGGCGCCTGCGCGACGGCGGCACGCAGCGCCTTCTCGGCGTCGTCTGGCACCTTCTGGGGCGGCACGGGCGGCGCCTGCGCCGCCGCGAGTGCGGCCGCGGCCAGCAGGCCGATGACGGGCATCAGTCGTCGCATCGCGGTGTCTCCTCGCGCTCTACGGCAGCTCGGGCGGCGGCACGCGCTTCCGGCTCGCCTGTTCGAACGCGTAGGCGATGGTGATGAGCGTGGGCTCGCTGCAGGAGGCGCCGGTGAAGGTCACGCCATACGGAGCGGGCTTCGCGGTGAACCCCGCGGGAAACGCCGGCGCAGGCGCGTTCGGCACCATGCCGAAGGGCACGGCGATGATCGGATAGCCGGCGCGCGAGGCCAGGTTCGCGCCGGAGCCGCCGGGCGTCAGGATGGCGTCGAGCTTGTGCTGCGCCAGCACCGCGTCGATGCCCTGGGCGCGGCTCAGGCGCGCGTCCTTCGCCACATCCGCGGCATTGCGCGCCTTGTCCTTCTCGACGTCCATCTCGTCCGAGATGTCGAGCCGCGACTGGCCGAAGCGCATCGCCCCGGCCTTGGCGTGCGCCAGGTTCCATTCGCGCAGTTCGGTCAGCGACTTCACGGGCGCCTTGTCGCCCAGGCTCGCGAGCCACCCGTTGAAGTCGCGCTTCATTCCGTATTTGAAGTTCACCGTGCAGTTCGCATCGCCGCCCTTCTTGTGCTCCGCGCCCTGGCAGTAGTTGAAGAGCAGGAAGTTGTCGGCGGCGGTCGTCGCCACCACGCTCGGCACATCCGCCGGATCGACGATCTCGGCGCCCTGCGCCTTGAGCAGCGCGATGGCGTCGGCCATCAGCTGAGCCTGTTCGGCGGTGAGGCCGCCCTGCGGTGCCTTCTCGCCGGGCGGCGTGACGGCATCAATGAAGAACGCGCGCGGCACGCCGATGCGCTTGCCCTTGAGGCCGTCGGCCTTGAGGAAGGGCGTGTAATCGCGGTTCGACGGCGGGGTGCAGGTGGTCGTGGCGGCGTCGTTCGGATCCGGCGCCGCGCTCTCGAGCGCGCCCATGAGGATCGCGGCGTCGGCCACCGTGCGCGCCATCGGCCCGGCGGTGTCGTGGTCGGCGGTGATCGGAATCACGCCGTAGCGGCTGATACGGCCGATCGTGGGCCGGATGCCGGCCAGCATGTTGGCGTTCGACGGGCTGATGATCGAGCCGCCCGTGTCCGAGCCGACACTCGCCGCCCAGAAGCTCGCCGCGGTGCCGGCGCCGGAGCTCGACCCGCCGGTCTGCAACACCGGCCGGCCGTCGAACGTGTCGGGCCGCGGATCCATGCGCGGGTCGTAGGGGTTGTAGGCGAAGCCGGCCACGCCCGTGTAGTTGGCGACCATCGGCGTGGGCGCGCCGGCCGTCCAGTGCGCCAGTTCGGTCAGCACCGTCTTGGCGATGATGATGGCGCCGCCGTCGCGCAGGTTCTTCGTGAGCGTCGCGTCGTAGGGCGGCATGAGGTCGCGGAAGGCCAGCGCACCGCCGGTCGTGCGGATGTCGGTCGTGTGGATGTTGTCCTTGAGCGCGATCGGGATGCCGTGCAGCGGTCCGCGGATCTTCCCGGCGGCGCGTTCCTTGTCCATCGCCTCCGCCTCGTCGAGGGCCCGCGGATTCACCGTGATGATCGCGTTCAGGCGATCTTCGTAGGCGGCGATGCGCTCGAGGTACCGCGCGGTCAGCTCGCGTGACGTCACACGGCCCTCGCGCAGCGCGGCCTGGAGTTCCGGGATGCCGGTTTCGACGACGTCAAACGGCGCCGTGGCCTCCGGCGCGGCCGGCGCCGACGTCTGGCTGCACGCGGCAAGCGCGAGGGCGGCGACGAGCGGCAGAAGGGCAAGCGGTCGAGTCATCACGCGGTTCTCCCTGGCGGACGTCGAGGTCCGCCGTCAGCCCCGCCGTCGCTCGTAGCGGGCGCTCTGCAGCACGTAGGGGCCGGGCAATCGTATAGCGGTCAGCACGCCGTGCGCGATCGTATCGAGTCCATACGTGGCGCCGATGATTCGCGGGTGCGGCCAGTCATCGTCGTCGACGCGGGCGTTGTTGTGATGCCCGTAGACGACGGGACGGGAACCGGCGTAGTCCTCGGGAAATCCGTGCGCGCCCCAGATGAGGGCGGGGCCCTGCCCGGCGAGACTCTCGAGCGCCGGATTGAGACCGCCGTGCGCGCAGACACATTCCGGCGTCTCGTGCACCTCGCGAAGCGTGTCGAAGAACGCGCGGTGAGCAGCCGGCATCCCGTCGAAGAAGAGCTCGTAGGGTAGAGGGTGTCCGTCGTCATACAGGCGCCCGCGCGCGTCGGCCGCCGCCGCGCCGATGGCCTCCGCGGCCTCCGCCGAGTAGCTGCGGATGGTCGTGAGCGCCTTCATGCCGAGCAGCCACGAATGTCGCGTGTGGTCGTCGCGCGTCTCGAGCATCCAGGCCTCGTGGTTGCCGCGCAGGCAGACGACGTCGGCCGGCACCGACGCCGTGAACTCGAGGATGGCGTCGATGCACGCCTTCGTGTCGCGGCCGCGATCGATGTAGTCGCCGAGGAACACGACCGTGTCGCCGGCGCCGATGTTGGGCCGCACCCGCTCCAGCAGGTCGCAGAGCGGCTTCACCTGCCCGTGGATGTCGCCGATCGCCACCGTAGCCATGCCGTGGCGATGCTACAGCAGCAGACCGGTATCGTGACGCCGCAGCGCTCGCCCCGATTTGTAACGGGGTCTGTCACGGTCACCAACGCGTGACAACCAGTGACCGTGACAGACCCCGTTACAAATCGTCAGGAGCGCGTCAAATAGCGGTTCGGGACGTTCGGCATCTCTGGCGCCACCCGGCCGGCGGCGGCGAGCAGCGTCCGCACGACCGCATCCACGTGCTGCGGCTCACGGTGCATCTGCGGCAGCGTGCCGAGCTGCGCGTAGGCGAGCGGCGTGAGATCGAAGAAGGTCGACTCCCACTCGAACGTCCGTCCCCAGACCAGGCCGGCGACTCGGGCAGCCGGATCGGCGCCGGCCGCCAGCAACGCCCGGAGCACGGCCTCCGACCGGTTGGCGTGGCTGTTCACGGTGTGGAAGATCGGCGTGTGCGCGCCGAGGCCATCGGCATCGAGACCGGCCCGCGCATCGACGTCAGCGCCCGCGCCGATGAGCGCACTCGCGGCTGCCGTGTGTCCGTATTCCGATGCCACGTGCAGCAGCGTCACGTCATCGAGCGGCGTGAACGCCGATCGCATCGACAGGCGATGGCGCACGTACCCGGGATCGGCGGCGGCTGCCGCGGTGACGGCCGCGGGCTCGTTCAGCAACACGGGCTCGAGACGGGGGTCCGGCAGCGTCGCGCCGCGGTCGAGCAGCACGCGCAGGCACGCGGGCAGCCGGTCGGAGCGGGTGTACATCTCGAGCAGCCACGCGGTCGGCAGGCGTCCATCGAGCGGCGCCGCGGCCGGCAGGCCGGCATCCAGCGCGGCGGCCAGCCGATGCGGGTCGTGGAGTTCGCACGCGGTCAGGAACTCGTGGCCGGTCATAACCTCAGTCCCCCGTGTGAGTGCGTCGGCGGCTAGCGGCGCGGCAGCAGCACCTTCGGCACCTTGGCTACCACGGTGAAGTTCGGATCGACCACGTTGGCGATGTCGTATTCGAGTGCCTGCCCCATGAACACCGATGCGCCGCGCTCCGAGAACCCGTGGTCGGCCACGAGCCAGCGCAGCATCTCGCTCGTGGCGTGCTGGAGCGCCTCGATGAGCGGCCGGGCGCTGCCGAGCACCATGAGGTGCGTCGCGGTCTCCATGCGCGGCCATGCCGCCGGCTTCTTCTTGATGAGTTCCACCGTGAACTCGACGTCCATCGACGTCTCGAGCCCGGTGCCCACGACTTCCCCCTCACCCTGCCGCGCGTGGCCGTCGCCGATGAAGAGGAGCGCGCCCGGCTCGTTCACCGGCAGCATCACGGTGACGCCGGCCGTCAGGCCCGCGTAGTCCATGTTGCCGCCGAAGGCGCCGGGTGTGGGCGTGGTGATGGCTTCCTTGCGCGCCGGGGCCACCCCTACGCAGCCGAGCATCGGCTTGAGCGGCAGCGTGAAGGCCGGCCGCACGTCGGGGTCTTCGAGCCTCGCGATGCCCGCCGCCTTGTCGATCTGCCACGTGACCCGCTTGGGGTCCTTGTCCTGCCGCGTCGCAATCGAGGCCGGGTCCACGCTGTACGGCGCCAGCAGGCTGCCGGAGTAAGCGGTCGCGCGGTTGGTCTCGATCTTCTCGATCCTCACGACCAGCAGGTCGCCGGGCTCGGCGCCTTCGACGTAGAACGGACCGGTCTGCGGATTCGGGCCTTGCGCCTTCTGCGTGCCGTCCTTGTCGGCGCCGCTCGCATCGAGCGTCGTCGTGATCACGCGGTCGCCCGGCTTCACACGCAGCGCCGGCGGATGGGCGAACGAATAGGTGTTGTAGAACTGCGTCGGCACGAAGCGGTGCGTGTCGGCACGAAGCCCGGCGGTGGCGAAGACCACGGCGAGCACGGCGGAGGCGAGGAGACGTCGCATGCGACGCATCCTACACGGGGCAGGGAGAACTGCAACCCCATGCTTCGCATGGATGCGACCAGGGGCTCGTTCAGCGGGCGAAGCGGTCGTTGAGCAGTGACGACGGGGCGCCGTCGGCCAGCGCGCCGAAGGTGCCGTGGCCGGCGATTTCGTCCGCTGCCGCGAGCACTCCGGCCCACGCCACGCGGGCGAGCGCGCCCCCGACGCTGATGCGCCGCACGCCCAGCTGCGCCGCAGCCGCCACCGTGATGAACGGCGCGTGCACGAGCAGGTTCACCGGCTTCGGCGCCACCGCGGCCACCACGGCCGCAATCTCGGCCTCGGTGCGCAGGCCCGGCGCGTAAAGGCAGTCGGCGCCGGCCTCGGCGAAGGCCGCCAGCCGCGCCACGGTTTCCGCCAGGTCCGGGCGGCCCACGATGAACCCCTCCGTACGGGCCGTGAGCAGCACGCCCGTGCCGCTCGCGTCGATGGCGCGGCGGGCGGCGCGGATGCGATCGATGGCGAGCGCGCGCGAATGGAGCGGCGCGCCGGACTCCCCGGTGGAGTCCTCGATCGAGAGCCCCGCGATGCCGGTCGTGACCGCGAGCGCGACGTTTGCGGAGACGCCCTCGGGCTCCACCGCGAAGCCGCCCTCGAAGTCGGCATTCACGGGCACGTCCACGGCGGCAGCCATCGCCCTGAGGTGCGCCAGCACTTCGTCGCGCGAGACGTCGTTGTCGCGGTGGCCGAGGGCCCAGGCCATGCCGGCGCTCGTCGTGGCGAGCGCGGGAAAGCCCCTGGCGGCGAGCAGACGCGCGCTGCCCGGGTCCCAGGGGTTGGGCATCACGAAACAGCCCGCCTGGTGCAGCGCGTGGAAGGTACGGACGCGGGCGTCGGCCGGAGCAGACATCGCCAGACCTCCGCGGGTGCCGTCAGTTCTCGTTCGTGTGCAGGACGCGCGCCGGCTGGCGCATCGACGCGAAGAGCGTGTCGCGTTCGGCCTCGAACGCCGCCTTCAGCACCGCCGGCACAGGCTCGCCCGGCGGCAGGTTCTGGTGCTCGGTAATCGGGTTCACGTACTGGCCGTTCCGCCGCAGCCCGTAGTGCAGGTGCGGACCGCTCGCGAGACCCGTCTTGCCCACGAGGCCGAGCAGTTCCCCCTGGCCCACGCGCGTGCCCGGCGTGATGCCCGACGCGATCGCCGACAGGTGCATGTACTCGCTCTCGTACCCGCTCGTGTGGCGCACGCGCACGGTGCGGCCGCCGCCATTCGTCCAGCCGGCGAAACTCACCGAGCCGTTCGACACGCTCACGACCGGCGCGCCGGACGGGGCGCCATAATCGACGCCGTTGTGGGCGCGCGCGTACTTGAGCACCGGGTGCATCCGCGACCGCGAGAACCGCGAGGTGATGCGCGGCTCGAACTTGAGCGGCGTCTTCAGGAAGAAACGCTTGAGCGAACGGCCCTCGGTGTCGAAGTAGCCCGACTTGCCGTCAGGGAACGTGAAGCGCATGGCCGCAAGCGTGCGGCCGTCGTTCACGAATTCGGCGGCGCGCACCGGGCCGTAACCCACGAACAGGCCGTCGTCGCGCACCGACTTCTCGACCACCAGGCGGTAGGAGTCGCCGGGCTGAAGCCCGCTGTTGAAGTCGATCTCGCCGCTGAAGATGTCGGCCATCGCGAGCGCCAGGTCGAGGCGTTCGCCGGCGCGTTCGAGCGACTCGCTGATCGACGGCGCGTCGCGGTCGATCCGCCCCTCCACCACCACCTGCGTGGTGGTGCGCGGCAGCTCCACCACTTCCGCGGCGAACGCGATGTCGCCTTCGCGCCGCGAGGCGCGCAGCGCGCGCGTGGGGTCGATTTCGTACTCGAACGAGCGGATGCGGCCGTCGAACAGCCGATCGATGCGATAGATGTTGCCGGCGCGCAGCTTGCGCACGTCGAACGACGAGGTCACCGCCTGCACGAGCGCCGAGAGTTCGGATTCGGGCAGCAGGTGCTTGCCGAGCATCCCGGCCACGGTGGTGCCGTTCGGCACCACCGCCGAGATCACGTCGGAATCCCGCGGCAGCAGCACGTCGGCAAGCCGCCGCGGCGCGTCGGTGATGACGTTGCCGGTGTGTTCCGGGAGGCGGTCGCGCACCACGGCGAGACCGGCGCTCAGGGCCAGGCTGGTGAGTCCGACGACAATCTGCGTGCGCGGCGTCATCGTGCTGGCGGGTTAGCGGCCGCCCGGACGGGCCGGGGTGGTGGCGCGCTCGGTCGAGGGCGGCACGATGCCCTTGATACGCATGTAGGTGACGAGGTTGCCGTAGTGCTCGTTGGTGTGGCTGATGTTCTGC
>CADEFD010000047.1 GCA_902826515.1 uncultured Acidobacteriota bacterium
ACCTGCGCCTCCAGACGCGCCAGACTTGCACCGAGGCAGAAATGCCGGCCCTGACCGAAGGCCACATGAGGGTTGGGATCGCGCGCAAGGTCGAGCGTGTCGGGATCGCGGAACACGGTTTCGTCGCGGTTGGCTGAGCCGAGCACACCGATCACCCACGCGCCGCGCGGGATGGTCACGCCCGCGAGGGTCACGTCCTCGCGGGCGATCCGTGGCGTGGTCATCTCCCCCGGGCTCGTATAACGCAACAGTTCTTCGATCGCGGAGCCGGTAAGGCCCGGCTCTCGCACGAACCGCGCGCGTTGGTCCGGATGCTGCAACAGCGCGAGCGCCGCGCTCGCGATGAGATGTGCGGTGGTCTCGTAACCGGCCACGAGGAGCAGGTTGGCGAAGCCGAGCAGTTCGTCTTCGTCGAGGCGGTCACCTGCTGCTTCGGCCTGGACGAGCGCCGACAGCAGGTCATCGCCCGGACGCGCCCGACGTTCCTCGAACAGCCGCCGGAAGTATCGCGTCAGCAACCACACGGACGGGAGGGCTTTCGGTACGTCGAGGACTTCCGAGGCCGTACCCAACCTGAGGCTGCCCTGCGCCAGGCGATGGAACCGCCCACGCTCGTCTGCCGGGATGCCCAGCAACTCACTGATGACAGTGAGCGGAATGGGCAGGGCGTAGTCTCGAACCACATCGAAGGTCCCCGTCGGCGGCACGTTCTCCAGCAGCCCGTCGCACACATGTTGGATGCGCCCGCGGAGCTGCTCGACTCTCGCGGCGGTGAAGGCCTGACTCACGAGCTTCCGCAGGCGTGTGTGATCCGGCGGGTCCTGGCTCAACATCTGCCGGGTCAAGGGCACGCGCACCACCCGCGGCAGCCAGCGCACCAGGGGCAGGATGTCGCGCGAGAATCGATCGTCCCTGGCCACGGTGACCACGTCGTCGTAGCGCGTGACGAACCAGCCGCGTCCGATGACCGGGACCGAGGCCTGGAAGACAGGCTGTTCCAGGCGCATGCGCGCGTAGAACGGATAGGGGTTGGCCTTGAAGCGCGGGTGCGCGAGCGCGGACGCTTTCATCCGGGCTCTAGTCGGGCAGGCGCGCAGGCATGGCGCCGCGAAGGTCGAGTGTCAGCGGGCCGGTGGCCATCAGGTAGGACGTCCCGAGCGCGCCGTCGAGAATGATCTCGGCCCGCGTCGTGGGCAGGGTGACAGCTGGTCGACCTGCGACTCGCAGGGACGCGGTACCACTCGGTGACACCGTCAGCAGGTCGGCGCTGTGAGCGGCCACCAACGTGCCCGCGATATTGCCGGAGTCCAGCAGGAACCACAGGCGACTGCTGGTCGATTCCACGGGTAGCAGCGCCGTGACGTAGCGGCCATTGTCTCCGGTCCCAACCCGATACGGCACGACGCTCTCCGGGGCATCGACCTCATCGGAGATCCGTACGACGTTGTTTGGCCAGTCGATGGTCAGTACTCGCCCGCGGAAGGCGTCGAGCGCGAGCACGCCGTCAAGGGTGCGTAGTTCCGCGGGCAGGAGCGCATTCACGTCGAAGACCGCTACCGGACTCAGCGTGGTACGCCAGCTGCCGAGTTCCAGATCCAGGCGCTCACACTGACGAAACTCGACACGCTCTCCCGACATGCGATGGCCGACGTCACGCCCGGCGGGCACACACTTCATCCGCCGCGCGGCCGCCGGCGTGATCGCGGTCGCGCCGCCGCCGGTATCGAACAGAAGTGTCAGCGGACCCGCCGACGATTGCACGCGCACCACGCGCAGCTCGCGGAAGAAGGACTCCATCGCGAGTGTCTCGTCCGGCGCGTGAGACGGCGGTGGCCCGCACGCAGCGACCGTGATCACGACACCCACCAGCGCCGAGGCGATCAAGAGACCGCGCGCACGTCCGGCTCCACCCACGCAGTCATGGTCGCACACCTGGCCACGACTCCGCGGCAGGGCGCCTTCCGCCTTCCGCCGTCCGCCGACGCGGCGGACCGGCGCGACGTCATCGGGTCGCGCCGGCCACGCTTCCTCTCGCTCAGCGCGTATGAATGCGCTGTGAGCTGCCGCTGATCATGGCCCCGGCCGGGGCCATGACCGCCGTCCGAATCTCGCGGCCGTTGTCGACGATGACCGTCCGCTCTTCGACCAGGGCGCCAGGGCCTGGCTGGAAGCGCGTGCTGGCCGTGCAATCGGGGTTCACGGCATACGTGCCAAACCCCGACCGATCCGCGACTGTGCCGGTGATCGACCCTTTCACGTTGTCGACCTGGGTGAAGTTCCCCTGGCCGTCATAGGTGCGAAGGACGACACCGATCACCGACTCGGTCAGTCCGCCGGGCGCGGGCCTGGTGCCCTGGATTTGACCGCCGTAGTCCCCGCGTAGGGTGGCCACGCTGCACGGCTTCCATCGCCCGCGCTCGTCGCTGTCGTGTTCACTGCCGGCGCCCATGATTCGTGCGCCGCCCATCACCACCACTGCCATCGCGGCCGCCGTCACTACCCAACCCATTCGTCGCATGTGCCCTCCTGCAATTCGCCCCGTGCACCAACAGTCTGGTGGCCACGCAGTGCGTCCTGCGTGTTCAGGCGGAACCGGCGGCCGAATCGCGCAACCGGCCCGATAACCGGCGGACGATTGCGGTGTCAGGGCAGGAGGGCGCGCCAGCCGATGACGATGGTCATGTCCTTCGATGCCTCCGCCCCGGACCAGCGCGGGACGAACCAGCGGGACCCGTCGGCCGACACGTCGTACTCGGTGCCGAAGTGGCGCTCCTCGAATCGCGGGATGCGCGTGCGCTCCGCCGGGCCCAACTGGAGCCGGCCGGCGCCCATGCGCACCGCCACCCGATACGAGTCCCCGGTCTCGGTGACGTAGTAGATCGCCGTGCCGTCGCGCTGCCACACGGGTTGGTCGCCGCCCTGGCGGGAGACGACGACACGCTGCACCGGCCCGGACAGGCTGCGGATCGACACCTCGGCGCGTCCGGACTCCTCGGAGACATACGCGAGCCAGCGTCCGTCCGGCGAGTACCGCGCCTCGCGTTCCACGGCCGCCCCGGTGAGCAGCGGCCGCGCCGGCGCGTCCGTGCCGACCGGCACCTCGAACACGTCGCCGCCCGCCGTGACAAGCAGGCTCGCGCCGTCGATGGACCAATCGGTCGGGGCGCAGGGCGTGCGAGGGCACGCAATAGTCGTCGGCTGGCCCGTGCCGTCGGCCTTCGTGATGGCCAGATGCGGGCTGGCAGCTGCTCCACCTCGATACGCGATCCGCGCGCCATCGGGCGACCAGACGGGGAACAGGTCGATGTCACGCGAGTGGGTCACCTGCAGCAGCGAGCCGCGGTCGAGATCCTCGACCCACAGATTCGGATCACCTTTGCTGATGTCCACGCGTACTCGCGCCAACCGGCGGCCGTCCGGTGAGAGACGGGGCTCGCCCCCGACTTCGGGTTCCGACATCACCCGCGTGTCCGTGCCGTCCGCCGACATCGACACGAGGCGCATGCCCCATGGCACACCCGTGCGTGCAAACGCCAGCACGCCCGCCGACACCCCGAGCATGGGCGTCTCGTACGGCGACGCAACGGCGGCAGGCCATGGCAACGCGTGGGGCGGTCCCACGAGCGTCTGCGTCGAGGCGTCGAACCGACGGGCTTCGACGCCTCGCGGACCGACCGTCAGGATGGTGCCAGGGCCGTCGCCCGAGAGCGGCGCGACGTAGGTCGCGTTCGAGTAGGACTGGAACAGGCGTTGGCCCTCCGACGCCGGCTGCAGCGTGCTGCCGACGAAGATGCCCGTGCGGGCCTCATTGGTGCCAACGGCGTGGTAGAGAAAATGCACGCCGTCCGGCAGGAACGTGGGCCAGCGATACGTCGTGTCGCCGGCGGCGAAATCGAGCACCGCGGCGTCGGTGGCGGGTCCGCCGTCGGCCGGCACCTGCAACACGTTCCGATCGCGGAAGTCCGGCTGAAAGATGATCGTGCCGGACGGGCTCCACGATCCACCCCGCGCGTCCGGGGCCGACGCCAGCTCCACCGGCACGCCGCTCGCGAGGCTCAGCCTCCACAACCGCCCTTTGGCGAAGAAGCCGAGGTGCGCGCTGTCCGGCGACCAGAACGGGTGCCGCGCGCCCTCCGAGCCTTCCATGGGCCGGGCCTCGAGTGACGCCAGATCACGCACGAACAGGCGCCGCGCGGGACCCAGGCCGCCCACGAAGGCGATCCGCCGGCCGTCGGGCGACACGACTGGCGCCGACCCGAGCGACAGGTTCCCGGGCAACTGCCACGTCGATTGCGAGAGCGGCAGCGTGTCAGCAGGACCGACGAGCGACCGACGTTCCCACGCGCCGCCCAGGACCGCTGCGAGCCCTGCCGCGGCGGTGCCGGCAACCAGCCACTGCCACGCCGGCCGACGCCTGGCGGGCGCCGCGCGCACGGCCGTCGCAGGAACATCGAGGCGCTCCAGCGCCCACGCGAGGTCGGCCGCCGACTGGAAGCGCGCATCCGGCGCCTTCTCGAGCAGGCGGCTGACGATGGCCGAGACGTCCGCGGAGACGCCTGCGTCGGCGCCGAGCGGCGGCACAGCGTCGTGCAGCACGGCATAGAGCGTGTCGATGGTGTGGTCGCGCGCGAAGGCGCGGCGGCCGCTCAGCATCTCGTAGAGGATCGCGCCGAGGGCGAAGAGGTCGCCGCGGGCATCCGAGGACTCCTGGAGGATGTGCTCCGGCGCCAGATAGCCCGCTGTGCCCACCAACTGCCCCGCCTTCGTCGCGAAAGCGGGGCCGCTTGCGGCAGCGTGAGGCGCCAGACGAGCGATGCCGAAGTCCAGGATCTTCGTCACGCCGGCGCGCGTCACGAAGAGGTTCTCCGGCTTCAGGTCGCGGTGGGTGAGACCGGCAGCGTGGGCGGCCACGAGTCCGCGGGCGACGTCGGTCGCGATCCGGCGTGCGGCGTCCTCCGGCAGCGCCCCTCGCGCGAGGCGCTGCCGCAGCGTCTCGCCGTCGAGCAGCTCCATCACGAGGAACGGCCGTCCGTCGTACATGCCCACGTCGAACAGCCGCACGATGTTCGGCCGGTCGAGCGCGGCGGTGACACGGGCTTCCTGAATGAAGCGCTCCACCACGCCGGGCTCGTGCTGACCGCCGCCTGACACGAGCTTGACGGCCACGTCTCGGCTCAGACGGACATCGGTCGCGCGATAGACCTGCCCCATCCCGCCGCGGGCCAGCAGTTCCACGATGCGATAAGGACCGACGAGCGTGCCGGCCGCCAGCGCCGCGTCTTCCGCGGCGACATCGTCGAGCATGAGGGCCAGCGCGGGGGTTTCGAGGAAGCCCGGTGCGATCGCCCCGGCGGCGATCAGCTCCTCGGCGTCGCCGGCGAGCGACGGGTGCCGCGCCACGAAGTCGTGATGCAGCCGCTCGCGTTCATCCGGCGCGGCGTCGAGCCACAGGTTGTGCCATTCGGACAGGGACGCCCACGTATCACTGTCCATTTCGCCTCACCGCTCATACGAGCCTTGTTTCATCAACTCGCGCGACAACCAGGCGCGCGCCGTATTCCAGTCCGCGTTGACGGTGCGCGGCGAGACTCCCAGCGCTTCCGCCGTTTCTTCCACGCTGAAGCCGCCGAAGAAGCGCAGTTCCACCACCTGGCTGGCGCGCGGCGCCGCGGCAGCCAGGGTGGTGAGCGCCTCAGCCACCGCCACCACGTCGATGGGCACCTGCGGCGCAGCCACGTCGATCCCGTCGAGCGACAGCGGCACGGCCCCGGCGTCGCGCTTGACCGCACGTCGCGTTCGCGCCGCATCCACGAGCACACGTCGCATCATCGCGGCCGTCGTCGAAAAGAAGTGTGCCCGGTTCTGCCAGCGAACGCCCTTGCGCCAGCCGAGCAGCCGCAGATACGCCTCGTGCACGAGCTCCGTCGCCTGCCAGCCGTTGGCAGGGCGCTCGCGCGCCAGGATGCCACGCGCGAGGCCGCGTAACTCGGCCTGCAGCAGGGGCGCCAACTCGTCGAGCGCGCCCGTCTCGCCACGATCCCACGCCTGCAGAAGACCGGTCAGGTCGGTCGTCCCTTCGGATCTCCGAATCACGACCGGAGTCTAGCCTGTCGCGATACCGCTTGTCGCTCGCCGCGTCTACGGGTTGCAGGACCAGGCGTATCGCCGCCCACTCGCGAGCGCGGCGCGAATGAGACGGGCCTGTTCGTTGGTGAATCGGCGAAACGCCGGATGGGTCAGGTCCACCGCGTGGCGCATGACGCCGACCGCCGAATGGCTGTCGGGCGGCAGCAGCACGTGCCCGAGTTCGTGCGCGATGACGTGCGCGAGCACCACGTCGATCGAGACCTGCCGAGGCGCAACGGCGGCAGCCACGCGACCGTAGAACACCTGCGCCCACTCCCCGGACTCGGGGGCCACGCCGAGCGTGGCCGCGAGCGGGTCTTCGCCGGACGGCACGGTGCGTGGACTCGAGCCGACCACGAACAGCCGTACGGGCGAAGGCACGTTGTGAGGCGTGCGGCCGTGCTCTGCCCAGACGATGCGCACGCCAACCGCGAGGAACGTCTGCGCAACCTCGGCCTTCGTGTCGCGCATGATTCCCGGGGGCACGCGCGCCAGATCTGTCACTTCGACAACCAGCTCGATTGGCGCGGGATTCGGCGACGCCACCTCCGCCCCGGGCGGCCCGGCGCGTACTGCCCGGTCGGGCCGTGCGCCGCTCACTACCGGCGTGCCGATGACGATCGTAAGGGCGGCCAGGACGATTCCAGACACCTTCATGCGTATGCTCGCGTGGGAGGCGACCTCGAGCCGGCCCTGGTCACTGCGACCAGAAACACCAGCCTCCGAGATCTCGACACTCCTACAGGCGAAAAACACGACGCAGAAGCGCAAGCGTGTGCCGCAATTCCGGCTCTGTTGTATACTGAACCACATGGCTCAGTATCAGTCAGTTCACTTCGATGCCTCGTTCGGCGCGCTCTCGGACGCCACGCGACGTGGTGTTCTGGAGCAACTCGGTCGCGCAGACGCGTCGATTACGGATCTGGCTGACAAGTTCCAGATGACTCTCACCGGCATGAAGAAACACGTCGGCGTGCTGGAGCAGGCGGGACTCGTCACCACGGAGAAGGTCGGGCGCGTGCGGACCTGCAGGCTCGGCCTCCGAAGACTGGAAGAAGAGGCGGCGTGGATCGAGCGGCACCGCCAGCTCTGGGCCGCGCGCTTCGACGCCCTGGACGTCGTTGTCGAGGAATTGAAACGGAAGGAGACCGCACATGGACGCAGGAAGAGACAGTGAAGCCACCCCCGCGAAGAACCGCACCGAGGTCGAACGGACATCCGATCGCGAGCTCGTCGTCACACGCACCGTGAACGCGCCCGCGCGCCTCGTCTTCAAGGCGTGGACCACGGCAGACCTCTTCAGGACATGGTGGGTGCCCCGATCGTATGGACTGGACCTGCTGTCCTGCGACATGGATGTGCGCGTTGGAGGCGAGTATCGTCTGGTGTTCCGCCACGAAGAGTCGACGATGGCGTTCTTCGGCACGTACCTGGAAGTGACGCCCCATTCGCGTCTCGTCTGGACCAACGAGGAAGGTGACAGCGGCAAGACGATCACCACCGTGACCTTCGAGGAACAGGCCGGCAGCACGTTGGTGGTGTTGCGCGATCTCTATCCCTCGAAGGAAGCGCTCGACGCCTCGTCCGGATCGACCGGCGCGATGCCCGAGGCGTTCGACCAGCTCGACGAGCTGCTCGCCAGCCTGGAATGAACGCAGGAGCCGCGGGATGTCAGTGGTGCGGCGTCCACACCACGCCGGCGGTCGTGTGCTCCACCGCGCCGCCGACCACCTCCGGGTAGCGGGCGGCCGTCGCGGCCACGTCGGCGGCCGCGCCTGTGAGCGGGCCGGCAAGGAACGCCGCGAGGATATCGGCCGCCGCCTGCTGGGTGGCGGCCGGACCACGTCCGCCGCCCATCACCTGCGCCAGCAGCCAGCGGCCTGGCGCAGCGAAGAAGAACGGCGCGTCGGTGAAGCTGTAGTGGTTGGCACGCTTGATCTCATAGCGAAGGCCTGGCGCCGTCGTGTGGGCGAGCAGCTTGCCGTTGCCCTTGATGAAGAAGTCGGAGTGGTGCGTCTCGGCACGGTCGCTCTGCAGCAGCAGGAAGGGCCGGGTCAGTGTGCGGTCAGGCAGGTCGCCATACGGTGTGCCGTCGATGTTGACCGCGGCCACGACGCGCGCGTCTTCGCTCAACGCCGCGATCGAGGCCGCGCCGCCGAAGGAGTGACCGATCGCGGCGACCTTCGAGGCGTCGATGCGGCCGCCTCGCAGCGGCGGCGACAGCGCGTCCGGATGCGCGAGCTGGTCGATGACGAACCGCATGTCCGCAACTCTGACGATCTGCTGACGCGTCATGTAACTGATGCGGTCCCGCTCGCCCGGCAGGAGCATCTCCTGGGTGCCGACCACACGGCCATCTGGAAGCTGGGTCACGGCGGATTCGTACGGGTGGTCCAGCACGACGACGACGAAGCCCCGGCTGGCGAGCTGCGTCGCCAGACCGGTGTAGACGGCGCGCGGCGCGCCATAACCCGGCGAGAAGATCACGACGGGCCACGGCTGGTCACTGGGCGCGAGCGACGCCAGAGGCTGCGCGTGAGTGTCGATCTGGCCGTAGCGGCGCAGCATGAAGCCAGGCATCACGCTGACCTGGCTCGGCATGCGGCCGACCCCGTCGATGTAGGCGAGGGGCGCGATGGCGCCCGGGTGCTCGCGATGCGCCGTGGGATACCAGGCCTGGGCGATCACGCTGCGCCGATCGGTTGAGTCGTCGGTGTGCGGCTCGTCCCTCGCAGCGTCGGTCCAGCGGTAGACCTGGGTCCCGACGGCATAGCGGCCGTCGGGCGGCGGCAGCGCCGGGACCGCGGGCAGGGTCCAGACGCCGATCGCGGCGGCGCCGATGCTGACGAAGCCCAGACGGCCGAGCCGGCGAAGCGCGGCGCCTGTGCGCACCGGCGGCAGCGCGCCCAATGCCAGCAGCAGGTAGGCCGGCACGTCCTGCCAGGTGAAACCGCAAAGAGTCCATTGAGCGGCCGCCGCCAGCACACCGAGAGAGATGGCGGCCAGCCGCAGCCCGGGGCGCCAGGACGGCGCGAACAGCCGCCAGGCGGCCAGCGCCAGCACCGCGGCCAGCAGCAACAGATCTGGAATCAGCATCGCCTCACAGACTGACGGAGGCGTCACGTCGATTGTTCGCCGGCGCCCTGGGGGCTATTCGTCTTCGTCCAGTGCGTACACCGCCGCGACGAGCGCCTCGGCGACCGCGTCCGGCACCTTCATCCGATAGGCGACGTACTCGGCCGGAGAGAGACTTGCCCGCTCCATGCCCGCCTCGTCGTCCATCCAGCGCTTCGCCGTCAGCACCTGGCTCGGGTTCAGTTCCGTCGACTCCGCCATCTGCCTCTTCTCCTGTTCGTTCGTATGGTGAGCGGCGACGGCAGATGGCCGCCGCCGGTGGTGCTCAAGCCCGACAGTTGCGTTGCCACGCGGCGAGGCTGAGCAGCCGTTGCTACATTCTGAGTATTCAGACGCCCTCTGTGGGCAAATGACGGCCAGGGGGCACAGAGCTCAGCGGGCACGCTTGTTGCTCCCGACGCGACGTTCTCGCAAATGATGCCACGCGCGATGAACGGAGTCCCCCGTCTGTTGTCACATCGTCGCCGTGGGCGGGCCGGGGTCACGCGCCTCGTCGTCGTCGCTCTCGTCATGGGCGGCTGGACGTTGTCTGCGCAGCGTATCACCGATGAGTTCCGCCTGAAGGCAGCGGTGCTGTTCAAGCTGGCGCAATTCGTCGACTGGCCGGCGCCTGCCGTCGAGCACCGCCGCACCGTCGACCTGTGCGTGGCCGCTCCCAACCCTTTCGGTCGACTCCTCGAAGCCCTTGCCGACGGCGAGTCGTTGAATGGACGGTCCCTTGCCGTGCGAGAGACGACCGGCGGCGGCCATGGTTCCTGCCACGTCTTATTCCTTCCCAATGCGGCGACCATGCGCAAGGCGACCCTCGAAAGGATCGGTCACGCTCCGATCCTGACGGTCAGCGACGCGCCTCAGTTCCTGGATGAGGGCGGCATGGTTCAGCTTCGGGTGATTGGGAATCGGGTTCGGTTCGACGTCAGCTTGACGGCGGCCGAACAAGCCGGCCTCCGCATCAGCCCGCAATTGCTCCGCCTGGCGGAACGGGTTCGGGGCGCGAAATGATCTCGAGATGGTACGACCGCTTGACCGTGCACACGAAGCTCGTGGTCATGGCTCTGGCCATCACATCACTCGTTTCGGCATTGACCGTCGTGGGCACGGCGGTCGTCGACACCTGGCGGTATCGCACCACCGCTGTAGAGGACACACGCGCGTTCGCAGGCGTAATGGCTGAGAACGTGGCCGCGGCCGTGGTCTTCGAGGATCCGCAGGAAGCCAACACGATCCTGGCGGCGGCGGCGGTTCGACCGACCATCCGCCACGCGTGCCTGTACTTGCCGGATGGCAGGCTGTTCGCGCAGTTCGCTCGCATCGGGGAGACGTGCCCGGCCCGGCCAGAGGCGCCGTCCGAGTGGCTGCGAGTCGGTGGCCACGCTGACATCCTTCGCAACCAGAACATCATTGGCACCGTTCACGTCGACCGCGATCTTCCGGAGCTGGTGAGTGCGGTCTGGATGACCGGCGCCACCGGTGTGGCCATGATCCTCCTTGGCGCGATGCTGGCCGTGCCTCTCGCCCACCGGCTTCACCTGCGGATATCTGAGCCGATCGCGCAGCTGGCGGCCGCCCTGCGCGACCTGCCGCCCGATGCCTCCGTCTCGAGTCTCCCGCCCATCGACGCTCGGGTCAGTGAAGTCAGCGACCTCGTTCGGGCATTCTCCGGACTGCTTGCGCGAATCTCGCACGCGAACACCGAACGCGAGGAGCTCCTGCGCCGCGAACAGGAGGCCAGCCGGCTCAAGGACGAGTTCCTCGCCGCGGTGTCCCACGAGCTCCGGACACCACTCAATGCGATGGTGGGTTGGATCCATATCCTGGCCAGGACCTCGCCGGACCCGGACATCACCGCCAAGGCCATCGACAGCATCGCGCGCAACGCTCGCACCCAGACTCGTGTGATTGAAGACCTCATCGACGTGTCACGAATCGTGAGCGGCAAGCTGGACCTGCGCCTGGCGCCGGTCGACCTCCGCCAGGTGATCGAGACGAGCGTGGATCTGTGTCGCGCCTCCGCCGATGCGAAGCCACTCTCCCTGACGATGGCCGTCCCTGACCATCCGTGCTTCGTCAGCGGTGACCGCGACCGGCTGCAGCAGGTAGTCGGCAATCTCCTGTCGAACGCCGTCAAGTTCACCGCGGCCGGCGGAACGGTCCGTGTCGTACTCACCGGGTCAGCGGTCGAGTACGAGATCACGGTCAGCGACAACGGGGTGGGCATGCGTGCGGAATTCATTCCCGTCGCCTTCGACAGGTTCCGGCAAGCCGACGGAAGCACGACGCGACGCTACGGCGGTCTTGGGCTCGGGCTGGCGATCGTCAGGGAACTGACGACGCTGCACGGGGGGCATGTGACGGCCGACAGTCCCGGACTGGGTCTGGGCGCCACCTTCCGTGTCCGCCTCCCGGCGCTGCTCGGCTCTTACGACGACGCCACCACGCCCGAGACCGAGTCCGCGTTTGTGTCGCCCCGGAGCCTCGCAGGCATCCGTGTCCTCGCCGTCGACGACAACACGGACGCACTCGACATGTTGGCCCACGCGCTGCAGGACGCTGGCGCCGAGGTACAGGCAGCGACGTCCGGCGCGGCGGCCCTCGCACTCGCAGAGCGATGGAGGCCAGACGTGTTGCTCTGTGATCTGGCGATGCCGGACATGGATGGATTCGAAGTACTACGGCGCATTCACGGCCGCTGCCGGCCGGGAGACCGCCGATATCCCGCGATCGCCCTGAGCGCTCACGCCAGCGATGACTATCGGCGAAAAAGCCTGCAGGCGGGATTTCACGAGCATGTCGCCAAGCCTTTCAGCCCGCCGCTGCTGTTCGAGGCCATACGGCGACTGCACGGTCTCTCAGAGGGCACCGGCGCGGCCACCGCTCCTTCTCCGGCCCATCCGGCGGCCACCCAGGACGTGAGGCGATCGCATGACTAGGGCGTGGCGAGTCTCGTCGGCACTGATGCTTCTCTGGTGGCTCCCGATGGCGGCGGCACAGGCGCAGAGCACCAGCGATCTCAAGCGCATGTCCCTCCAGGATCTGATGGACCTGGAGATCACGACGTTCTCGAGGGACTCGGAGCGCACCAGCGACGTGCCTGCCGCCGTGCACGTGATCACGCAGGACGACATCCGGCGTTCTGGTGCGACGTCACTGCCCGAGGCACTACGACTCGCACCCGGCATTCAGGTATCACGGTTGGACGCTTCCCGATACGCCATCGGTATCCGCGGCTTTCCAGACAGACTGTCCCGTGCAGTCCTCGTGATGATCGACGGCCGCGTGGTGTACTCGCCGCTTTTCGCGGGCACCTACTGGGAGGTCCAGGACACGCTTTTCGAGGACATCGACCGTATCGAAGTCATCCGCGGCCCCGGCGGCACACTCTGGGGCCCGAATGCCGTCAACGGCATCATCAATGTCATCACCAAGCCGTCCGCCGATACGCAAGGCGTGATCGTCAGCGCGACGATGGGTTCGCGACTAGTGGGTCCGTTCAGCGCCCGGCTCGGTGGTGCAATCGGCGAGTCGTTGCGATGGCGGGCGTACGCGAAAGGGCGGGACGTCCGCCCGCAGTTTCGCCAGGGCGGGCCCGACTACGATCACTGGCGGATGGTCCAAGGCGGGCTTCGCGCCGATTGGACACTCGACCAGAACCGCACGCTCACGGTGCAGGGCGACACTTATACGGCCACGCAGGGGCAACAACTGGCGCTGGCGTCGTTCACGCCTCCATTCAGTGAGACGCTCGTGCGCCGCTCCACGCTCACCGGCGGGAATCTCCTGGCGCGCTTCAGCGGCGACCTTGCACAGGGACAGTTTCACGTGCAGACCTACTACGATCGCACGACTCGTGATGAACGACCCGTGCGGGAGGTGCGCGACACGTTTGACCTGTACTTCCAGCACCGTCCGCGTCCGGCGGCACGCAACGACTTCATCTGGGGCGCGTCATCCCGCATCACCAGCAGCACACTTGACACCGTCGGATTGACGACATTCACACCGGCGGCGCGCACCGACGGCCTGCACGGGGTGTTCGCGCAGGATGACATCTCGCTCGTCCCCGCGCGCCTCCGCCTGGTCGTCGGCGGCCGACTCGATCACAACGCCTACAGTGCGTGGGAGTTTCAACCCACGGCACGCGCCATGTGGACGTTGACGGAACGACACAGTCTCATCGGCGCCGTCACCAGAGCGGTGCGGACGCCGTCACAGGTCGAACACGACTATGCGACCACCAGCGTCGCCAGCCCGGCGCAGCCTGCGTTCGTGCGCCTGCAACCCAACACCGCGTTCGGACCCGAGCGGGTGACCGCGTACGAACTGGGGTATCGCGGACAGCCACACCGCACCGCGCAGATCACGATGTCATCCTTCTACAATCGTCTGGACGACGTGCTGAGCACGGAACTGCTGACGCCGTTCGTCGAGACCACGCCGCCACCGGCGCGAGTCATCCTGCCCGTCACCTTCGCCAACGGACTCCACGGCGACAGCCGGGGCTTCGAGCTCACGACTGATTGGCGCCCGACGGCGTGGTTGAGAACCAGCGGCTCTTACTCGTTCGCGAGGATTCGACTGACCCGCAGTCCCGGCAGCGCGGACGTGAGCCAGGAGCGCCGCGGTGAAGGGCTGACGCCGCATCACCAGGCGCAGGTGCAGACGTCGGTCGATGCCCCGCATGCCCTCCAGTTCGACTGGATGTGGCGGTACGTCTCGGCCCTTCCCGCAGGAGCCGTGCCGTCCTACAGCACCTCCGACGTCCGCGTCTCGTGGCAGCCGCGACGCCACGTCGAGGTCGCGATCGTGGGACAGAATCTCCACGATGCGCATCATCTGGAGTGGCCGAGCGGCCTCGGCCCGAATGTCGAGATTCGCCGGAGCGTCTACGCGAGCCTCACCTGGCGCAAGTGACGTCGGACCGACTCCGACTGGATTCAGGCGATCAGGGGCGGCGGCACGGTGCCGGCGAATCGCGCAGCGTCATCGTGGTCTGGATGCCGTGTCCGTTGCGGTGTTGTCGTCCAGCCGCTCGATCGACTCTTCCACGCGCGCGATGTACTGGCTGACGCGCTCGGAACTGGCGTCCCACCAGTCGTCGGCCGAGACGTTGCGCAGGCGGTCGAGGTCGTCCTGCAGCTTGTCGATGCGCGCCTTGACGTCTTCGCGCTCGGTCTCCCTCGTGCCCCTGGTCTTGAGCTCGTCGATTTGCTCTTCCATCGCATCCACCCTGGACCGCAGCCCGGTCACGAAGGCGTCACGACGTTCGGGGAACGCCGCAGGCAGAGCCGCTGACGTATCGTCCGGCGGCGGCAGCACTTTCTGCCGGGTCAGCCGCTGGACGTCGGCTTGCACGTCGGTGACCGACTCTTCGAGGGCACGTTCGTAGCGTTCCCACCAGTTCTCCTGGGTGGTCGCCTTCAGATCCGCGACGGCGGCCGCGGCGCTCTTCACGTCTTCGGCGATTTCCGCCTGGAGCCCGGCCGTGGCTGTGCGGTTCCGCGTCTCGGCCGTTGTCTGTGCCTCGGTCCACTGACTCTGCAGGTTGGCGGCGCGACGCTCCAACTCGGCCGCCTCCTCGCTGCGTTCGCGCTCCTCGGCGGCCTGCTTCTCCACCGCCGCCGTGTCCACGCGTTCGGGTTCGGGATCGGGCGCTCGATCGCAGCCCGCGAGCATCAGACCTGAAACGACGGCAACGCCTGAAAGCAATGTACGGACCATAACCCACCCCCGACGTCATCAATCGCAAGACAGGTGCCAGCAGAGATCGACGGTGCGACGGCGTTTTCGCGCGGCGGCAGCGGCTGCGTTTCGTGATGTGTGTCGCGGCATCGCCCGAGACGGCAGTCGCCCACCCAGAAGGGGCAAGCGAGGACCGCGGGCGGGCTCGGCTACGGTCGCACGATCACATTTCCCCGTTTGTGCACGCTGTCCACGAGCCGGTACGCGTCGCCGATGTGGTCCAGGGGGAAGGTGCGATCCACCACGACGGTCAGGTCGTTGGCCGCCACGCGCTGCAGCAGCCACTCGAAGTCGGCTGCCCGCTCGGGTCCGGAACCAGCCACGACGCCACGACGAGCGCGCAGCATGTCCCACAGACTCGCGACGGCGAGCACGAGCACGCCGCCGTCGCGCAGCAGCCGGCGGCCCGAGGCGATCGACAGGTTGCCGACGGCGTCGAACACGACGTCGAACCGGTCGGCCAGTGTGCGGACGTCACTGACGGCGTAGTCAATCACCCGCTCCGCGCCGAGACGTCTGACCAGGTCGGCGTTGCCGGCACTCGTGACGCCCGTCACCGTCGCCCCGAAGTGCCTGGCCAGTTGCACGGCGTTCGAGCCCACGGCGCCGGACGCGCCGTTGACCAGCACCGTCATGCCGGGCCCGACCTTCGCCTTGTCGCGGAGGAAGTACAACGCCGTCGAGCCACCAAAGAGCAGGCCCGCGGCATCCGCATGACTCACGCCATCCGGCACGGCCGCCACCCTCCGGGCCGCGACACTGACGAACTCGGCGTGCGCCCCCATCGAGGTGCCGGTCATCCCGCACACGGCGTGACCTGGCGCCACGTTGGTCACGCCCGGCCCCACGTCCTCGACGATGCCGGAGAAGACCATGCCGAGGATGCGACGGCGCGGCCCCTGCAGGCCGAAGGCCAACCGCACGGGCAGTGCAAATCCTGGAGGAAACCTCGCGCCGCGGATACGCGCGTCGCCCGACGTCACCGCCGCGGCGACCACACGCACCAACACCTCGCCCTTTCGGGGACTCGGTCTCGGCACCTCCACGACACGTGCCACGTCCGGTGCACCGTACCGGTCTACGACGACCGCGCGCATGGTCATGGGCATCAGAACCTGAAGCGTACGCCGATTGTCGGCAGAAGCGGAATGGATCCGATCGGCTTCTCGACCACTCGGGGGCGGTCAGACGCCGGGTCGAACTCGAGCCGCGGGTCGAGCCCTGACGCGTTCCTGCGGTTCAGCAGGTTCAGGGCTTCGGCGTAGATCTCCCACCGTCCGGCCGTCCCCCGAGGGCGCCAGGTCACGCGGAGATCCACGCGGGCGAACACGGGGAGACGCGCACTGCGAAGGTCTGCGACCGTGCCCAGGTCGGGCGCATAGACGAGCAGGCCGGCAGCGTCGCGGCGTGGCACCAGTTCGCCGGTGTTGCCATCGAGATCGACGTCGCCGCGGTCGTCGATGCCGACCACCCGCACGCCGCGGGGCGCCGTGTACGGGAATCCAGATGCCAGTCGCGCCGTGGTCCCGATCGACCAGCGCGGCGTCAGCTGGAGGCTACCCACCGCGGTGAACGCATGGCGGCGGTCGTATTCGAACGGATACTCACGTCCGTAGGCTTCGCGTATGGCGCGCCCCCACGTGTAGCTGGCCCAGCCGCTCACACGCGCACCCGACGTGCGCGAGAGCATCACGTCGAATCCGTGGGCGCGCCCGGCGCCGCTGTTCGCGGGCACCACGGTGATGGACGGTGCTGAGGGGATCTGATGGACGAGGTCGGACGGAAAGTCGTACTGCGACACCCGCGCGAGGCGCTCGTTCTCGGTTTCGAGCCGCCCGATGAGGAGGTCGTCGAGCCGCCGCAGGTAGCCTTCGGCCTTCAGGCTGAAGCCGCGCGGCAGGCGCTGTTCGACGGCCACCGATGTCAGCCAGGCGCGTTCGCTCGCGAGACGATCAGCCTCCGGATGGGTCAGATCCAGCAGGTAGTCGCTGTTCGACAACTTCTCGTAGCCGGGGCTCTGTGTATACATGCCCGTCGCGGCCGTGACCGTCGTGCCGTGCCCGCTGGCCCACGATGCGGTCGCCCGAGGTGAAAGCGTCGTCTGGCGCGTGATCGACGACCGGTCGAGACGCACACCGGCCTGGAGTGTGAGCTTCGTGCGCACATGCCATGTGTCCTGCAGCCACACGCTGCCGCGTGCGGAGTCCGGCGTCGACGACAGGAGATCGGGCAGGCCCGATCCGCCCTGGATGCTCGAGCCGTTGGCCGCGACGGGATTGCGGTCGCCGGTGAACGCGAAGCGCAGCCGTGTCGTGAGCGCGTGCACGTCGAATCCGACATCGAGGGCGTGTGCGCCCACCACCCAGCCGACGTCCTGTCGAAACGATCGGTCGTCGATGCGCAGCCCGTAGTCGAACCCGCTCTCGAGCAGCGGGGGATCGTCGTCACTCGGGCTGTTCGACCGCAGGTTGCCGCTGTCGATGGCGAGGCCGAAGCCGAACCGCGCATGTGTCCGCGACCACCCGACCGTGCTCTGCGAGGTGCCGTTGCGGCCGAGTGGCAGTTCGAGGCGCGTCCAGCCGAGATCGTTGGCGGTGTCGTCGCGGAAGCTGCCCGTGACCTTGTCCTCGTCGAGCGTCACGCTCGCGGCCTGACGACTCCGCAGTCCGAACAACGTGACGCGGGAACGGTCGGTGGGCAACCACTGTCCGCGAGTCTGCAGGTCCTGGAAGCCCGGCAAGCTCTGGTCGACGAAGCGCTCGGCGACGAGGTCGTAGTACGTCCGCCGCGCTGTCACGAGCCAGGATCCGCGCGTGCGCCCTGGCAGTCCGCCTTCCAGCACGACGTTGCCGTCGGTGGCACTGAGGGCGGCCGTACCGCCGATGCGCCCGGAGCGGCCGTCGCGGTTCTCGACCACGAGGAGGCTGGCGAGCCGGTCGCCGTACTTCACGCTGAAGCCGCCGGTGGCCAGCTCGAACTTGTGAATCGTCTCGGGGTTGAACGCGCTCGCCAGCCCGAAGAGCCGGAACGGATCGTGGACCTCCACGCCGTCCATCATCGTCAGGTTCTGGTCGGGCGTGCCGCCTCGCACCGCGAGACGGCTGCCGAGCTCGTCGGCGGCCATGACCCCTGGGAGGGTCTGCAACGTGCGGAACACGTTGTCGAGTGCGCCGGGAGTGCGCAGCACATCGACCGGCCGCACGGCCTCTGCCGTGGGGGAGCTCGTGGGAGCAGCAGCCACGATGTCCACGCGTTCGGCATAACCCGTGTCAGCAGCGAGGGCGAATTCCAGGTCCACGGTGCGCTTCGCACTGGCGTCTACAACGGTGCTGGACGGATGGAAGCCGGCGGCCGAGACGACCAGCGTCACGGTTCCGGCCGGCGCGTCCACGGCGAAACGTCCGTCGGCTGTGGTCGTGGCGATCTCGACGCCAGCGGTAAGATGTGCGCCGGCGATCGGCCGCCCGGTGGCTGCGTCCACGACGACGCCGGTCACCCGAACGACGGACGATGGCGTCTGCGGCGAGGCGGGCTGAGCGCCGAAACGTGTGCCGGCACGGGCCGTGGCCGGGGCGCTGCAGGCCAGGAGACAACAGAATGACAGGACGAGCGTGTGCGACATGGGAACGGGATCCTCGTGGGGCGTGGTCTTGCAAACTTACGGTGTAAGGCAGTAGCTTCTCTTCTATACCTTACGGTGTAAGCATGTCAAGGTTCCGTCCAGATGCCCGTTCCGCGCCGACACGTGGGGCCAAGGCCGCCCGGCCGCGCGCCCGCGCGCCGCTCAGCCGCGATCGGGTGCTCGCCACCGCGGTGACCCTGGCCGACCGCGGCGGGCTCGAGTCGCTGTCGATGCGGAAACTGGCCGTGGCGCTGCGCGTCGAGGCGATGTCGCTCTACCACCACGTCGCCAGCCGCGACGACCTCCTCGACGGCATGGTCGAACGGGTCGTGTCGGAGATCGAGGCACCCGAGCCTGGCGTGCCCTGGAAGGAGGCCATGCGACGCCGAGCTATCTCGGCCCATGCCGTTCTGGGGCGTCATCCGTGGGCCACTGCCCTCCTCATGTCACGGATCAACGTCAGCCCGGTCATGCTGCACTACATCGACGCCACCGTGGGCTGCCTGCGGCAGGCGGGGTTCTCGATCGCGCTGGCCGACCGCGCGTGGAACGCCCTCGACTGCTACATCTACGGGTTCACGCTGCATGAACAGAAGTTCCCGGTCGATCCCGAGGAGTACGCCGGCGCCGCGCAGCACTTCCTGCCGATGCTCCCGCCGGAGACGTATCCCTACATGCGCGAGATGGCCGAGAAGGTGGCGGACGGCTCGCACGACGGACGGATGGACTTCGGGTTCGGGCTGGAGCTCATCCTCGACGGCCTGGAGCGGCTGCTCGGCGGGCCGCGCTCCGGCTGAGGCCCGTCTTCCTCAGTACGGCGCGACTTCTGCATCGTGAGGCAATGCAGCCTCATTTCCCCGCCTGCGAGACGCGATGAACACGCATACCGTCACCGACAGTTTCGGCTCCGTCGAGGTCCCCGACGGCAAATACTGGGGCGCCCAGACGGCGCGGGCGTTGGCGCACTTCGATATCGGCGACTCGCGCTTTCCGTGCGTCTTCATTCGCGCCTACGGGCTGGTGAAGCTGGCGGCCTGCCAGGTGAACGCGCGCGCTGGGCACCTGCCAGAGCCCCTGGTGGGCCCGATCGCGAGCGCCTGCGAAGAGGTCATCGCGGGCAGTCTGGACGATCACTTCCCGCTGGTCATCTGGCAGACAGGGAGCGGCACCCAGACCAACATGAACCTCAACGAGGTGATTGCGAACCGCGCGAACGAACTGCTCGGCATCGCGACCGGCTCGCCTGGCGCCGTGCACCCGAACGACCACGTGAACCGCTCACAGAGCACCAACGACAGCTTTCCCACCGCGATGCACGTCGCCTCCGCCCTCGAGGTCCATGAGCGTCTGCTGCCGCAGCTGCGGGCTCTGCAGGCCGTGTTCACACACCAGGCAGAGAGATGGCGGGACGTGATCAAGCTCGGCCGCACGCACCTGCAGGATGCCACGCCGATCTCGCTCGGACAGGAGGTGTCGGGGTGGGCCGCACAACTCGCCCTTGCGACCGGGCAGGTCGAGCATGCACTCGGGCAGGTCTACCAGCTCGCGCAAGGGGGCACGGCGGTGGGCACCGGCCTCAACAGCGACGCCGGGTTCGACGCGGCGGTGGCGAGGGTGATTGCCGCGCGCACCGGGCTGCCATTCGTGCCTGCCGGCAACAAGTTTCAGGCCCTCGCCGGCCACGAAGCGCTGCTCGGACTGTCAGGCGCGCTGAAGACCGTGGCGGCCGCCATGATGAAGATCGCCAACGACGTGCGGTGGCTGGCCAGCGGTCCGCGCGGCGGTCTGGGGGAACTGACGATTCCCGACAACGAGCCCGGCAGCTCCATCATGCCCGGGAAGGTCAACCCGACGCAGTGCGAGGCCGTCACCATGGTGGCCTGCCGGGTGTTCGGCAACGACGTCACCGTCGGCATCGCAGGGTCGCAGGGCAATTTCGAACTCAACGTCTTCAAGCCGGTGATTGTGCATGCCGTGCTCGAGTCGGTGCGGCTGCTCGGGGATGTGATGCACTCGTTCCGGGTGCACTGCGCCGACGGCATCGCGCCCAACGGCGCGCGCATCGCGGCGCACCTGGCGTCGTCGTTGATGCTGGCCACCGCGCTCAACCCGCACATCGGCTACGACCGGGCCTCACAGGCAGTGAAAAAAGCGGTGGCCGACCAGCTGCCGCTGCGCGACGCCGTGGCCGCGTTGGGTTTCATGACCGCCGAGAGGTTCGACGAGGTGGTACAGCCCCGGTCCATGATTGCGCCGTCGCAACCAGGGCCTCCGCGGGCCCCGGTCTCCGGCGACGCCGGCTGATTCGCCATCCGGTCACCCACCTGACCAGGCCGGACGCTACTCCTGCCGAAGCACGATCGCCGGATCGACCCGCAGCGCCCGCTGCACCGGGAGCCAGCAGCCGAAGGCGGCGGCCGCGCCCAGGATGCCGGTCGCGAGGATCGCGACCACCGGATCCCAGGCCGCAAGGCCCGCGACCCACTTCGTCAGCACCCCGGTCGCCACAGCCGAGAGCGCCACGCCGATGGTGACGCCCGCGGCGATTGGCCGCATCTGGCCGCTGGCGACGGCGGCCACGATGTCGCGGCTGGTGGCGCCGACCGCGAGCCGTATGCCGATCTCACGCGTGCGCCTCGTCACCACCTGGCCGAGCACCGTGTACAGCCCCACGGCAGCCAGGACGACCGCAAGGGTCGAGAAGCCTCCCATCGTCTGCGCCGCCAGTCGTTCCAGCGCGTGGGCGCGAGTCAGCCGATCCTTCAGCGGCGCAAGTGACGGCAACGGGAGCGACGGGTCGAGCGCGAAGACCGACTCGCGGAGCGCCGTGGCCGACAGGCCCAGGTCGTCCCGAGAGCGCACGAACGCGAACATGTTGGATTGGGACCGCGCGCTATACGGAGTGTAGACCACCGGCTCGAACCGCTGCCGCGTGGCGTCGTCCTGCACGACGTTCGAGGTCACTCCAACCACTGTCAACCACTCGCCAGGTGCGCCTCCCGGCGAAGTGGCTGCGAAGCGCACTCGGCGACCGAGCGGTGAACCGTTCGGCCAGTGCCGCGCGGCAAAGCGCTGATTGACGAGCACCACGGCCGTGGCCGAGGTGTCGGTCCACAACACGTCGCGCCCCTCGACAATTGCCGCGCCGATCGCACGAAAGTAGCCGGGGCTTACAACGACCGACGCGGTGGCGGCCGCGGGCCCCGTCTCCCCAGCGACGGAATCAGCAGTCTCAACTGTTCGGCGGGGCGCTCGCGCCGTCGGCGGCACCTCCCCGAATCCAACGGTGGCAACGCCGCGGTGGGCAGACAGCCGCTCGTCGAGCGCACGAAAGAAGGCGAGCCTGGCGTCGCTGCTCACATAGCGCTCAGGCGGCAAGTAGAGCGACGCCGTCACGACCTTGGCCGCCTCGACCCCAGCGCTGGCGGTGGTGATACGCACGAGCATCCGCACGAGGACGCCGGCGCTCACGAGCAGCACGATGGCCAGCGCCACCTGCAGACCCACGAATCCGTCCACCATCCGCGTGGCGCGACGACTCGCCGTCGTGGTCCGGTCGGAGGTCGCCGGACTGCCAACGTTATCGCGTCCGAGGCACTGTGCCGCAGCGGCGGCAGCCACGCCGCATGCGACGAGCGCGCCAGAGGCCCACATGAGACCGAACGAGACCGTGTCGGGCTGCACCGCGAGCATGGGCGGGATGACCAGAGATCCACGAATCACGTCGACGCCCAGTCCCATCACCCACCACGCGATGGCGCCGGCCGGCAGGGCGAGCAGCCCAGCCTCCAGCGCCACCTGCCGGACCAGGCGTGCCGAGGTCGCTCCAAGCGACTGCCTCACTCGGAGCTCATGGCCGCGGCCGATCGTCTGGAGCACGAACAGGTTGGCGATGTTGCCGCACACGATCAGGAACACACACGACGCGGCGCCCCAGACCCCCACGTAGATCGCTCGAGACTGCGCTCCCACGAACCATTCGTCGAACCCGGCCACCGTCGGCACGACCCGCTCGTTGGTCGACGGGAAGGCCAGCGCCAACCGGCCTCCGATGGTCTGCACATCGGCGCGCGCTGCTTCTACTGACGCGCCATCGCTCAGACGCCCGTAGGCATACCGGGCGTACGGCGTTTCGCGCGCCAGCGCTGCGCTCGAGGGGACGAGAGGCGTCCAGATCTGCTGCTCGGCGGGAAACGAGAATCCCTCTGGCATGACGCCGATGACTGTCGCCGCGGCGCCATCGAGCCTGATCTGTTTGCCAACGACATCCGCCGCCGCCTGGAACAGCCGCGTCCATGTGTCGTGCCGCAGCATGACCACCGGCGCCGCGCCAGGCTGGGCATCCTCGGGGAGGAAATCGCGTCCGACCGCCGGTGCCACACCGACGAGGCGGAAGGCGTTTGGCGTCACCTCCGTGGTGAAGACGGTCTGCGGTCCGTCCGCGCCTGCCTGCAGCGTGTGAAACACGCCACGCACCAGCGCCAGGTCGACGAGGGCGCGACTCTCGGTGCGCCACGCTTCGAAGTCGGGATAGAAGATGGCGTCCGTCGTGGTGCTGACACGAACGAGCCGCTCGTTTCGCTGGACGTGACGGAACCCTTTGAAGAGGGCGGCGTCAACCACCGTGAAGATCGCCGCGTTGAGGCCGATCCCGACGCCGAGCATCAGGACCACCGCTGCGGCGAACAGCGGCCGTCGGCGAACGCTCCGGAACGCCCCGTGGGCGTCCTGCGGCACCGTGCTCAACACCCGAATCATTCGCGCCAGCGCCATGACTACGCCCCTCTTGGTGTCCAACGACGTCGTCGGTGCGCCATTGTATGAGTCAACCGGCAAGACGCGCTGTCTTTCGGTGTCACCTACCGTCACATGGCGGAGAGGGTGGGATCCCCATGAGCCGCGCGACTACTGCTGGCGCAGCGCCTGCACCGGATCGACGCGGGTGGCGCGCCGCGCCGGCAGATACGCCGCCATGGCGGCGGTCGCCACGATCAGGGCGACCGCCGCCGACAGGGTCAGCGGATCGGCGGGAGTCACGCCAAAGAGCAGCGTGCGCATGAACTGCGCGAGCCCCAGCGCGCCGGCCAGCCCGAGGCCCACGCCGGCGATCACCGGCTGCATGCCGCGGCGCAGCACGTGCCGCCGCACGGTGCCCGCGCTGGCGCCGAGCGCCATGCGGATGCCGAACTCGGCCGTCTGCTGTGACACGTTGTAGGACAAGACGCCGAACACGCCGATCAGCGCCAGCGTGAGCGCGACGCCGGCAAACAGGCCCACGAGCAACGCGGTCGATCGCGCCGACGCCGTGGCGCGGCCGAGGATGTCGTCCATCGTCTGCAGGCGCAGCACCGGCACGCCCGGGTCGAGTTGCCGGATCACGTCGCGCACCGCGCTGCCGAGCGCGGCGGGATCGCCCGCGGTGCGCAGCGCGAACGTGAAGCTCGGCATGGTGGGTTGGGCGGCGTGCGGCACGTAGACCGCCTCGGGCCGTTCTTCGTCGAGCCCGCGCTGTTTCACGTCGGCCGCGACACCGACGATCTCCGCGTCGGGCACGACGCGGTTGTCCGGCGCGCCCATGTAGATCCGTTGGCCGATCGGATTGCGATCCGGATAGAAGCGCCGCGCCACCGAGGCGCTGATGATCACCACCCGGGGGCCGTCGCGCCAGTCGTGCTCGGTGAACGCCCGGCCGCTCACGATCGGGATGCCGATGGTGTCGAAGTAGTTGGCGCGCACGAAGCGATTGGGCAGCGCCGGCGGCGTCCGATCAGGCGGCACCGGGCGGTCGAGCATGTTGAACCAGGCGCCGCTGCCGCGGCCGGCCACGGGCAGCGTCGTCGTGAACGTGACGGCCCGCACGCCCGGAAGCCGGGCGAGGTCCGCGGCCGCCCGTTCGAAGAACCCGGTGCGCTCGGCGCCCGACGTGTAGGTGCGCGTGGGCAAGGCGGCGGTGAACGTCAGCAGCCGATCGGCGGCGAACCCTGGCGGCACCTGCAGCAACGCCGCAAAGCTGCGCGCCAGAAGGCCCGCGCCGGCCAGCAGCATCAGCGCCAGCGCGAGTTCGGACACGACGAGCCCGGCGCGAATATGCCCGCCGCGACCGCTGACCCGGGTGCCGTCGCGCAGGGCCCGCAGGGGCGAGGTGCGGGCCACCTGCAGCGCCGGCACGACGCCGAACAGCAGGCCCGCCGCCAGCGAGATGCCGGCCGCGAAGAGCAGCACCGGCAAGTCGAGGCTCACCCCGCCCAGCCGCGGCAGGTCCTCGGGAAGGTTCGCCATCAGCACGCGCAGCGCGGTCGCGCCCACGGCCAGTCCAGCCAGCCCGCCGAGCGCGGCCAGCACCACGCTCTCGGCCAGCATCTGCCGCACCAGCCGGCCGTGGCCGGCGCCCAGGGCGTGCCGCACCGCCATCTCGCGCTGCCGGGTGGTGGCGCGCGCCAGCAGCAGGTTGCCGAGGTTGGCGCAGGCGATGAGCAGCACGAACACGGCGGCGCCCATCAGCACGAGCAGACGCCGTTCCACGCCGTCGAGCAGCACCGCCTTGAGGGGCCGCACGGCCGCCACAGCGCTCTGGGTGAACTGCGGCCAGTCGCGGCGGATGGCGTCCATCACCGTGTTGAGCTGCACTTCGGCCTGCTCGCGCGACACTCCGGTCTTCAGGCGCGCGACGCCGGCCAGGAAGTACTGGTCGCGGTTGGCGCGAAAGGCCGCGTCGAACCGCCCCGGCACCCAATACTCGTCGGTGTAGTCGAAGAAGGCGAAGTCGGCCGGCATCACGCCCACGACGGTATGCGGCGTGCCGTTGATCGTAAGCGTGCGCGCCACGGCGCCGCCAGCCGGAAAGAGGCGGCGCGCCAGCCGCGCGCTCAGCACGACGACCGGCGGTGCGCCGGGGTCGTCGTCGCTGGCGCGCAGCGCGCGGCCCTCGGCGGCCTCCCGGCCCAACACGCCGAACACGTCGCCCACGCACAGCCCGCCCTGGATGCGTTCGGCGCCGTCCGGCATCGTGAAGATGCGCTCGGTTGTGGTGAAGCCGGCCAGGGACGTGAACGCGGTGGCACCGCGCATCCAGTCGTAGAGATTGCCGGGCGTCGTGCTATCGAGCCCATCGCCCGCGGTGGTGTCTGCGCGCGACTGGTGCCCCAGCACCACCACCGTGTCGGGATCGGCGAACGGAAGCGCCTGCAGCATCACGCCGTGCACGACGCCGAAGATGGCAGTGTTGGCGCCCACGGCCAGGGCGATGGTCGTGACGCAGACGACCGTAAACCCGGGTGACCGCCGCAGCAGCCGGACGGCGTAGCGGGCGTCCTGCATCAGTGCGGCAATCATCGGCGAACCCCTTTCATCTGCGGTGGTGGCGGCGAGCGCGCGCTCGTCGAGGCGGCGCGGCGCCGGGCGTTCACGCCACGCGCGGGCGGCAAACGGCAACAGCGCCATCAGTTCCGTGGCGCTGGCCCGGGCCATGGCTCTGGCGCCGCCGCGCTGTCGCGCCTCGCGCAGCAACTCGTCGAACACGGCGGCCATGGGCCCGCCGTGACGCGTGCGCACGTCGCGCGGCAGCACACGCAACGCCAGGCGGTAAAGGCGCGACCACATGGCGAGTCAGGCTTTCTTCGGCGTGAGTCGTTTCTGGCGCGCCATCTTCACCGCGCGTTCGAGCCGCGCAGACTCGAGCCGGGCGACGTCCAGTCCCGCCGGCTGAATCCGGTAGTAGCGTCGCCGCGGGTCGTCATCGCTGGGGCGCGCCTCGAGTTCGTCGATCAGGCCGGCGTCGAGCAGCCGCTTGATGGCGGCGTAGAGCGTGCTCGCTGTCAACGACACCTCACCCGCGGTGCGCTGGCGGATGTCCTGGATGATGGCGTAGCCGTGCAGGTCGCAGTCGCTCAGCGAGAGCAGGATCTGGAACACGGGCACCGTGAGCGGCAGGTGCTGTTGGGGCAGTCGTCGGCGGGGAAAATCGGGCATCTCGATATACCGCATCACGGTATACCACATCGCGGTAGATGAGCGCTAGCCCCGCGACGAACGGTCGAGCCACACTTTTCACCCCGTTCAGGAGGCGCCTGATCCATCAGACCTCTCGAATCATCCGGCGACGCAGGGCGCGCACTTCGAGGAACAGCGGATCCCGCTCGGTCTGCGACAGAAATCGATCACCGCCGCGGCCCCCGGCGACCAGCGCCTGGCGGAGCGGTTCGCTCTCCTCGTCCCAGAAGCACTTCAGAAGCTGCAGCGCGGCCTGGACCGGTTCAGCATGCCGGCGGGCCGCGGGCTTCTCGAGGAGCGCGAGCGCGAGGTGCGTGAGCAACTCGCGCGACGTGCCCAGGAAGAACTGCTCCAGCGCCGTGTGCCATGTCGAATCGAGCTGTCGAAAACGTGCGATACGGGTGAACGGAACCCTGGGCAGATCTTTGAGGCGCCGTGTCGGCTCAGGGTGGCCAAGGTGCCCGAGCAACTCGACGAGCGAGCCGAACGCCTCGCGCGTCAGCCGAGCCGAACGAAAGGCGCCGAAGAACGCGAACTCCTCCAGCAGGTGCGGGGAGGTCGTGCAGCAGAGATCGAGCGCCCGCTCGTGCACCCGCAGCCCGATGCACGGGTACAACATCGTGAACGCACCCGACACGTTGAACGGCGGCCGGAGCGACTGGATCAACTGGTTCTCGAGCAGCTGCGCAGCCAGGTCGCTCTCGCACGAACGCACGCGCAACCCGCTCGCGGCCGCCACCAGCTCCAGCATCTTGCGGTGGGCCTTCTTCCGGCTCGCGTTCCTGTACTGGCGGAGACGGTCGCGCAGCTTGGCGGCCTTGCCGACATAGAGCGTCTCTTCGGCGGGCCCGAGCCACTCGTAGACGCCTGGGGCCCGGGGCACCTCGTCGAGCCGATTCGCGCCGAACTTCGCGTCGAAGCGTCGGGCGCTCACGAGCCGGCCCTCGGAGCAGGCGTTCGTTCAACGAGCCACGCGCGAGCCAGGAGACGTGCGTCGCGTGGATTGCTGACCGGCACAACCATCGGCGTAGATATTACCGTCCGAGGCCACCGGCCCACGTGCCGACGGGCATCGAACCCGATTTCGTAGACATATTCCGAAACCCGGATTCGATGTCCCGTGGGCCGCGGCACGCGTCCATCGAGGCTAGTAGCCTTCGCAGAACACCACGTCGTATTCCTGGATGACGCTCGTGCCGGTATGTGCCACGAAGCGATGTGGAGTCGGTGTCATCGCCCGCTGCTCGAGATCGAGCTCGTACCACGCCGTCAGTGTCGCCGTCGTGGCGACTTTCTGCCCCGGCCCGGAGAAACGGTCGACCTGGTTCGTCAACGCGTAGAACATGCCGTGCATCACCGGCAGACCGAACTTCGTCCGGACATCGGTGGCCCGCCGCCGCAGACTTGTTTTCGCAGTCTCGGTTGCCGTGGCCAGGTCTGGGCCTGTCCCCACGGCGACGACCTGCACGAAGAACGGATTGGGGTCGGTTGGAAACGGAACGCGGATGCTCATATAACCTCCTGCTGAGAGTTACGGCACCCACGACCGAAACCGGACATCACGTGTCGCGTGTTCATGACCAACCGCAGCCAGGCGGTGCGACTGCCGAAGGAATTCCAGTTCGCCACCGACGAGGTCCTGATCCGCACGGTCGGCGACGACGTCATCCTCTCCCCGCGCCTGTCAGGCACCTCAGGTGCGTTCGGCGCCGTCGGTGCACGCCGGACAAATGCCGTGGGTGAACTCCGCCTCGCTGTGACGGCTGATGTAGGCCTCGACCTGGGTCCAGTAACCCTGATCGTCTCGGATCTTCTTGCACCACGCGCAGATGGGCAGCATCCCCCGCAGGGTCTTGACCCGGTCGAGGGCGTCCGAGAGCACTTCGGCCTGCGCGCGGAACCGCGCTTCCGACTCGCGCTTCAGGCGGAACCGCGCATAGAGCAGCGCCAGGCTGATGATGACCAACACGGCGATGACGCCCAGCGCTGACCGGGTGGCCCGGACCCGCCGCAGCTCGGCGTCCCGAATCTGCCCTTCTGATTCGAGCACATGAATCTGGCGTTGCTGGCGCTCGGCCTCCCTTGCGATCTGAATTCGCTGAAAGCGGGCCGCGTTTTCCAGGTTGAACATGCGGTCGCGCCGTTCCTGGTGCTGAAGCAGATAGGTGTAGGCGCCCTGGAAATCGCCGCGCCTCGCCTCGACGTCCGATAGCGCCTTGAGCGCGGTCGATTGCATGAGGGGGGCATCGATGCGCTCGCCGATCGCCAGCGCGCGATGATAGGCGGCGGTGGCGCCGGCCAGGTCGCTCAACCTGCGGTTCAGGTCCCCGACATTGAGCTCGGTGGCCATCTCGCCGCGCGAGTCGCCGGACTCGCGCCGGAGGGCGAGAGCGCGTTCGTAGGTGCGGCGGGCCGCCGCGGGGTTCGTCTGCGCCTCGACCTGTCCGATCGCGTTCAACGACACACCCATGGCGCGGCGGTCGCCCAGCTCCTCGCGGATCGCGAGCGCCCGTTGATACGCGGCCAGCGCGGCGGGATACTCATGCTGCTCGAAGTGGATCAGGCCGATGTTCTGGTGCGAGAACGCCTCGCTGGCTTTCATCCCCAACTCGATCTTCAACGCGAGGCCCTGCGCGTGGTGCGCCAGCGCCTTGTCGTACTCGCCCATGTTGCGGTGGACGTTGCCCAGGTTGTTGTGGGAATAGGCGAGGCCTTCCTTGTCGCCGATCCGTTCGCGGATGGCGAGCGCTTTGAGGTGAGCGTCGAGCGCCTCGGCGTATCGCGCGTCATCAGCTTCGATCAAGCCCAGCGTGTTGTAGCCCTGCGCTTCACCCCACTCATCGCCGGCCTGCACGTAGAGGCGCACGGACTCGAGCGCGTACTGCCGCGAAAGTTCGAGCACGCTCTGGTTGCGATACCCGTAGGCCATGTAGTTCAGCGCCTCGGCCTCGCCGCGCACGTCCCCGGCTTCTTTGGCTGCCGCCTGGGCCTTCGAGGCGGCGGCGAGCGACCGCTCCGGATGGCTGTCGCTGAACTCCCTGGCCTCGGCATTGAGCGCAGCGACTGGCCCGGTCGCCCCGGGCTGAGCCCACGCTCCTGCGGTCGCCAGGCAGACCAGCAGTCCAGCCAGTACGGGTTTCATCATGACAAGGATATCGGAACCGCCGCCCGACGTCTGAAGCCCGTGCGTCACTGGTGAGGCACCGCACCTCTGCGACGACCAGACTCGTTTCCGCCCGCACCAACGGTAGGCGGAGCCGGAGAACTCGGTAGCTCAGCCGGAGGTCATGCGCAGCGACTAACGAGCCGGCAGGTCCTTCAGCAGGAACTGCGCGGTCGTCAGATAGTAGTTCCGCGCAATCGCATTCACTTGTCGCTCGGCCAGTTCAGTCAGCGCCTGGGCCTTCAAGCGCCGCGCCTCGACGTGCGCACCATCGTTCACGAGGACGTAATCCGCCAGTTCTGCCGCCCATGTGAAGTCTTTGGCCGCCAATGCCGCGCGACCGCGTTCGACCATTCGTGCCACACCGCCGATGAGGGTCACGAGCCTGGTGGCGCGCTCCTTCTCCGGCATCGGGAACAGCTTCGTGGCGTTGCCGTCGAACCAGCCGACCTGGTCGGCGTAGATCCCGCGTACCGTCCACTCCACGCCACCGTAGAACTCCTGCAGGAACGGATTCGCGGCGAGCGCCGGTGGCAACGTCACATGGGCGACGAGCTCGTCCGGACGCTCGCCCTTGCGGATGCCGGTGAGCGTCTGTTCGACGATCGACTTCAGCCCGTCGCGGTACACGATGAGCGTTGCCCCCGAGGCAGCGGCGCCGAGCACCGGACGCGTGTGGCCCGGCACGACGTGTTCGGGCTTGAGCGCGATGACGCGGTCGAGGCTCGCCACCCAGGCCTCGGGGTTCCGAAGACGAGAGCCACGGATCGGCGCCACGTTGGGGAACGCGCGGAAGACGTTGTCGCCGGGCATCAGCACCCGCGCGTCCGGCAGCCATACGGCGATCGTGTCAGGCGTCTCGCCTGGCGTGTGCAGCAGTTGCACGTACACGCCGGCGATGGTCAACGACGACTCGTCACCGCTGAAGGTCCTCGTCGGCGGCAGGTAGCCCTCGCGTGTCGGCGGCACGACGCGGCCGAACTCCGCCTGGACGCCGACGTTGATGAACTGGTCGACCGGCAGGGCCATTCCGAACTGGTCGCCGCCCTCGCGTCCGCCGCGCCCAGCCTCCGGGGTCGCTTTCACGAATGTCTCGTGCGCGATGACGTCTGGCGTGTCGTCGCCGGCGAACACGCGCCCGCCGCCGGTGTGGTCGGGGTGAGAATGAGTGTAGACGATGGCGCGCACGGGTCGGCGCAAGCGCGGCCCGAACGCCTCGACGATCGCGCGCGCCGCCGTCGAGTCCGTACCGGTGTCGACGATGATCGAGCCGCTGTCGCCCTGCACCAGCACGACGTTGCTGGCGGAGTATCCAACGGCGACGTACACACCGCTGGCCACCTGGATCACCTCACGGCGGAACTCTGCCGATTGGGCGCGGAGCCTGTCGCGCCCCGCATACTCCTGCGCCATGGCGGTCGTGGCCACCACGGCCAACAGGGCTGCCGCCGCCGTCGTTGGGATCGCTCTCGCCATCGTCCGTCGCGCCTCCAGTCGCCGACCAGCATAGCGGCCGGCTTTCGGGCACGATAGGAGAAATGGGACATGCCGGCGACCATTCGCAAGGAGTCACGTCTCCGACAAAGCCCGCCATCTCGTATCGCGGACTTGCGCCGGCCGGCCCGCTTGCTGGCGTGGTCAAGGCGTACTTCTCGTTCATGCCATACGCGCCACGCACCGGCGGGCGCCCCGTCGTGCGCGAGGCGCTGATCGGGGCTGGCGAGCCGTTCAACCTGCCCATGTTGGCGGATGCCCGGGCGTCGCTCGTGGTCGACCTGCCTCAGGTGTGTC
>CADEFD010000048.1:0-8577 GCA_902826515.1 uncultured Acidobacteriota bacterium
CCGCCGGTGCGCCGGCAGGAAGCGCCGCCGGCAGCACGGCCGGCGCCGACGCAGGCACGATTCGCGGCGCCGTTGCCGAAACCATGAACTCCGGCGGCTACACCTACGCGCGGCTCACGGTGGACGGCAAGGACACGTGGATCGCCGGCAGCGAGTTCCCGGTGAAGGTGGGCGACCAGCTCACCGCCGCCGTGGACATGCCGATGGAGAACTTCCGCAGCCGCACGCTCAACCGCGACTTCCCGATGATCTACTTCGTGCGCGAGGTGGCGCTGAACGGCCAGGCGCTCCCGGCCGCGGCCGCGGACGGCGCGATGCCGGCGCTGGCCGGCAGCCACGGCGGCGGCGAGGCGATGGCCGCTGCGGAGGAGCCCGAAGAGCCGAAACTCATCGCCGCGGTCTCGCCGGTGCCTGGCAGCGTGAAGATCGCGGATGTGTGGGCGAAGCGCGCGGCGCTCTCGGGCAAGCCGCTCGTGCTGCGGGGGCAGATCGTGAAGGTCAACCTCGCCATCATGGGCACCAACTGGTACCACCTGCAGGATGGCAGCGGCGTCGTGAAGGACGGCACGCACGATCTCGTCGTGACAGGCGCGGCGGAACTGAAGGCCGGCGATGTCGTGACGGTGAACGGCACCCTCACGACCGACAAGGACTTCGGCGCGGGATATTCCTACGAGGCGATCGTCGAACGCGCCGACATCCGGAAGTAGCGCCCGGCCCGGCTCCGGGCCGTCTGCCGCACCAGGTCAGGCCGTCCGCTACGGCGTGAGCGTGATCGGCAGCGCCGCGCCGTAGAGCATCGTGCGGTCGTTGTCCTTCGCGGCCCACGTCACGAGTGTCTCGACGCTCTTCCGCACGAGGCCGGTGAACACGGTGCGGCCATCGGCCACGACCGCGATCGGCCGGCTGAAGTCGAAGACGTCGGGTGAGAGCAGCAGCGTGAACGCGGCGACCCCGCGGGTGGTCGCGCGCACCGTGTTGCCGTCGCGCACGAGATCCACGCGTCCGGCGGCGCGCGGCGCCGGGAAGAGCGGCGTCACCTTCGGCATCAGCGTGGGCTGATACGTGCCCTTCAGATCGACCGTCTGCCGCGTGGGGCCGCGCTCCACTTCGAAGTGCAGCGCCTCGCCCGCCTGGTAGATGCCGAGGAAGTCGGTGAGTTCGAGCGCCTCGGGCAGTTGCCGGCCGTTGATGGCCGCCACGAGATCGCCCGGCTGCAGCCCGAACGCCTGCGCGTTCGATCCGGCGAGCACGGTGGTGACGCGCATGCCGTTCGACCGCACGCCGAAGTTCGGCTCCTCACCGGCGACGTAGTTGTTGAGGTCGGGCAGGTCCTCGCCCGGACGCGCCGGCGCCAGCCGGTCGATGACGAGCCAGTGCGCGCGGTTGCGGCTCGCCGTGTTGTCGGTCTGCCAGGTCAGGCGTGCCGGATGCGGCTCCCGCGGATGCGCCGCCACGAAGCGCTCGAACCTATCCTTCACCGCAGGCCACCATGCGGTGTTGTGTCCGGCGTCGGGCTGTGGATGGTATTCCATGGTCAGGCCGCCGGCCTGGAACTGCTTCAGATACGGCTCGACGCGCGCCGCCGGATACAGCGGATCCTGGCCGCCGTTCACGACGAAGAACGGCTTGTTCGTGAGGTTGTGCGGGAAGAGCGCGCCGCGCAGGCCCAGATCGCGGTTGCGCAGCACCATGATGAAGCCGTTGAGCGGCAGGAAGCTCGCGTAGGGCGTGGTGTCGCGCATGGCCATGTAGAAGGCGGCCGTGCCGCCGTCCGACACGCCGGAGAGCACCACGCGGTTTTCGTCGACGTTCCACGTACGTTTCACCTGATCGAGGATCGCCGGCACGTTGACGTCCTGCAGCGGACCCCACCACGGCGCCTCGGCCCACGCCTGCGGCAGCACGTAGATCTGTTCCGCGCCGGCGAGCGCGCCGATCGATCCATCGCCGCGGGCCACCGGATCGGGCCGGCCCACGCCGCCGTGGAGCTGCACGCGCACCTGGTACTTCTTCGTGGCGTCGTAGGTGGCCGGCACGTCCACCGTGAAGGGGTAGGGCGTGGCTTCCATGGTGCGCGTCAGCTTCTGCACGCCGCGCGGCGCGTACCGGTCGTAGGGCCGCCCCTTTCGCAGGCGCGCCAGCGCCGTGTCGAAATCCACGCCGGATTGCACGATGGCCGGAGCCGCGGCCACCGCCTCCGGCTGCGAGCCCGCGGCCCAGAAGGTGGCAAACGCCGCGTCCACCGCCGGCGCCTGCGCGCGGCCGGCCCCGGTCATCGCCGTGGCGAACGCGAGCACGGCAAACGTGAGCTTGAGGGCCGAGCTCGTCCGTGGTCGTCGCGTCGTCATCGGCCCCGAGCCCCCGGCGCGGTGTTCCGCGCGCCGCCTTTGTGCACCACGCCGCCCTTCATCACGAAATGCACCCGCTCCAGTGCCGTGATGTCGGCGAGCGGATCCGTCTCCACGGCGATGAGATCAGCAAACCGTCCGGCTTGCAGCGTGCCCACGCGATCCGCCCACCCCATCGCCTCGGCGGCAATACGCGTGGCGCCAACGATCGCCGCCATCGGCGTCTGCCCGAGGTCCACGCGGGCCTTGAACTCGCGCGCGTTGTCGCCATGCGGGAAGACGCCGGCATCGGTGGCGAAGGCAATCGGCAGCTCGTGCGCCAGCGCGAGTCGGAACGCCTTTTCCTGCGTGCCCTGCATCGCCTTCTCGCGCTCCACCTGATGCGCGGGGATGTTGAGCGCCTGGTTGTCGTGCAGGATGGAGTGGCCCACGTAGAGCGTGGGCGCGAAGTAGGCGCCCTTTGCCTTGAGCAGGCGCGCGCCTTCTTCGTCGAGCATGCTGCCGTGGTCGATGGTGCGCACGCCGGCCCGGAGCGACGCCTTGATGCCCTCAGCGCCGTGGGCGTGCGAGGCCACGAACGTGCCCCAGCGCGCCGCTTCTTCCACCGCCACGGCGAGCTCCGCGTCGGTGTACTGCTGCGCGCCCGGCGGAATGCCCTTCGACATCACCGCGCCGGTCGCCAGGATCTTGATGAAGTCGGCGCCGTTCTTGAGATTCGTGCGCACGACCTGCCGCACCTGGTCCACGCCGTCGGCGAGGTTGCGCACGATCGGCACGTCCACGTAGATCGAGAACTGACGCGCGTCGCCGGCGCCGCCCGTGGCCGACACGTAGTTGCCGGCCGCCTGCATGCGCGGTCCGGGGATCGAGCCCTTGTCGATGGCGTAGCGCAGGTCGATGTCCACGTAGGGCCACGTCGGGCCCATGTCGCGCACGGTGGTGAAGCCGGCGAGCAGCGTCGTGCGGGCGTTCACCGCGCCGTAGATGGCGGCGCGTCCGGGCGTGGTGGTGAGGAGGTTCGTCTCCCAGTTCGTGCCGACTTCATCGGTGAGGTGCGTGTGGAGGTCGATGAGCCCGGGCAGCACGGTGGCGCTCCCGAGGTCGATGACCTCGTCGGCGGTCATCCCGGCGGCGGGTCCCACGCGCTCGATGCGGTCGCCGCGAATCAGCACGCCGGCGTTTACGAGCGGCGCGCCGCCGCGGCCGTCGATGAGCCGGGCGGCCTTCACGAGCACGGTACGGACGGCGGCCGGCGCCGGCGTGGCGGGCTGGCGGGCGGCGAGCGGCGGAACGCAGGCGAACGCGGCGAGCAGCAGGGCGAGCCGGGCCGGTGTGGGGCGACGAAGGGCAGCGGCCGTCATGCGGCCGCACGTTATCACGGCCGAGCTGCTGAGCCGGTGCGTGCCCACGCCGGGCGTCGCCCGCTCGCGGCCGCGTCGGGCGGCCCGTGCGGCCATGACACGTCCATCGTTCCGGATCCGGACACCGGATGACGGCGGACGGGACGAGTGGCGGGACGCAGGAGGCCGCGCGGCGCGAAGATCCACGGGAATCCGGCGGGAACCCGCGTCCCCGGTCGAGAGGCGCGGCTGGCATGGTCCTCGCCTATGCCGGGGCAGGTCGGCATGGACAGGCTCCGCATCAAACCCTCGCGCACCCGCCGCTGGACGTCGCGCCTCATCCTCGCCGTCGGCGTGCTGACGCTCTGCGTCACACCCGTCGTGTCCGTGGGGGCGTGGCTCGTGATGTCCGATCCGGCGGTGGCCGCCGATGTCGCCGCCGAGGGAGACCTGTGGCCCATCGTGCGCGCCATCGTCGAGACGCTCGGCGAGGCCGTGCGCGATCTGCTCGAGCTGCTCTAACCGGCGTCGGCCGCGCGCACGAGGGCGTCCACGTCCGTGGCCGTCGTGCGGAACGACGTCAGCAGGCGGATGAACACCTCGCCGGCGCCGATGGTGTCGGCGCCCGGCCCTTCCCCCGGCCACACGAGATACCGCGCGCCCTGCGCCTGCAGGTGTTCGTGGAGCGTGCGGGGCACGATGGCGAAGACGGCGTTGGCCTCGACCGGCAGCGGCAGCCGCACGCCGGGCAGCGCGCGGAATCCGGCGGCGAGCCGGTCGGCCATCAGGTTGGCGTGGCGGGCGTTGCGCATCCAGCGGTCGCCTTCCAGGTAGGCGAGCATCTGCGCGGCCAGGAACCGGTTCTTCGACACGAGGTGCCCGGTGCGCTTGCGCAGGTAGCGGAAGTCGGCGGCGAGCGCGGCGTCGAAGAACACCACGGCCTCGACGCCCATCGCGCCGTTCTTCGTCGCGCCGAACGAGAGCACGTCCACCCCGGCTTTCCACGTGAGCTCGGCCGGCGTGCAGCCGAGGCGCGCGAGCGCGTTGGCGATGCGGGCGCCGTCCATGTGCGTGTGCATCCGCCGCTCACGGGCGAGGGTGGCGAGGGCGGCGACCTCAGCCGGCGTGTAGACGGTGCCGAGCTCGGTGGCCTCCGAGATCGAGAGCACGCTCGGCCGCTGTTCGTGTTCGCCGCGGCCGAGGGTGGCAAAGAGCGCGGCCACGGTGGCGGGCGTGATCTTTCCGCCGGCGCCGCGCGCGCCCATCAGCCGCGCACCGCCGCTGAAGAGCTCCGGCGCGCCGCATTCGTCCACGACGATGTGCGCCTCGTGGTGGCACACGACCGCGCCGTAGGGCGGGCAGCACGCCGCCAGTGCGAGTGAATTGGCGGCCGTGCCGGTGACGACGAGGAAGGCGGCGACGTCGCGCTCGAACACCTCGCGCAGCCGCGCCTCGGCGGCGAGCGTCCAGTCGTCGTAGCCGTAGGCCCGCGCCGTGCCGGTGTTGGCCTCGCCGAGCGCCGCGAGGATCGCCTCGTCCACGCCGTGCACGTTGTCGCTGTTGAAATTCATTCGTGCAGATTCTGCCATGGGGCCAGACCCCCAATCCTCGCCCAGCCAGACTTCCTCTGTGGCCCAGAATGGGGTCTGACCCCAGGTTGGAGATTCTGCGGACGTCGCAGCCTAGAACCGGTAGGTCTGGACGATCTTCATCGCCGCCTTGCGGTCGATGGTCGACAGCCGCACGCTGTCGAGCCAATTGTGCGTGTAGACGAGATACAGGTCGTTGCCGGGCTTGCGGATCCAGCGGAAGCGCATCTGCCAGCCGAGCGACTTGCTCTGCGTGTCGTACTGGACGTTGTTCGAGAGGGCGATCCACGGGCTGAACTGCGTGCGCGCGTCCAGGCGATAGAGCTTCGTGGTGAAGGCGCCCTCGGCCAGCGTGACGTCGTTGTACTCGCTCGACGCCTGGAGGTAGACCCCCGCCCGCGGCCGCAGGCGCAGGTCGAAGTTGAGCTCGCGCCGATCGCCGGAATAGAAGTCGCCGAACGAGTACTCCGCCCGCGCCGACACTTTGCGGTTCTGCGCCGAGTCGACGATCATCTGCTGGCGGCGCCACGCGTAGCGGCTGCCGAACGGCAGCAGGATGCCGTCGCTGATCTCGAAATCCACCTCGAGTTGTTCCGTGACCTGGAAGACCTGGAACTGCACGCGGTCGCCGCTGTTGAACAGCATCTCGAACGGCGTCAGGAAGTACTGCCGGGTGATGAGCGTGTTGTCGGGCAGCGTCGCGATCTCGGCGTTGGCGCTGAACTGGAACTCGCGGATGATGCCCTTGTTGATGCGCGGCGCGTACTCGATCTGCGGATTCCAGCGGCGGAAGTTGCGGCGAGGCGTGAAGCCGATGCCGGCATCGTAGGCGGCATCGACCTGCCGGAAGAAGATCTGGGCGGTGAGCGGCTCGTTCGCATAGACGACGCGGCCGGCAAAGGCGTTCGTGCCGCCGGGTGTGCCCGGCAGCCCCGTCGTGTGCAGGAAGAAGCCGCCGGTCTCGAAGTTCTTGCCGCTGCCGAGGAACGACGGCGTGGCCAGCGTGACGTCGTAGCCGAGGGTATGCTGGTCGATGATGCCGGCTTCGTCGTCCACGCCGGCGCGCCGCGTGTAGAGCAGGCCTGCGAACGACTGCCGTCCGAAGCGCCGCTTGAGGCGGAGCGCGGTGAAGTCTTCGCTCGCAAGACGCGTGCCTGAGCCCTGGGCGCCGTCATCCTCGCCCGTGCGCACGTGCAGGGCGCCGACGTCCTGCTTGCCAATCTGGCCGGTGAGCTTGGCGCCGAAGAGGATCTTCTGCGGCTGGCCGTCCTTGAGGCCGATGCGGCGCGAGAAGAACGGCTGCGCATCACCGGGCGGGAAGTCGAGGAACGTCGACCCTTCGAGGAAGAACTCGCGGCGCTCGGGGAAGAAGAGCGGGAACCGGGTGAGGTTCGTGCGGCGCTGATCGACTTCCGTCTCGGCGAAGTCGGTGTTCACCGTGAAGTTGGCGCGCAGGCCCGGCGTGATGTTGTAGAAGAGGTCCACCCCCGCCGTGGCATTGCCGGTCGTGGCCGGCAGGCCGAGCCCGGGCGCGTTGCCCACCGACGCGACGCCGTACGGTTTCACTTCGAGGCCGAGCCCCTTCGAGACCTTGCCGATGCCGGTGAGGCGTCCGGCATTCGACATGCGCAGCAGGCCTTCGGTGCGCTGCCAGCCCGCCCAGAGGCTCTCTTCGTTCTTGCGGCGCACGGTGCGCTGGAAGTTCACGCCCCAGGTGTCGCTGTCGGGATTCAGGTTGAGCGTGCGGAACGGGATCTCGATCTCGGCCGTCCACCCCTTGTCGTTGCGGCGCACGCGCGCGATCCAGATGCCGTCCCACGACTTGTTCATCTGGCCGCCGAACTGGCCGCCGCCGCCCGGGCCGGTCACGAGGCCGTCGCCCATCGCGCCGGCCGGATTGATCTCGAAGAAGTAGCCGGTGCGGCCATCGAGGTAGGTGTCGAGGCCCCACAGGAAGCGGTCATCGCCGCCGAACGGCTGATCGCGCTGCATCTGGTTGGCCAGCATGCGATCGGGCTCGGAGTCGAAGCAGACCACGCCGAGGATGAGGCGCGTGCCGTCCACGGCCACCCGCACCTCGGTGCGTTCGGTGGCGGCTTCGCCGGGACGTGGATCGCGCTGCCGGAAGTCGGTGGCGGGCAGGGCGCGCGACCAGACGGCGTCGTCGAGCACGCCATCGATCACGAGGGATTCGCCCTCGGTGAGACGCGCGGCCTCGAGGGTGGGCGCCACCGAATCGGGGGCGGCGGATTGTGGTTGTGCGCCGGCCACGAGCGGCGCGGCGATTGCCAGCGCGGCCACGAGCGCGCGGGCCCCCGTTCGACGTCTCACGAACTCACTCCCGCGGCCACCAGATGCCGGTAACAGGCGCAAAAACCGCGTCGGGATGATACCGCGCCCTGCCACGGCCCGGTGTCACACCCTGCAACGCACGGCCGTGCCGCCCTGATGCCCGAGCGGCCTCGCGCCGAAAAGATGAGCAGCTATGGCAACCACGATCGAAGTCTCACCTCGCGCCGGACGACGCCTCGGCGTCGTGCTCCTGCTCGCCCTCATCGCCGCCACCGCGTCGTGCGGTTTCCGCACGATCGACACCGGGCACGTCGGGGTCACGACGCTCTTCGGCAAGCTCACCGGGGAGCAGCTCCCCGAGGGCCTGCACATGGTGAATCCCCTGAAGCGCGTCGCGGAGATGTCCATCCGCACGCAGGAGATCAAGGAACACGCCGACGTGCCGTCGAGCGAGGGCCTCATCATCGGCCTCGAGACGTCGCTGCTGTACAGGCTCGAGCCCGAGCGTGCCGCGGAGGTGTTCCAGAAGATCGGCCCGCGTTATGTCGAGATCGTCGTCACGCCGAATCTCCGCTCGGTCATCCGCGCGGTCACGGCCGCCCACACCGCGAACGCGCTCTACAGCGAAGGCCGCGAAGGCGTGGCGCAGCAGATGCTGAACCAGCTCAAGCCGATTCTCGAAGCGCGCGGCGTGATGGTCGAGAACGTCCTGCTGCGCGACATCAAGCTCCCCGACACGCTACGCAACGCGATCGAGGCGAAGCAGCAGGCCGATCAGCAGTCGCAGCAGATGCAGTTCGTGCTGCAGCGCGAGCGGCAGGAAGCCGACCGCAAGCGCATCGAGGCGCAGGGTGTGGCCGACTTCCAGCGCATCGTCTCGACCGGCATCAGCGATCAGCTGCTGCAGTGGAAGGGCATCGAAGCCACCGAGAAGCTCGTGAACAGCCCCAACAGCAAGGTCGTCGTGATCGGCAACCCGAAGAACGGCCTGCCGCTGATTCTGGG
>CADEFD010000048.1:8677-30519 GCA_902826515.1 uncultured Acidobacteriota bacterium
AACTACCAGGTGACGCGGACGCGGTAGCGCACCGTGGTTTCGGCGCCGGCGCCCACCGGCACCTGGAAGCGCGCGGCGAAGGCGTCGGTCTTCGTCCAGCGGTGCGACGACGACAGGATCGTCCACGTGCCGCCGAGCGGTTCGTTCACCTCCACGGTGATCGGCGTCTCCTTGCGGTTGCGGAGCGTGACCTCGTAGGCCAGTTCGTAGGTGGCAGCGCCGCGTTCCTGGAAGTCGGTCTGCCGGCGCTCGGCCACGACGTCGAACGCGGTGCCGATCTGCAGCGACAGGCGCTCGTCCTTCGGCGTGTGGCCGATGCGATCTTCGCCGACGTACTGCACCTGGCCGTTCGGATCGGTCTGATAGATGCGCACGGTGCCGGCCGGCATCGGCATCCCCAGGCCCGACGCGGCGCTGTTCCTGAAGTCGTAGAACACCTTCACGCTGTCGCGCAGCGGCGTACCCGGCTGCTGCCGGTTGCGGTAGAACCACTGCTGGCCGTCCACGACGTAGCGCCGTTCCACCGGCACGCCGGTGCCGTGCAGCAGCGCGAGCTGCTTCGTCTCGGCGTTCGCGATGGTGGTGCGCCGGCCCAGTGTGTAGAGGTGGTATTCCGAGAAGGTCTGCTGCGTGATGGCCTCGCGCGCGTCGACGGCCAGCGCGGCGCGCGCCACGAAATTCTGCCGCGCGGCGTCCGGTTCGACCTTGTGCAGGTCGCCCGCCACGAGCTGCAGCGTGGCGCGCGTGAACGAGGTGCCGGTGTTGTTGCGGAGCGTCACCCAGCCGTCGAGATCGCTGGCACGGCCCTGCTGGTCGATCGTCAGCACGTAGTCCGCATTCCACCCGATGTTGTTCGCCAGATACGCGGCCTCCACGCGGTGGGCCGGCGCGCCGCCGTTGTCGAGCGTCCAGACGAGCGTGGGGCGGCTGTAGAGCGTGTCGGGCAGATCGGGGAAGCGGTAGTGATCGGCGGCGATGCCGGTCACGATCTCGGTGCCGATGCGCCACACCGGCCCGTTGTTGAGCGCAAGCAGCGTCGCCTTCACCTCCGTGGTCTTCGACGTGCCGTTCTCCATCGTCGTGCGCACGAGCGTCAGCTCGCGGCCCACGTACTTCTGCAGCAGCTTCTGCGGGTCGAGCAGGTCGTATTCGTAGTTCTGCTCGAGCACGGGCAGGCGTCCGGGCTGCGTGAGCGAGCGCAGGTGCACCGTGGCCGGATTCACCGTGGCCGCGATGTCCTCGAAGCGCAGATGCAGTTCACCGGAGGGCAGCGTGAGCGCGCGCACGTCGCGCACGAGTGCGAGGCCGCCGTTGTAGACGGTGAGCGCCACGTCTTCCTGCTGACTGTGGCCGCTGACCACGACGGGTCCGGCGGGGGCAGCAGCGACGGTGGGACGCGGAGCCTCGGCGTGCGGCGCGGCGATGCTGACGAGCGCGACGGCAGACACGGCGAGCAGGGTGGGCAGGGCGAAGGACTTGGCGGTCACGGGCGTCTCCTTGGGGACCAGGGGTCTGCAGTGAGAACGCGCGGCCGGGGATTTCTTGCATGACGGGGTCAGACCCCATTCGGGGTGGGGACTGTCCCCATTCTGGGCAGAGAGGGATTTGTCGCAGAAACGGCGTTCCGGGCGCTACCGCACGGGCGTCCAGGTACGGCCGCCATTCGACGTCTCCCAGCGCGCGCCTGAGGCGGTGAAGACCGAGGCCCGCTCCGCGGACACCGGGACGACCCCCGCCAGCGGCTCGGTCGTGGGACGAGTGGTGGGCGCCCATGTGCTGCCGTTCGTCGTGCGCAGGACGCCGTCGTCCGCCACCAGCCAGCAGACGTCGCCGCCGGGCGAACCCGCGGCGATGACGCGCACGCCGTCCGGCGTCGGCACGTGCTGCCACGTTGCGCCGTTGTCGCGCGACCGCTCGACGCGCCCGTCCACGGCGCGCCAGGGCGAAAACGCCAGCGCGCTGAAGGTCGCCGTCCGCGCCGCCGGGGCGGCCGGCGCGGGCGACACCGAGAGCGTCTCCTGCACCGGCGCAGGGGCGGGTGGGGGCGCACCGGCCGCCGCGGACTCACGAGCCGCGCTCGCCGACGCCGCGCGCGGATCGGGCGAGACCGCGCGTGCGGACTCATTGGCGACGGCGCCGTCTGCGAGCTGTCCCACGGCCTGCCCCACGGCGTGCTGCCGTATTTCGTCGTCGGGTGCGGCGGCCTTCGCGCGCGTGCCGGCACCCGGCGCCCCGGCGCCTCTCGCGGACGTCGCCTGCGCCGAGCGTGCCGCCGCCTCCAGTGCCGGGGCCCTCCGCGGCACCGCACGCTCCATCGTCTGGTTTGCCTCGGCATCGCCAGCCGGGGCCCGAGGCACGAACGCCTCCGGCTCGCGCGTGGCGGCGGGCGCCTGTGCCGGCGCCGCCACGTCCGTCTCGACCACCGCCGCCGGACCTCGCGCCGACTCCGCCACCTGATCGGCCGGACCGCGGCCCACCCACACGGCCACGAGCGCCACGGCGGCGAGCCCCGTCGCCGGCACCAGCCAGCGCCAGCCGGCGAACCACGCCGCGAAGCCGCCGCCCGTGGTGGCCTCGCCCGCGCCAGAGACGGCGCCGGCCACGGCCGCCTCATCGGGCAGCGCCCGCACGAACGCCGCCACGGTCGCCTGGCAGCGCGCGCAGGTGTGCACGTGCGCCTCGACGGCGCGCAACTCCGCGCCGGCGAGCGCACGTTCCGCGTAGAGGCCGATCACCTCCGCGTCGGGGCAGCCTTCGGCCTCCGCGCCGTCTGCGGCGCTGAGCGCCGAGGTCAGCAGCGCGTCGGCGTGCGGATCCCGCTCGGTGTCCCTGGGCAGACTCACGGCGTCCTCTTTCCTTTGAACGATGGCGGCCCGGACTCTTGCGGCGCCGGCACGCCGAGCGCCTCGGCGAGCGCACCGTCCCAGGCGCTGCGGGCCACCTCGGCCCAGTCGGTGACCTCGGCAGAGTTCAGCCCATGCGCGCCGAGCGCTGCACCGATCGCGGTGTGCAGCTGCCGGCGGATCCGCTCGAGCTTGCGCGACGCCGTCGCCTCACTCTCGCCGAAGAGCCGCCCGGCCTGTGCCAGTGTGAGGCCGTGCACGTAGTAGTAGGCCAGGCGCACGCGGTCGGCGCCGTCGAGCGCCGCGAGCGTCGCGGTGATGGCGCCAGCGGCCAGGCGCATGGCCTGCGTGCGCGCGGCATCCGCCGGCGGCTGCGCCGGCAGGCGCGTCTCCACGGGGTGTTCGGGATCGTCGATCGTCGTGAGCCGCTTCCGCGCCCGCACCACGTCCACGTGCCGCTGCGCGAGCACGCTGCGCAGCCACGTCGAGAGCTTCGCGCGCCCGTGGTAGTAGCGGAAGAGCGACTGTCTGCGGCCGTCGCGCCCGCCCAGGCCGAAAAGATCGGCGTAGAGCGAGTCGGCGAGTTCGCGGCCGGTCGCCTCGTCGGTCATCGCCCGCGCCGCGCGGTAGAGTTCGGGGCGGAACGTCAGCACGAAGTGTTCCCACGCCGCGTCGTGGCCGTCCGCGCAGGCGAGCGCCAGCGCCAGATCCCGCGCATGCAGCGACGCTACCGCGGCGTCGGCCGCGGCGCCGCCGTCCGGCGCGACCTTCGCGGCCGCGCGGCACACCGCCTCGGCGAACCGCTCCCGCGAGACGCCCCAGCGCCCGGCCTCTGACTGCGCGAACAGCTCGTCGATCGCGGCAGCCGACACGGCAGGGGAGGACGACGCGGGGATCACTCCTCGAACTCGAACGCCAGGAAGAGGTATTGGCCCTGCCGCAGCACCTGCAGGGCGCAGGCGGCGCGCGGCGGCAGCTTCGTGACGGCCTGCCGAAGGTCGCCGAGCGAGCTGACCCGCGTGCGATTGACGGCCACGATCAGGTCCCCGGGCTGGATGCCGTATTCGACGGCTTCCTCGCCGGCCCGTGCCGCCACGAGCGCGCCGGCGTCGCTCGCGCCGAGACTCAGTTCGCCCCGCAGCGTGTCGTCGAGGGTGATGGCGAGCACACCGAGCCGCGCCACGAGATGCTGCTCGCGGGTGACGAGCGTGGCAAACCGCAGCGGATCGTCGCCGCGTTCGTCCACCGCCACCGGCAGGCGCAGCGTCTCCTTGCCGCGCACGACGTCGAGTGTGGCCACGGCGCCGGCGGTGCGCCGGTAGAGATTCACGTCGAGCTGGCGACCGTTCTCGATCGGCTTGCCGTCGAGCGCCACGACGATGTCGCCGATGCGCAGGCCGGCCTTCGCTGCCGGCCCGTCGGCGTCCACGTCGGCCACGAAGGCGCCGCTGTCCTGCGGGAGTTGCAGCGCCTCGGCGAGCACGGGCGTGATCGACTGCACCAGCACGCCGATCGTGCCGCGCCGCACGCGCCCGTGGGTCTTGAGCTGCTCGTACACGGATCGCACGATGTTGCTTGGCGCCGCGAAGCCGAGCCCCTCGTTGCCGCCGCCCTGCGAGAGGATGAGCGTGTTGATGCCCACGACCTGGCCCTGCGCGTTCACGAGCGGGCCGCCGCTGCTGCCGGGATTGATCGGCGCGTCGGTCTGGATATAGACCATCGGATCGTCGGGTTCGAGCTGCCGGCCCACGGCGCTCACGACGCCCATCGTGACCGTGTTGTCGAGGCCGAGCGGACTGCCGAACGCGAACACGAGCTGCCCGGGCCGGAGCGTGTCGGAATCGCCGAGCGGCAGCGGCGCGAAGGTGGCGCCGCTCACCTTGAGCAGCGCGAGATCCGTCTCTTCGTCCACGCCGACCACGGTGGCGTCGAGGGTGCGTCCGCGCGGTCGCACGATCGATGTGCCCTGCGGCCGTGAGGCCGTCACCACCTGGACGCGGCGTGCGCCCTGCACCACGTGGTAGTTGGTCATCACGTAGCCGGCGGCGTCGAGGATCACCCCTGAGCCCGACGACCGCCGCCGTTCGACCACGCCGTCGCCGGCCGCGGCGTCCGGATCGAGCGCGAGGCCGGACGCCAGCACCTGCACCGTGCTCGATCCCACCTGCGCGGCCAGCGCTTCGAACGACGCGCTGATCTCTCCGAGCGAGATCGCGCGCGGCGGTCGCGCCACGGCCTGGGCGGAGGCGGACGGTGTGGCCAGGGCGCCGGCGGCGGCCACGAGGCCTACCGCGCAGGCGTGCTGCAGACGTCTCGTGCGAGTAGGCGTGGTCACGATCGCGGGGTGCTCCCTCAGGCCTTCGAGCTTAGCCGATCGCCGTATCTGGTAGAGTCCGAGCGATGTCCTCGACGTTGACGTTCCTGGGAGCGGCCCGTACGGTCACGGGCTCACGGTATCTGGTGGAAGCGGCCGGCAAGCGCGTGCTCGTCGATTGCGGGATGTTCCAGGGGCTCAAGGAGCTCCGCCTGCGCAACTGGGCCGAACCCCCGGTGCCGTCGTCCTCGATCGACGACGTCGTCCTCACCCACGCGCACCTCGACCATGTGGGGATGTTGCCGCGCCTCGTGGCCCAGGGGTTCAAGGGCCGGATCTTCTGCACCCCCGGTACGCAGGACCTGTGCTCCCTCGTGCTGCCCGACGCCGGCCGGCTCCAGGAAGAAGAGGCCGAACGCGCCAACCGCTACGGCTACTCGAAACACAAGCCGGCCCGTCCGCTCTTCACCGAGGACGACGCCATCAAGACGCTCCGCCAGCTCCAGCCCGTTGGGTATGAACGACCCATACCCGTGGCTGGAGGTTCCCTGGAGGTGGAGTTCCTACCCACGGGTCATCTGTTGGGGGCGGCCTACGTCCGGATGCGCCGTCCCGGCGGCGAGGGCGGCACCGTGCTCTTCGGCGGCGACCTCGGCCGCTACAACCGGCCGATCCTGCCCGACCCGTCGAACGGCGTGCAGACCGACGTGCTGCTGGTCGAATCGACCTACGGCGACCGCAGCCATCCGCAGGAAGACGAAGGCGAACGCCTGCGCGCGCTCATCACGGAGACGGCGGAGCGCGGCGGCAAACTCATCATCCCGTCGTTTGCGATCGGGCGCGTGGAGGAAGTGCTCTACGCCATCAAACAGCTCGAAGACGCCCGGAAAATCACGGCATTGCCGGTGTACGTGGACAGCCCGATGGCCCTCCAGGCGCTGCAGTTCTATCAGCGGCACGCGCACGAACTCGATGACGACGTGCAGAAGCGTCGCGGTCAGGTCTGCGCCTTCTGCACGGCCCGCTTCACGCCGGTCGCGACCCCGCAGGACTCACGTGCAGTGGTCGAGAGCAAGGGCCCGGCGATCGTCATCTCGTCGAGCGGCATGGCCACGGGTGGGCGAGTTCTGCACCACCTGGCCAAGGCGCTGCCCGATCCGAAAAACACGGTGCTCTTCGTCGGATTCCAGGCAGCGGGCACGCGCGGCCGGCATCTCATCGAAGGCGCGACCGAAGTGAAGATCCACGGGCAGTTCATACCCGTCCACGCGCGGATCGAAAAACTGAACGGGATGTCAGCCCATGCAGATGCGGGCGAAATCATGCGCTGGCTGAAGACATTCCCGACACCACCTGGTACGACTTACCTGGTGCACGGGGAGCCGTCGGCGCAGGACACGTTAAAAAACCGCATTGTGGCCGAGTTGGCGTGGAACGTGCAGGTGCCGCAGCACGGGGATCGTGTGCCCGTGCCCCTGTAACTTCCGAACGCGACTCGAACAATGCCGTCCAACGACCGTCCCGTCCAGACCCCCGCCAGTGTGCCCAGCCGTCCCTACCTGCTCGAGCGGGTAGACGACGCCGCCGTCGTGCAGCTCTATGCCGACGGTTTCGCGGGTTTGCCGCTCGACCAGAAGACGCTCATCTGGCATCTGTACGAGGCGGCGCTTGCCGGGCGCGACATCTACACGGACCAGCGTTACGCCCATAACCTCGCGATGCGCGACTTCCTCGAGGCGCTGGTGCTGCACGATGGCGCCCTGCCGGCCGACGTCGCGACGGAAATCTGGCGCTACACCAAGCTGTTCTGGATCAATTCCGGGCCGTTCAACAATCTGACGGCCCGGAAGTTCGTGCTGAAGCTGGGCGTCGACGAGCTGGCGCAGGCCGCCACGCTGGCGGCCGCGGCGGGTGCACGCTTCCGCACGGCGCCCGGCGAGTCGCCGGCGGAGCTGGCGCGGCGTCTGGCGCCGGCCCTGCTCGACCCGGCGGTCGACGCGATGGTCACGAACAAGACGCCAGGCCCGGGCGGCGACATCCTCCGCGGCAGCGCCAACAACCTCTACGACGGCGTGGCGATGTCCGACCTCGAGGGCTTCGTCGAGCGCTATCCGCTCAACTCGCGCCTCGTGAAGCGCGACGGCCAGCTCGTGGAAGAGGTCTACCGCGTGGGCGGCCGCTACGACGCGGAGCTGCGGCGCATCATCGGGCACATCGAAGCGGCCCTGCCGTTCGCCACGCCGAGCTTCGCGGCGGCCCTCTCCGCGCTCATCCAGTGGTATCGCACCGGCGAAGACAGCGATCGCACGGCCTTCGACATCGCCTGGGTGCGGTCCACCGACTCGCCCGTGGACACGATGAGCGGCTTCATCGAGGTCTACATGGACGCCCGCGGCATCAAGGGCGCGTGGGAGTCGATGGTCTACTACGTGAACCACGAGAAGACGGCGCGTATCCGCGCCCTGGCCGAGAACGCCCAGTGGTTCGAAGACTGCATGCCCATCGCCCCGGCATTCCGCAAGCCAGTCGTGCTCGGCGTCACGGCCACGGCCATCGAAGTGGTGATTGAAACCGGCGATGCCGGACCGATCACCCCGATCGGCGTGAACCTGCCGAACGACCAGCGCGTGCGCGAGGTGCACGGCAGCAAGTCGGTCACGCTCTCGAACGTGACCGAAGCCTACGAATTCAGCACGACCGACGAGTACCGCCGCGAGTTCGCGTGGAACGACGACGAGTTCGACCGCGCCAAGCGCTGGGGCGCCGTGGCCGGCGAACTCGCGACCGAGATCCATGAGGTGCTGGGCCATGGGTCGGGCCGCATGGCCGCCGGCATCAGCGCGCAGCCGCAGGAACTGCTCAAGGAGCAGTATTCGGCGCTCGAAGAGACGCGCGCCGATCTCGTGGCGCTCTACTTCTGCGCCGATCCGAAGCTGGTCGAACTCGGCATCGTGCCGGCCGACGCTCATGCCGACATCGTGCGCGCCGAATACGAAGCGTTCGCCCGTACGGCGCTCGTGCAGCTGCGCCGGGTGCGTGAAGGCACCCAGCTCGAAGAAGACCACATGCGCAACCGCCAGGCCATCGTGCATTGGCTGCTCGCCAACACGCGCGCCATTTCGGTGCGCATCCGCGACGCCAAGACCTACCACGTCGTCGACAGCGTGGCGCGGTTCCGCGAGGGCGTGGCCGAAATGCTGCGCGAGGTGCAGCGCATCAAGTCCGAAGGCGACTACGAGGCCGCGCGCGTGCTGTTCGAGACCTACGGCGTGCACTTCAACCCCGAGGTCCGCGACGAGATCGTGCGCCGCGTCGAGCAGTTGAAGCTGCCGTCCTACACCGGCTTCGTCATGCCCACGCTGACGCCGGTCTACGACGCACAGGGGGCCGTCGCCGACGTGCAGATCTCGTATCTCTGCGATTTCGCGCGGCAGATGCTCAGTTATTCGGCGCACCGCCGCGCCGGGTTGTAACGGGGTCTGTCACCGTCACCGGCGGCGCGCGACGTCTGGTGCGACGACCGGGTGGGCGCGGCGACGTCTCCCTCCGGCTCACGTTCGCTCCGGCATGCCGGGTCGACTCTGGCAAACCAGGAAAGACGACGGTCCGCAAGGAGGACCGGCAGAGCTGCCGGTGCTCACAGTTCGCCGTCGGAAGACGTCGCCGCGCCCACCCGGTCGGCGTGGTGCCTAACCCGCAAGGCCGGCCGCACCGATAGTCCCGGTACCAAGGAGCGCGTGTGGAGTTTCTGGTCTTCGCCCCGTTCGTCCTGATTCTCGGCTCCTTCGCTTTCAAGATCCTCAAACACGGCGGCCTCCGCGGCGCTCTGTTCGGCGTAGCGGTGGGCCCCGCCGTCGGCGAGGTGGCGCTGTCGAACAGCCGGATGCCGAAGCGGCATATGACCGTGCGACGCCTGCACGGCGACGACCTGCGCGTGGGCCTCGAGCTCGTGGCGAAGGGACCGCTCAGCTACGGCATGGTGCCCATTCCGCTCTCGCGGAACGAAGCGCGCAAGCTGGCGGAGCTGCTGCTGGTCGCTGCCGGCGAATCCGGATCCCATCCCTGACGCATCTTCGCAACGATGCCGCGGCACCGCTCCCTCGTTCCGATCCGCCACTACGACACGCAGGACGAGCTGTTGGCGGATATGGCGGCACTCGAGCCGAAGGGCATGCGCGCCGAGGCGGGCGGGCTGCTCTCGCCGGACTCCGGCTGGACCCTCATGGTGCACTCGACGGATGTTGTCGCGGCCCTGGACGTGCTCGGCGTGGCCGGGGAGCCCGATCTCCAAACGGACGTGGAGCCGTGCCCGCGCTGTCTGTCTACGCGGGGGTCGGCGCCGCTGCCGCCGTATCTGCTGATTGGACTCGGCGTCGCATTTGCCGTGGCACTTGCTCTCGCGCAGTTCCGTCTCTGGTATTGGCTGGCGGGCTGGGCCGTCGTGTCTGGTCTTGTCATCCGCCGGCTCGAACGCGCCCACCATTGGCGCTGCCTGAACTGCCACTTCACATGGAACACATGGGCTGAGGACGAGCGGCGCGCGGCGGCGCGCCGGGCTGCGCCAGAATAGGCGCATGCCCATCGTGCTCACGCCCGAGGCCACGAAACAACTGGTGGCGTCGATCAAGCGGTTCACCGCCGAACATCTGGACGAAGAGGTCGGCGACCTGAAGGCCGCGCTCTTCCTGGACTTCTGCCTTGCCGAAGTGGGCGCCGTCGCCTACAACCAGGCCATCGCCGACGCCCAGCAGTACTTCCAGGGGCGCACGGCTGACCTCGACGGCGTGTGTTACCAGCCGGAGTTCAGCTACTGGAAGACCGCGCGGAAGGGCTGAGCGGCGGTGTACCCTGCGCCATGACGGATATCGACCGGCGTCGCGGACTCCTCCTCGGTCTCGCCATCGGCGACGCCATGGGTGCGTCGGTCGAGTTCTCTGCTCCAGGCACGTTCGTGGAAGTCACGGGCTACCGGGCCGGCGGGCCGCACGGCCTCGAGGCGGGAGAGTGGACAGACGACACGAGCATGGCGCTCGCCCTGGCCGACAGCATCAGTGACGCCGGCTGGGATCTGAACGATCAGGCGGAGCGCTACGTGGCCTGGTGGCGCACCGGCGCCTACTCGGTCAATGGGCGGGTGTTCGACATCGGCATGGCGACGAGCGCCGCGCTCGTCCGCTTTCTCGAGACCGGTGACGCGTGGACGTCGGCGGATCCCCATCCGCGATCGAGTGGCAACGGCTCGATCATGCGGCTGGCACCGGTGCCGCTCGTGTACGCCTCGCTGCTCGACGAGCGTCTCGACGTCCTGGTGGCGCGTCTCGTCGAGTCGAGCCGGCCGACACACGCGAGCCCGCAGTGCCTGTCGGCGTGTGCCTACTTCGGGGTGGTCCTCGCCGGCCTGCTGCACGGGCGGCCGAGGGAGGAAGTGCTCGCCCCGGACTGGCCCGGTCTTCGGCGCCTCTCTGAGATCCATCCGCTCCATCCCGAGGTGGCGGCCGTCGCCGCCGGAAGTTTTCGCCGGAAATCACCGCCGGAGATCCGGGGAGGCGGCTACGTCGTGCATTCACTCGAAGCCGCGCTGTGGGCGTTCCATGACGCGAAGGATTTTCGCGAGGCGGTGCTGCGGGCGGTGAATCTCGGCGACGATGCCGACACGACCGGGGCCGTGTGTGGGCAGCTGGCCGGCGCACACTGGGGCGAGCGCGGCATACCGCCGTCATGGCTGCAGGACCTCGCGGGGCGTCCATTGCTCGAGCGCGCCTTGGCGGCGCTCCTGCCCTGAATGGGCCACGGCCGGGCCGGTGCCACTGGTGACCGTGCGATAGTGAGAGAGCCAGCGCAGGGGAGGCACCGATGGCTCGAGTCATGGTCGTGGCGGCGTTGCTCGTGGGGATCGTCGTGTCCGCCGATGCGCAGCGCGCGCAGCCGCGCGAGTTCTCACGCGTCAAGCAGCTCGGCGCCGCCCTCGTCGAATACCACGACGGCCTCACGCAGGCGGTCGCCGCCTACTACCACTCGCAACGCAACCACGACACGCCGTGGCTGCTCATCGAAGTGGGCGTGTCGAGTCCGCAGGCGCTCGTGCTGCGCCGCGATCTGGTGCGGCTGGTGTCGCCGTCCGGGCAGTTGGTGCCGCTCGCCGCGCAGCGTCGCTGGGGCGCGGACTCCGCGCGCGCCCGCGGCCTGCTGCAGGAGGCGCGGACCACGCGTCATCAGGTGCGGACCTACTTCCGCGGCACCCGCGGCGTCGAGCCGCTGCGCTTCTTCGGACGGCCCGAGCAGGGCCAGACGGTGATCGACGTCGCGCAGATCGCGCCCGAGGAAGTGCTGCTCGGCGACCTGCTGTTCGAGTCGCCCACGGGCGCCTGGGAGCGCGGCATCTACGCGCTCGAAATCGAACACGAGGGCGGCACGGCGGCGCTTCCGATCGAGCTGCGGTAAAGTCGCCGCATGTGCGACCTCGGACATCCTCACGGCCACCACGCGTTCGGCTACCTGGTGGACTCGCCGGAAATCCGCGCGCTCATCGACGAGACGCGGCGCCTCACGCACGAGATCGCCGACACGGCGGCGCGTGTGGAGGCCATGAAGCCGGCGTTTGCGCGTCTGCTTGCCGCCGAGGGCTGGCTGCCCGAGCCGTACGGCGCGCCGGACCACTCGAGCGGCATGGGCAGCGGCATCGGCCAATACGCGCTCTATCGCGCCGAAGACGGCTCGCTCACGCTGTTCTCGCTCGTCATTCCCGCCGGCGCCGAAACCCCCGTGCACGACCACCTCGCGTGGGGGCTCATCGGCGTGTATCGCGGACGCCAGCACGAGACGGTGTATCAGCGTCTGGACGACGGCCGCGACGAATCGCGTGCAGAACTCGTGGTGTCGCGCGCTCAGACGGCCGAGACCGGCGACTTCTACGCGCTGCTGCCGCCGCGTGATGACATCCATCTCGTGAAGACGGTGTCGGACGTGCCGTCGGTGTCGATCCACCTCCTCGCGAACGACACGGCCTGCGTGTGGCGGCACCGGTTCCATCCGGCCACCGGAGAGGTCAAGGCGTTCCGATCCGGCTACAGCAATGCGCCGTGCCCGCCGGACGGGACGACAAGCACCGCCTAGTTGAGCCACACTGGAAGGCGTATGCCGACCCTGCCTTCCCTCGACAGGTGGCGCATGACGGCCGCCGCGGCCCTCGTCGCCCTGCTGACCGCGCCCGCCCTCGCCCAGGAATCGCTCTCGACGCGCCTGCTGCTCGCCGAAGACGCGCGGGTGCTGAGCCTCGAGACGCACGCGCTCCTCGGCGAAGGGCTGAAGAGCCCGGAGGCGAAAGTCCGCGCGCAGGCGGTGCGGGCGGCGGGACGTTTCGAGACGCCGTCGCTCCTCAACGACATCATGCCGCTGCTGACGGATTCTGATCCGGACGTGCGGCGCTGGGCGTCGATCGCCACGGCCAACTCCGCGCGCCTCTTCACGATGCCGGCTATCGACGAACTCATCCGCGTGATGGGCACGGCCAAGCCGGCGGACTGGGGATTCTATGCTGCCGCGCTCGGCCGTATCGCGATGGCGACGCCGGATCAGTTCCGCCGCGTGGAGCAGACTCTGGCCGCCGTGTTGCCGGCGCCGGCCCTCGGCGCGCAGGTCGTGCCCGCCCGCGCCCGCGCCGCCTCGGCGCGCGACGTCGCGCAGGTCGAAGGTGCGGCGCGTGGCCTCGAGTCGCTGACCCGCATCAGCGGCAAGGTGGCGCCACTTGGCGACGACGCGAAGGCCCGGTTGTACGTGGTGGTCGAGACGCCCGATGCCCGCGGCGCGACCACGTTCGCACGCGCGCGACGCCTGGCGCTGCAGGCACTGCGCAATGCGCGGATGGTGGACGGCGGCCTGGCGCGCGCGGCGTCGCGGGATGCCGACGACGAGGTGCGCCGGCTCGCGGTGGCTGCCGCCGGAGCGCCAGTGACGGCCGATGCGCCGGCCACGATGCCGGCCGCCGATCGTGATGCCGTGCTCGCCGCCGGCCTCAAGGACGTCGAACCGCGCGTGCGCTACGAAGCGGTGCGCGGCTGGGGCCGGCACCTGCAGGTCACGGACTGCCAGCCGGTGCTGCGCGCGGTGAACGACCCCAGTGCGCACGTCGCGCTGGCCGCCATCGACCTGCTGGGCGCCGGGTGCGGCGCGACGCCCGTATCGCCCCTCCTGCAGAAAGAAGCCGAAGCGCTGCCGCCGTCCGGCTTCACGTGGCACCGCGCCGCGCACGCGATTGTGAGTCTCGCGAAGGCGTCTCCGGCCGACGTACGCACGCTGTTGCCGCGGTTCGTGGGCCACGCCACGTGGCAGGTGCGCGTCTACGCGGCCCGCGCCGCCGGCGCGACGGGTGCCGCCGAAGCGCTCGTGCGTCTGGGTGGCGACAGCAGCGACAACGTGCGTCAGGCGGCGCTCGAAGAACTGGCGCGGCTGAAGCGTCCGGAAGCGCTGAGCGTCGCGTATGACGCCCTGACGCGGCCCGACTACCAGCTCGTGATGACGGCCGCCCGCGCGCTCGCGGCGGAGACGGAGCGTCCCAAGGCCGCCAAAGCGCTCTCGATCGCGCTGCTGCGCCTCACACTCGAAGGCAAGGACACGTCGCGCGATCCGCGGGTGGCGATTCTGACGACGCTGGCGGAGATCGGCAGCACGTCGGACGTGGACGCCGTCACGCCGTTCGTGTCGGACTGGGACGCCCGCGTGGCCGACACCGCGGCCAAAGCGATCACGAAGTGGACGAGCAGGCCCACCGAGCCGACGCCGCGGCCCAGGCCCACCCAGCCGCCTGACCTCGCGGTGCTGGCGAAGGCGCGCACGCAGCGCCTGCGCATCACGATGGCGCGCGGCGGCGTGTTCGATCTGCGGCTGCTGCCCGATGAAGCGCCCGCCACCGTGGCGCGCGTGGCGGAGCTTGCGGCGAAGGGCCATTACAACGGCCTCACGTTCCACCGCGTCGAGCCCACCTTCGTGCTGCAGGGCGGAAGTCCTGGCGCGAACGAGTTCATGGGCGACGGGCCGTACATGCGCGACGAGCCTGGCGTGGCGCACAACCGCGGCACGATCGGCACCTCGACCCGCGGACGCGACACCGGCGACGCGCAGATCTTCGTGAATCTCATCGACTCGCCGCGCCTCGATCACGCCTACACCGTGTTCGCCGTCGTCGAGCGCGGGATGGATGTGGCCGACACCGTGCTCGAAGGCGACGTGATGGCGAAGGTCGAATTCGTGGACGCCCCGCGCCGGTGACGATGCGCTCCTCGCGGCTGCCGGCCGACCTCGCACCGAACCGGCTGACCGACGCGGTGGCGAGGCGGCGCGCCGGCGGAAGTGGACTCATCGACCTGACGGAGTCGAATCCCACACGCGCCGGGCTGGCCTATCCCTCCGATCTGCTCGCCCCCCTCGCAGACGCCGCCGGGCTGGCCTACGCACCGCAGCCCTTCGGGCTCGAGTCCGCGCGTGCGGCCGTGGTGGCCGACTACGCGCGGCGCGACATCGCCACGCGTCTTGATCGCGTGTGCCTCGCCGCCAGTACGAGCGAGGCGTATGCGTGGCTGTTCAAACTGCTCTGCGATCCTGGCGATCGGGTGCTCGTGCCGCGGCCCAGTTATCCGCTCTTCGAACATCTGACCGCGCTCGAGTGTGTGGAGGCCTCGCCCTATGAACTCGACCTGCACGGGCACTGGCGCATCGACGTGGACGCGCTGGCGCGGCAGGTCGACGAGCGTACGAAGGCCGTGCTGGTCGTGTCGCCGAACAATCCCACCGGGTCGGTCATCGACCGCGCGGAACTGGACGCGCTCGCGGACGTCTGCGCGGCGCACGATCTCGTGCTCATCGGCGATGAAGTGTTCGCGGACTACCGTCTCGACGGCAAGGCGCCCGCGCCGTCGGTCATCCAGCAGGAACACGCGGTGGCAGTGTCGCTCGGGGGGCTGTCGAAGTCCGTGGGCCTGCCGCAGGTGAAGGTCGCGTGGATGGCCGTGGGTGGACCGGCCGAGGCCGCCGCCCGTGTGATGGCCGGGCTCGAGATCATCGCCGACACGTTCCTGTCGGTGTCCACACCCGCGCAGGTCGCCCTGCCGGAGCTCCTCATTCGAGGCGGCGTCGTGCGCGACGAGATCCGCGCGCGCACCGCGCGCAATCTCGCCGCCCTCATCGCGGCGGTGGCGGCCGCGCCGGCCGTGACCCTGCTGCCGCCGGCCGGCGGCTGGTGCGCCGTGCTGCAGGTGCCGTCGATACGTCACGAAGAGGCGCTCGTGCTCACGCTCGTCGAAGAGGACGGCGTGCTCGTGCATCCCGGCTACTTCTTCGACTTCCCGCGCGAGGCGTTCGTGGTGGTGAGTCTGATCGTGGCACCGGACGACTTCGACATCGGCCTGGCGCGTGTGCTCGCGCGCGTGACGGAGGCAGCCTGATGGCGCCGCCTCCGCGCCAATGCGGCATCGGCGTGCCGCTCTTCTCGGTTCCGTCATCGGCGAGCTGGGGCATCGGCGAGTTCGCGGACCTGCCGGCCTTCGGCAGCTGGTGCCGGGCGGCGGGGCAGCGGTATGTGCAACTGCTCCCGCTCAACGAGATCTCGCCGGGTGAGACGTCGCCGTATTCGTCGATGACGGCGATGGCGCTCGATCCGATCTACGTGCACCTGCCGGCGATGGAAGACTTCGCGGCCCTCGGGGGCGAGGCCGCGCTGTCGCCCGAGGACCGCACGCTGCTCCACGCCGTGCGATCGGCGTCGCGCGTCGCCTACGCCGACGTGCGCCGGCTGAAGCTGCGGGTGATGCGCCAGTGCTTCGTCCGCTTCCATGCGCAGGAACTCGGGCAGGGCACGGCGCGCGCGTCGGCGTTCCGGGCCTACGAATCGCGAGAGTCGTGGTGGCTCGACGGCTACGCGACCTTCCGCGCCATCCATGCCGCCCAGGAGGAACGTGCGTGGTGGGACTGGCCGCCGGCGCTGGCGGGGTCCGACCCCACCGCCCTGCAGGACGCGCGCATCGCCCTGTCGCTCGAACGGGAGTTCCGCGCCTGGCTGCAGTGGGTTGCGGAAGGGCAGTGGCAGGAGGCGCGTCGCCTTGCCGGCGTGCGCGTGCTGGGCGATCTGCCGTTCATGATCTCGGGCGACAGTCCAGACGTGTGGACGCGGCGCGAGCAGTTCCGCCTCGATGCCACCGTTGGCGTGCCCCCTGATGCCTTCAGCGAGACCGGCCAGGACTGGGGACTGCCGCCGTGGCGCTGGGACGTGATGCGCGGCAATGGCTTCCAGTGGATTCGCCTGCGCGCTCGCCGCACGGCCACGCTCTTCGATGGCGTCCGCATCGACCACCTGGTCGGGCTGTATCGCATCTACATGCGTCCGCTGGATCCGGCGCAGCTGCGCGAGTTCTCGCCGGCGGACGAAGCGACGCAGAGCCAGTTGGGCGCGGCGTTGCTGAACATCTACCTGAGCTCCGGGCTCGAAGTGGTGGCCGAGGACCTGGGCACCGTGCCCGACTTCGTGCGCTGGTCGATGGCACGCCTCGGCGTGCCGGGCTTCAAGGTCATGCGCTGGGAGCGTGCGTGGCACACCGACGGGCAGCCGTTCGTCGACCCGTCGGCGTATCCCGAGGCGTCGGTGGCGCTGTCGGGCACGCACGACACCGAGTCGCTGGCACAGTGGTGGCGCGACCTGTCCGACGCCGACCACGCCGCCTTCGTCGCGTTGCCGAGCCTGGCGTCGCTGCAGCGGGCCAAGGGAGCGCCGCCGCCGCCGTTCGTGCCAGACGTCCGCGATGCGCTGCTGCGGGCGTTGATCGCGGGAGCGTCGCGTTACGTGATGCTCCCGCTGCAGGACGTGTTCGGCTGGGACGTTCGTATCAACACGCCGGCGACGGTGAACGACGCGAACTGGACGTGGACGACCCCGATCGCCGTCGACCGCTGGCGCGAGTCGGAGGAGTGGGTGGAGCGGGCGGAGACGCTCGCGACCTGGTGCCGCGCGTCAAGCCGCTGACGCAAGCCCCTGACGGGGCCTGTCCCGGGACAGGCCCCTTACGGATTGCGTAAGGACTGTGGCAGAAACTACAAGCGAAGGAGTGCGGCGGCGGCCATCCCGACGAGCAGGGCCGCCGTGCCTCGACCTGCCGCCGCGAGGCCGATCGTGACCGCCGTCGCGACGTAGCCGGCGCCGTCGCTCTTCGCCAGCGCTGCCGTGACCAGCGCGACGACCACCGACGCGCCCAGGTGGCGCAGGAACGATGTCACGAACGGCGTCGGCGGCAGCACGCGCGCGATGACGAAGCCGCCGGCGCGGATTGCGAACGTCACCGCGGCCATCCCCGCGATCGCGATCGCGATGGAGACTGCGTCAGGCGTCACGCCATGCTCCGACGGTCGCGCCGACCAGCGCGGCGACGATCACCTGCCATTCGGGTCCGACGACGAACGTCGCCCCCCACGTCGCCAGCGCCGCCGCCGTCCACGGCACCAGGTCGCGCGGGCCGCGCCAGCTGCTCGTCAGCGTGGCTGCGAAGAACAGCACCAGCACCAGGTCGAGCCCGAAGCGCCGCGGGTCGCCGAGCAGCGGCGACGCCAGGAAGCCCATCGCCGTGCCCGTCATCCACGCCGCCCACACGACCACGCTGGCGCCGACCAGCACGCCCAGGTCGCGGTCGCCCCGTCCATGGGCCTCGGTGGTCACGGCCCACTGGCCCTCGGCCAGAATCGCCAGCGCGACCCATGGCCGCCAGCCGCGGTACCGGGCCAGCCACGGCGCCAGCGACGCGCTCAACAGTGAGAACCGCGCGTTGACCGCAAAGGTCGACAGCCAGATCGGCAGGAACGGCAGTGGCGCGCTCCACATCTGGAGCGCAGCGAACTGCGCCGCGCCCGCGAAGACGGAGCCGCTCATGAACAGCGCCGCCCACAGCGGCAGCGTGGATTGCGCCGCCACGCCGAAGCCCAGGCCGACGATCCACGAGGCGACACCAAGGGGCACACTCGTGCGAATGCCACGCCAGACGCCGGCGCGTGACAGGGGAGCGTCGTTCAACGGGGGATTCATGCGGGAACGGGTCGCGACAGCCAGCACGCGAGCAGGCCGGTGACGTTGGCCACGGCGAAGCTGACGCCCTTGAGATTGCGTTCAGGTGAGACGCCGGGAATCGGGCGAGGATAGCCGCTGGCGCGCACGCGCACCCGGCGCACCGCGCCCTCGTCGCTGATGTCCACGGTGGCGTGGTCGCGGGCACAGGCCCAGTCCACGGTGACGCCCACTGCCAGCGGCAGGCTGCCCGGCAACCACACCGTGCCCGCGTCTTCGGCAGCGGCGACGAGGCTGGCGCCGCCTCGCACCGCTTCCACCAGGGCCGCGCCCAGCCGTCCGCGATGCGCCTGGTTCGCGGTGCCGAGACTCAGGTTGATGAGGTGCGCGTGCGAGGCGGTCGCCCACGCGATCGCCGCGACCAGCGCATCGGCGGTGGCGCGCAGCTCGCGATCGAACACCTTCACGGGCAGGATCACGGCGTCAGGTGCCTTCTCGCGGATCGCCGCCGCGACGGCGGTGCCATGACCCAGCCGGTCCACCGTGTCCGCGCCGGCCGTGCCCGCCGTATCGAACGCGACACCGGGGCCGACGTCGCCGACGTGTGGATGGCCCGCATGCACCCCGCTATCGATGACGGCGACGCGGATGCCGCGTCCCGTGGCCCCGCCCAGAGCGGCGGCCCTGAGGACGCCAGGCGGCAGGGACGCGAGCGGCGACGTCATGAACTCACGCGGTCGGGCGCCGGGCCGAAGAGCCGAGCGTAGGCGCCTCCGGCCGCCAGCAGCGACGACGGCGCGCCCACTTCAACCAGCCGCGCGCCCTCGAGCACGGCCACGCGATCCACCGCCGACGCCACGGCGGCCCGATGTGAGATGACAATCACGGTGCGGCCGCGCATGACCGCCAGGGCGCGGTCGACCACCTGGCGCTCCAGCACGGGGTCGAGCGCGGCCGTCGGCTCGTCGAGCACGAGCACCGATGGCTGCGCCAGGAACGCGCGGGCCAGCGCGATCCGCTGCCGTTCGCCGGCCGACATCTGGGCGCCGCGTTCTCCGACCACGGTGCGCAGGCCGTCGGGCAGTCGCGTCAGGAACTCGTCCAGCCCGGCGTCGGCGGCGGCGACGCCGACCTCGGCGTCGGTCGCGTCGGGCCGCGCGTAGCGGATGTTCTCGGCCATCGACGCGTGCAGCACCGTCGGCTCCTGCTCCACGAACACGACGTGGCGGCGGATGTCCTCGAGCCGCAACGTGCGCAGGTCGCGGCCGTCGAGTGCCACCGTGCCGCGGTCGGGATCGAGCAGGCGCAGCAGCAGGAAGGCGAGCGTCGACTTGCCGCTGCCGCTGGCGCCCACGAGCGCCATCGACTCGCCGGCCGGCACCGTCAGCGACAGATCCTCGAGCACCGGCACGCCACGCTCGGTCGTGAGCCACACGCCCTCGAACACCAGCTCGCCGCGCACCTGCTCGAGCGGCTGCGCGTTGTCTGACTCGCGCACGTCGAGGGGCGCGTCGAGCAACTCCAGCACCCGCCGCCACGACACCTTGGCCGTCGCGAGCGACGTGTAGAGGCCCATCAGCGCCTGCACCGGGGCGTTCACGCGCGACTGGTAGGCGATGAACGCGGCGAACGTCCCCAGCGTCAGCGAGCCGGCGACGACCCGCGCGCCACCGTAGAGGAACACCGCCGAGGCGCCCAGCGACACGATCAGCCCCGGCAGCCCGCCGGCGAGATACGTCAGGCGCTGCATCCCCATCAGCGCGTCGATGAAGCGATCGTTGAGACGCGCGAAGCGGCCGCGCTCACGCGCCTCGGCGTTCGACGTCACGACCAGCGTCGACGCCTGCAGCGTCTCGATCAGGAAGCTGCCGATGTCGGCGCTGCGCTGCCGCAGGTCGGCGACCCGGGCCTCGAGCCGGGCCCGATAGCGCACCAGCGTCCACAGGCTGAGCGGCAGGATCGCCGCGCTCAGCAGCGCCAGCCGCCAGTCGAGCCACACCAGCATGGCGGCGCAACCGACGAGGAACAGCACGTTGCCCACCCACGCCAGTGCCGCTTCGGCGGCCACCCGCTGGATCTCGCCGATGTCGCTGTTGAGCCGCGACACGATGTCGCCCATCCGCGTCCGCGCGTAGAAGCGCGGCGACAGCCGCTGCAGATGCGCGTACACGGCCAGACGCATGTCGAACAGGATCTCCGCCGACACGCGGGTGTAGCGCAGGCCGCTCACGACGTTGAGCACGTAGGCCGAGAGGCCGAGCAGCGCGAACAGGCCGACGATGCGCCACAGCGCCGCCAGGTCGCGGCCGATGAGCGCGCGGTCGACCAGGTCTTTCGACAGGTAGGGCGAGACCAGCGACAGCCCGGTGCTCACCAGGCTGATCGCCATGACCAGCACCAGCCGGCGCCAGTAGGGCGCCAGAAACACGAACGCCCGACGCAGGCTGGCGTCGGGCGTCGTCGATGTCGGGCGATCGGTCACGGCGTGTGCGGCGGCGTCGCCGCCGATCCGGCGCGCGCTACCGCGCCGCCGTCGTCGTGGCCGGCGTCGTGCCTGGCACCACGAAGAGCTCGGTGGTCTGGTCGCCGCCCAGCCAGATGGTGCGCAGGTACTTGTGCGTCGCGGTGTCGTAGACGTCGAGCGTGGCGCCGGCGACATAGACGTAGAACACCTTGCCGTTCGAGCTGACGCGGATGCCCATGCGCGGACGGCCCTCGACGCGGGTGCGCTTCTCGACGGCGTGCTTCTCGAGGTCGAACGTCCAGAACTCGTAGTCGCCGATCTCCTGCGAGATGCCGTAGGCCTTCTTGTGATCGGGCGCCTGCGCGAAGCTGGGCGGCACGCCGGGCACCGGTCCCAGCGGGTGGAACTCGAGCTTGCGGGCGTTGAGATCCACGTGGCCGATGCCCATGAGGCGGCGGGCACGTCCCGGGTCCTGCATGGTGAAGAGGCCGGTGAAGGTGCCGGGCGCGTCGTAGAAGTCGTGCACGGGCCCCAGGTTGATGCGGCCCATGCCGTCTTCGGGCGGCGCACCGTACGGCCACGCCTCGACCTCGGTGAGGTTCGCGGTCTCGAGCACCGTCACCTCCTCGGGCCCGAAGATGAAGATGTGCTTGCCGTCGGGACCGATGCGCAGGTTGACCGACTCGCGTTCCTCGCCCTTGGGCCACGGAATCACCCGGCCGAACTGGTGCGTCGCCAGGTCGTACTGCTGGATGGTGGGCGGGCCGATCTCCCAGCGGTCCACCAGCTTGGTGGCGGTGCGGTAGAAGAGGATCAGGTACTTGTTGTCGGGCGAGGCCTGGATGCTGTTGATGCGGATGTTCTTGTTGCCGCTGCTCAACTTGAAGCTGTCGAGCGACGTGCGGGTCTTGATGTCGATGACCTCGATCTGCTCGAAGCGCGAGTCGAGGGCATAGAAGCGCGTGCGATCCGGCGACGGCGTGAGCGAGCGCGGAATGCCGACCTTCAACTTGATGGTGCCGGTGAGCTTCTCGGTCGCCTCGTCGTAGATCTCGATCTCGCCCTTGTAGGTGCCGATGTACATCGTGCCGTTGCCGCCCGAGAGCATCGGCGGCTTGGCGGCGCGGCCCTGACCCTGCAGGGCGGGTGCGGCGAGGAAGGCCGTCGCGACGACGGCGGCGGACG
>CADEFD010000049.1 GCA_902826515.1 uncultured Acidobacteriota bacterium
TGAAGTGGTCGCTGCGGATGAAGAGCACCTGCTCGGGAATCGGGTCGGTGCCGATGGCGACGCCGAGCTTCTGCGCGGCCTTCGTCACGGGCGCGGCCAGCGACGAATGCTGCGCGCCGTAGGGCACGATGTCGAGCAGCGGGTGGAAGAGGAACGGCATGTCGAGCGTCAGGTCCGCCACGATGCCGTCCTTCGCGACCGTCGGGTGGCGCGCGAAGTAGTCGGACCCGAGCAGGCCGCGTTCCTCGGCCGTGACGAAGAGGAACAGCACCGAGCGCCGCGGCTTCGTGGGCAGCGCGGCATACGCCCGCGCCACGTCGAGCACGATGGCGACGCCCGAGGCGTTGTCGTGCGCGCCGTTGTAGATGGCATCGCCGTTCATGGCGACGCCGCGGCCGAAGTGGTCCACGTGCGCGATGTAGACCACGTGTTCGTTGCGCAGCGCCGGGTCGCTGCCTTCGAGGCGGGCGACCACGTTGGCGCTCTCGACGTCCGTGTGGGTGGAGGTCGTGGCGATCGAAACGCGCGTCGCCAGGTCGAAGGCCTGCGGCGTGCTGGCCGCTGCCGCCGTGAAGACCTCGGCGGCCGCCGTCTTCGCGCCGGCGAACAATGCGGCCACGCCGGAGTGATTCAGCGAGGCAGCCCCGCGCAGCGCGGGGTCGCCGCGATTGGGCCGGCCCTGCGCGTCCACCCACGCGTAGCCGCCCTGCTTGCCGGTGGCGACGCTCACATCCCAGCGGAACCGCGGATCGTCGGGCGAGGTGAAGCTGATGATGCCAATCGCGCCGCGTTTCACGGCTTCGGCGTCCTTGACGGCGCCCGACGAGTAGTAGGCGCGTTCGTTGCTCGGAAGCTTCGCCGGGGCGCCGCTCAGATAGGCCACGACCTTGCCGGTCACGTCGATGCCGGCGCCGTAGTCGTCGTAGCCCAGTCCAGGCGCGCTCACGCCGTAGCCCACGAACACCACGGGCGCGTCGTCGAGGCGGACCTCGGCGCGCAGCGGGTCGGCGCTCAGCAGATAGTCCTTGCCGTACACGAGGCGCTTCGTGCCGCCCGGCCCGCGCACGCTCATGGTGCTGCCGGATTCGACGACCACGCTGTTGCGCAGCGGCACGCGCTGGCGGAAGCCGCCGTTCTCGCCGGCCGGCGCCAGGCCGAACGACGTCACGGTCTTCTCGACGTACTGCAACGCCTGCTCGTAGCCGGGCGAGCCGAGGCCGCGCCCTTCGAGCGCGTCATCTGCCAGCACACTCATGTGCTGTTTGATGGCGCCGCCCTGGAAGCCCTTCAGCGCCTCCGTGATCTCCGCGCCGTCGAGTGAAGGCGCGACGGCCGCGGGCGCCGGCGCAGACGTCGAGCCGCCGCACGCGCTCACGAGCGCGCCGAGTGTGATGCCGAGAACCAGTTGATGCGTACCGTGCCAGCGTCTGCTCATATCCCGTTGCCTCGTGGGCGGAAGGATATCAGCGAACGCGAGGGAGCGAGAGGCGGGGCTGCGGGCGGGGGGGCGGGTGGCTGTGATGAATCCACACCCCGGGGGCTGGGGTGGGACGGGTGGTCGACGACGCTACGACTTCTTCTGGCGAATCGTGATCTCGGTGGCGACGCGTTCTTCGCCGTGCCCCGAGTACTTCACGGTGACGTCGGTGCCCTTGGAGTTGGCGAGGCCGGCCACGCCGCTCTGGCCACCGGTGACCTTCGTGGCGTCGTCGTAGCGCACCGTCTCGTCCTTGCCGGTCGCCGTCTTCACGACGAGTGTCTTCGTCGCGGCGTTCACGCTCTGCAGCTGGCCCTCGATGACCATGGCCATATCGGGCTGCGAGGCCTGTGTTTCGGCGCGCGGCGCCGGGGGAGATGCCGGCGTCTGCGCCAGCGCGGCCGATGCGGTGAGTGCGGTGGTCAGCGCCAGCGCGGCGCCCATCAGGCTGGAACGATGGAGACTCATGTGTGTCTTCCTCCTGTCGGAATCCACAGCGAAGACCGTGCCACCGCCGCGTGTGGTGCAGGCACGCGATACGCGACACGGTGCGCCGCCGAGCTTGCATCGCGGAGATGTAAAACACGACAACGCAGCAGGTAGATCTTTCCGGACTGGTAATACCATCGCACCGAGGGCCGCGAATCATGACCACCCGCCTGGTGTCCATCCGCCCCGACCGCAGCACGCGCGCGCGCCGCTGGCGTCGAATTGCGCTCGCCCTCGTCTCGCTGCCCGTCATTGCCCTCACCGCCGGCACCGCGCTGGCGAAAGCGCGCGCGCACGGGCGCGACGCGGCGACGGCGCGCCGTCACGGTCGCGACGGCGCCCTCGCGCACCTGCAGACGCTCGTCGATCAGATCCGGCAGCGGCTCGGCATCGAACGGACGGTATCGGTGGCGATCGTCGACAAGAATCCCTTCCTCGTGTCGGTCGAGGCGCCCGCACAGCCGGACGGCGCCTTCGAAGTCCGCGTCGAGGCGCACATGCTCGACCTGCTCACCGCCGACGAACTCGAGGCCGTGCTGGCGCACGAGCTGGGCCACGTGTGGATCTTCACGCATCACCCCTATCTGCAGACCGAGCTGCTCGCCAACCAGGTGGCGATGCGCACGGTGAGCCGCGACGCGCTGGCGCGTGTCTACGAGAAGGTGTGGAAGCAGGGACCGAAAGGGGATCTCGTGTCCTTTCTCGGCCGCGCGGACGAGCCCTAGCGCGGGCGCGGCGGTTTGCGACTGGCGGTGGGCCGCCGTGCGTCCCATGTGTGTACGCGCGTTACCCAATCGGGGTAACGCGTGTGCGGCCGGCCACGCCGATCGCCACGAAATTCCCGGCACATCCCTTGCTCTTCTGACTGCTGTCGGCCGTTGCGGATGGCGGTGCGACTCGGCACTGACCCTGCACTCAGGAGGCAGACATGACACGCATGAGTACCACCTCGCGTATCGTCGCGGCTCTGGCGGCCGTGGCCGTGACGGCGGCGTGCAGCGACCGCGCGGAGCCCGACACCAACGCCGCCACGCGCGATGCCGCGAACGCCGCCGAACGCGCCGGCAATGCCGTGGCTGACGCCGCGAAGGACGCTGGCAATGCCGTGATGGACGGTGGCCGCGCCGCGGACGCGGCCGTCGAGACGATGGACGTGAAGATGGCGCTCAGCGCCGACACGCGCGTGGACGCCAGCAACATCAACGTGGACACCGATCACGTCACGAAGACCGTGACGTTGAACGGCCGCGTGCCGTCGGCGGAGCAGAAGGTGGTCGCCGAAGACATCGCCAGGGCGAAAGCCACGGGTTACACGGTGCGCAACGCACTCGTCGTGACGGCCCCGTAGCGCCGACGCCGCCGCGTCCGTTCGTTCGTCCTTTCGACGTTTCTTCCTGGAGCAGACAGCAATGGCACACGACACGACGAAGAAGAATCATCCGGTGGGTGAAGGTGTGGGCGCGGCCGGTGGCGCGGTTGCGGGTATGGCGACCGGCGCGGCTCTTGGCGGCCCGGCGGGTGCGGTCGTCGGCGCCGCGGTGGGGGCGGTGGCCGGCGGCGCGGCGGGCCACGGCGTGGCGGCAGCCATCGATCCCACGGTGGAAGACCTGTACTGGCAGGAGAACTACGTGTCGCGTCCGTATGTCCGCCCGGGCGCCCCGTACACCGACTACCAGGACGCATACCGGTTCGGCTGGGAATCCGCCGCGTCCGGCTACGACAGTTTCGATGCCGCCGAACCCGATCTCGCCACGAAGTGGCGTGACGCGCGCGGCTCGTCCCGCCTGGAGTGGCAGGACGCGAAGGACGCGGTCCGCGACAGCTGGCACCGGGTCGAACGCGCCATTCCCGGCGATGCCGACCGCGACGGCCGGTAACACGAGGCGGCCGGCGCGTCCACGGGCGCGCCGGCCGCTCGGCCCGTGAGGGCGCCAATGGACATCCGGCAGATGGCGGAGGTGTGCGCGCTGCTCACGGGCGCGGCGCTCCTCGGCGGCATTCAGGGACTCGAGCGCGAGTGGCTGCAGAAGCCGGCGGGGCTGCGCACGCACATGCTCGTGGCGCTCGGCGCCGCCGTGTTCGTGCTGGCGCCGCGCGAGGCTGGTGTGCCCGATGCCGACATCGGACGCGTCGTGCAGGGCGTGGCTGCCGGCGTCGGCTTCATCGGCGCCGGCACGATCCTGAAGGACACGGCGACACGGGAAATCGAGGGCCTCACGACGGCGGCCAGTCTCTGGCTGGCCGCGGCCGTGGGCCTCGCCGTGGGCGCCGGCCTCGTGTGGGTGCCGGTTGTGAGCACCGCGCTCGCCCTCGGCATCCTGCTGCTCGCCGGCCGTGTGCCGCCACGGCCTGGCGCCGACCATCGCGAGTCGCGGGAGTGATGGCGTGGCACCGCTCACCGGCATGGACGCGATCCTCTGGCTGGCGCTGCTGGCGCTGCCGGTGGCCACCGTGGCGTGGACGGTCACACACGAAGAAATCGTGCGCGAACTGCGAGAGCACTGCCGCGCGCAGAGCGAGCAGGCCCGGTCGGTCGCGGCCCGCAAGTTCTTCTACGTGTTCACCTGTGAGTACTGCTTCAGCCACTACGTGGCGGCCGCGGTTGTCGTGGGCACACGGTATCGCCTCCTGCTCGACGACTGGCGCGGCGCCGTCATCGGCTGGTTCGCGCTCGTCGCCGTAGCGAACGTCTACATGAGCTTCTACGCGCGGTTGCGCGTGGACATCAAATCCGAACGTCTCGACGTCGCCCGCAAGGAACAGGCGGTCGAGGTCGCGCCCGACGCCCCACCCCATCAGAAGGATGTGTCATGACCCGCAACACCAAGATGAAGACCACGCAGGAACAGGCGGCCAACATGGAAAACGAAGGCCAGGGCCAGCAGCAGGCGCCGCCCACCGGCAAGGGCCAGGGAGTCACGGTGGCTCCGGCCGGGGCCGCTGCCGACGCGGCCACCGACCAGGACATCGACACGGCGTCGGTGGGCCTCGAGCCGCCGGCCGAACGCCCCCGCGCGAAGAAGCCGCCGGCCCCGACGCCGCAGGCCGATGGCGCCCCAGGGGACGGACCGCCGCCCGGAGGCAAGGACGGCGACCCCGCGCGTGGCGTGCTCGTGGCGGGAGACTGACGCGTCATGTCCACCCTGACGAAGCTCTACGAGTTCATCGACGCCATCGGCGTCGCGATGATGACGACCCGCCGCGCCGACGGCCATCTGCGCTCACGGCCGATGGCCACGCAGAAGGCGGCGCCCGGGGCGGACCTGTGGTTCGTCGCGCGGATCGGTTCGGGCAAACTTGCCGAGCTGGCGCACGATTCGCATGTGAATCTGGCCTACTTCAAGAGCGGCAGCAGCGGGTGGGTGTCGGTGTCGGGCGAGGCGGCGATCTCGCAGGACCGGGCCACAATCCGGCAGCTCTACAGCGCGGACTGGGCGATCTGGTTCGACAAGGGCGATGACCCGCGGCACGGCACGGCCGATGATCCGCGGATCGTGCTCATCGGCGTCACCGTGCACGGGGCGGAGTTCCTCGAGGTGGACGCGCCGGGACCGGTGGTGCTCTTCGAAATCGCCAAGGGCTGGCTGACCGGCAGCGAGCCCGAACTGGGCGAGATGCACCGGCTCACCGACCCGCATCGGCCCGGGGCGTGAGAATGAGCCGCGCGGCGGCGCGCCGCTAGAATAGTCCGCGTGCAGCCGCGACTCTCGTTCATCACCCTCGGCGTGGACGATCTCGAGCGGGCCGTGGCGTTCTACCGCGACGGCCTGGGTCTGCCGACAGAAGGCATCATCGGCGCCGAGTTCGAGTACGGCGCGGTGGCGTTCTTCGACCTGCAGCCGGCGCTGACGCTGGCGCTCTGGCCGCGCGCGAGCCTCGCGCGCGACACGGGGCTGCCCGTGGACGGTGCCGCGCCCACCAACATGAGCCTCGCGCACAACGTGCGGACCCGCGACGATGTGGAGGCGCTGATGGCGCAGGCATCGGCCGCCGGCGCGCGCATCGTGAAGGCGGCGTCGAACACGTTCTATGGCGGGTATGCCGGCTACTTCCTCGATCCGGAGGGGCATCTCTGGGAGATTGCCTGGAATCCGAAGCGCCTGCCGCCAGGCTGACGCCAGCACGTTCAGGCCATAATCGCGGCGCGCGGCGCCACGATGTCTCCGTCACACCCACCTCACGACCCGCCGGCCGAGCCTCTGCAGCCGCCGGGCATCGAACTGCATTCGATCGACTACGTCCCCGCGTCGGAGAGGCACGGGTCGGTGCGCCATCTCGGTGCCTTCTGGTTCGTGAGCAGCGTGAACCTCACCGGCCTCGCGACCGGTGTCACCACGCTGGCGGCGGGGGCCGGGCTCATGTGGACGCTCGTGGCCACGGTGACTGGTGCCCTGTTCGGCACGTTCTTCATGGCCTTCCATTCCGCGCAGGGGCCGCAGCTCGGGCTGCCGCAGCTCGTGCAGTCGCGCCCGCAGTTCGGCTATCTCGGGGCAGCGCTCACCGTGTGGGTGTTCGCCTTCGTGAACTACGTGGCGTTCAACACGTCGGACGCGATCCTGTCGGGCGACGCGCTGCAATCCCTCGCGGGCCTGCCGCCCGACGCCGGCTACCTGTTCTCGGCCAGTGTGGCCGCCGTGCTGGCGCTGTTCGGTTATCGCTGGATCCATCGTGTGAACCAGTGGCTCACGTGGCCGCTGCTGCTGGTGATGGCGGCATTGACGGTCGCCGCCGCGCAGTCGACCGCGCTGCCGGCGGACGCGTGGACACTCGGGCCGTTTCGTCTCGGGCCGTTCATGACGGTGTTCGCCATCGTCGCCGGCTTCCAGCTTGGCTGGGCGCCGTATGTGTCCGACTACTCGCGCTACCTGCCGGCCGACGTCGGTGTGCGGGCGACGTTCTGGTGGACGTACCTGCCGAGCGCACTGTCGGCGGTGTGGGTGTTCGGTCTCGGTGCCGTGATGTCAGCCGCGGCGGCACCGGGCGTCTCCCCCGTCGACGCGTTTCGCGCGGCCGGTGACGCCCTGTGGCCCGGATTCGGTCCATTCGCGGTGGTGGCGCAGTTCGCGGGCCTGCTCGCGGTGATGGCCGTCAACCAGTACGGCGGGATGATGTCGCTCATCTCGATCGCCGACTCGCTGCGGCCGGTGCGCCCGACCCGCGCGCTGCGTGTGGCCGGCATCGTCGCGATGTTCGTCATCGTGTGGGCGACGGCGCGGTTCGTGGGCGTGGAGCGCTTCACCGCGTTCTACGGCAACGTGCTCATCTTCATCGGCTATCTCTTCACGCCGTGGACGGCCATCAACCTCGTGGACTACTTCTTCGTGCGCCGCGGCCGCTACTCGATTCGCGAGATCTTCCGGCCAGACGGGATGTACGGCCGCTGGGGCTGGCGTGGCCAGGCGGCGTATGGGCTGGCGCTGGCGGCGATGGTGCCGTTCATGGTCACGTCGCCTTTCACCGGACCAGCCGCCCGCGCCATGGGTGGGATCGACGCCACGATCTTCGTCGGGCTGCTGGTGGCTGGCGCTGCGTATCAGGTGTTCTGCCGCAGCCTGGACCTCGAGGCCGAGTGGCGGGTGGTCGAGGCGGAGGGCCTCGTGCGCCACCGCTAGGTCCTGGCACGCGACATCTGGTCGCAGCGCGGCGACGTCCCGCGGCGCTACGCTGCCGCGATGGTGCCACCGGCGTGTCTTCACCAAGTGCTGCTCTCGCTCGTCCTGATCCTCACGAGCGCCATGAGCCTCGGCGCCCGGCAGGAGCCCCCGACCGCGGCGGAACAGCAGATCTACACCGAGTACATCCAATGGCTGGCGTCGGTGCCGCCCGAGCAGCGCGGGCCCGACATGGCGCCGAAGTACCGGCAGGCGCTCGCGGCGAAGGGCACGCCGGCCGCCGAGATCGAACGCCGCCTGGAGATCGTCGATCGTGAAGGCCAGCGCATGGAGGTCGCGCGCTGGAACACGTTCTTCACGGCCGACCGGCCGCGCTTCAATCTGGCGCCGAATGCCTTCCTCATCCAGATCGCCGAGAAGCGCACGCCCGGCACGGCGCTCGATGCGGCGATGGGACAGGGGCGCAACGCGCTGTGGCTGGCGCGACTGGGCTGGCAGGTGACCGGGTTCGATCCGGCGGATCAGGCGCTCGATGTGGCGCAGCGCGCCGCCGCGGCGCTGGGCCTGACACTGCAGACCGTGAATGCGCGCTTCGAGACCTTCGACTTCGGCGAGAACCGGTGGGACCTGATCCTGCTGTCGTACGCCGGCTGCACCGGCGGCGTGGTCGAGAAGGTGGAAAAAGGACTCAAGCCGGGCGGGATCGTGGTGATCGAAGCGTTCCACGAAGACGCCGCGCGGCAGTTCCGCATCGGCGGGTCGATCTGCGCCACGGGCGAGCCGCCGCATGCCTTCCGCGGCCTGCGCACGATGCACTACGAAGAGCCGATCGCGATGCCCGACTTCGGCGCGCAGCCGATGCGGCTCGTGCGTTACGCCGGCGAGAAGCCGCGGCCCTGACCCCGGCATCCTGCGCTACGCTGGAGGCGTGATCGACGTCAGCCTCCCGGACGCACTCGCGCGCCTCGACCAGCGCCTGGCCGTGCTGCTGCCGCCGCAGTATCGCGAGCGGTATCAGGACATGACGCCCGTGGCGATGCGCTCGGCGCCGTTCGTCTATGACGACAGCGGCCAGGTGGCGTGGGACCGCATGTGGCAGGGTTTCTGCGACCTCGCGATGGCCGGCGGTCCGCCGCACAAGGGCCGCTGGCTCGCCCCCGGTACCGTCGCCGACGTGACGGCGGCGCCCGACCGTTTCGACGAGGTGGTCACCGAAATTCGCCGCGGCGTTGCGCTCGCGACCGGCCTCGACGCACGTCCGTCGGATGCCGCGGGTTGGGTGCCGGTGGCGTGTTACGGGGAGGCGATGGCGGATTGGATGACGCGCGCCATCGTGATGGAGAACGTGGCGGCGCGCCGCGGCCGCGTGTACGTCTCACTGCCGGCCGCGCCCGCTTTCCGCGTCGAGAAGGAAATCCGCAACGTGATCACCGTGGTGTCGAAGACCGCCCACTACTGGGTGGACCACATGCCGTACAGCCAGCAGGCAGCCATTCGCGCCCTGTTTCACGAGATGTCGCTCGAAGGGGTGGTGGTGCCGCCGGTCGCCGACGCCACTTCACTCGCGCCAGACGATACCGCGGCGGTGGTTCAGGCCTTTGCGGCGCATGGTGAGGCAGCGGCCGTCCCCTCCGTGACGCCGGGCTGGGTGGGCGTGCCGTGTGCGAGCGTCGAGCAGGCCATCTGGATGATGCGGGCGCTCGTGGCCTCGAACGTGCTGGCGCGCCGGGAAGAGACGACGCTGCTCGTGCCGGTCAACCCCGTGGCCGATCCGGGCGGCACGCAGGTGGCGACGCGCGTCACCCGCGTGCAGGCCCTGGCGCGTCACGCCGGACGCGCCTGAGCCTGCCGCAGTCGCTTCAGAACCGGACGCGGAAGCCGCCCCAGAACTGATAGTTGTTGTCGATGTCGTCGACGTTGTCGAGGAAGAGACGGCCTTCCACCAGGAAGTAGATCGGGAAGCGCAGCTGGTCCGCCACCGGCAGGCCGAAGTGCACCATCGCCGTCGGGGTCAGCGTGTCGCTGCGCGTCAGATCCCACAGGCCCACGCCGCCGCCCACGAAGCCGCGGCCAATCCAACGGTTGACCTCCGCTTCGACGAACAGAGCATGTTCGCGCACCTTGTCGTCGTCCTGCACGACGCTCAGCGCGACACCAACCGCGCCGCCCAGTTCCCAGTCGTTGTCGAATCGCCGCGCCACGCCAAGCTTGAGGCCGACAAGCGGCGTGCACTGCGCGAATTCGCCTTCGCCGGTGCCGACGAGCGCGTCGTCGTCAAGGGCACGCACGCGCCGTTCCTTGCCGAAGAGCCCGTCGGCGAACAGGCGTACTGTCGGCGGCGCCGGCGGCGGAGGCGGCTGTTCAATCTCGGCCCGCACGTCAGCCGGCGGCGGGGGCGGCGGCGGTTGTGCCGGCGGAGGTGGCACGACCGGCGCGGGGGCCGGCGGCGGGGGCGGTGGTGGTGCGGCCACTTCAGCCACCGAGGCGGCAGGCGCCACGGGCTGCGTGGTCAGCAGCGACAGGTTGCCGCAATCCTTGGGCACGAGGAACGTGTACGACGTGCTGGCGTCGGCCACGCGCACGAGATACGCGCGGAACGGCTGTCGGCCCGCCCACCGCACGTTGCGCACGACGGCCGGCGCACCACCGGCCGGCCGGAACACCATCCACTCGAGTGACTCGCCGGGGCGCACATCGCACTCGACGACCGTACCTTCCTCGGGACGGGCTTCCATGCAGGCCACGCCCACGTAGTTCTCTTCGACGCGTCCGAGCGCCGTCAGCAGTTCATCCGACACGCCGGGCGCGCCGGCATCCGCCAGCAGGCGCCGCATCGACGCGCTCACTGCCGGATCGGTGGACATGCGACGCAGGCCGGCCGCCGTGGCCAGCGACCCGCGATAGAAGCGTGTGCTGCCGCCGAGTCGTCGGACGTCGTGTGTCTCGCGCGCCGCGGGAGCCGCGGAGTTCGCGCCGGTGGACACCCGGCTCACCGGCGCGTCGCTGGAGCGCGCGGGGGCGGTCTGCGCCCACACCGGCGCTGCCGTCGCGAGCACGAATATCGCCGTTCGGGCCAGATGAAGGGCGCTACGCATGACTGGATCCTCCAAGGATTCGATTGCCTGCTGGCGAGCGGTGCAAGCGCGGTGCCCGCACAAGTGAGACCGCGCCGCACCAGAGTGGGTCACCCGCGACCCACTCTGGGCAGATCGCGCCGTTCGAGCGTCCGGGGCGGTCGCCCCGCGCCGCATCAGGCACGCGGCGGGTGCGATTCGCGCGCGAAGTGGCGGTGGGCGGCGAGCGCATCGTGGAAGGCCTGCAGGCGTCCGGCATCGAGTTCGAGGGACACGATGAGGCCGGGGTCGTCGCCCCCTCCCGGCAGGGTCGTGGGGATGCCGGCGCTGCGCAGCAGCCGGCTCGCCGTTCCCACGACCAGCAGCGGCTTGCTGTGCCGGTACTGGTCTCTGATGAACTCGAGTACCCGGCCATCGGCCGCCAGCGCCTCGACGCCCGCGTCTCCACCCGGCAGCACGACGGCGTCGTAGAGCACGGACGGCGTGGCGGCCCACGTGCTGTCGATGGGCTGAGGTCCGGTGGTCGTCGCCATGGCGCCGAGCGTTGCGCCGAGCACGCGCGGCACCGCCCCGGCGTCCCGCAGGAACTGCACCGCCGCATCGATGACGGCGCCGTCGCTGCCGTCGCCGGCCAGCACCGCCACACGACGGCCACGGATGCCCTGGGCGCCGGGCCGGGCCGTGAGCGAGAGCGTGGGCGACACGGTGACCTCAGGCGAGGGCGGGTTCTCGAGGGCGAGTGGCAGCGCCGGCGGCAACGGCGAGATGCCGAGGCCCGCGGCGACACGTTCGGCCAGCACATCGTCGACGTTGCGGAGCCCGGCGACCATGCGCTCGCGCACCGCGGGTGTCTGCACGCGCGACAGCTCGAAGGTGAAGGCATCCACGATGTGCTGCACTTCGGCCGGGGTCTGGCTGTGCAGGAACAGGCGGGCCTGCGCGTAGTGTTCGGCGAACTTTTCCGGCGCCCCGCGCAGTGTGCTGTCTGACGCCGCGCGCGGTTCCGGGAACGACACGAAGCCGGTGCTGCCGGCCTGGAACGGGCAGCCGCCGCCCAGGGAGTTCGGTTCGTAGGCGACACGTCCGCGATGGAGCGCCTGCCGGTGCATGCCGTCGCGCTGGTTGTTGTGCACGGGCGCGATCGGCGCGTTGATCGGGATCTCGTGGAAGTTGGGACCGCCCAGGCGCGAGATCTGCGTGTCCACGTACGAGTGGATGCGGCCGGCGAGCAGCGGGTCGTTCGAGAAGTCGATACCCGGCACGACGTGCGCGGTGCAGAAGGCGACCTGCTCGGTTTCGGCGAAGAAGTTGTCGGGATTACGCGTGAGCGTCATCTTGCCCACGCGCCGCACCGGCACGAGTTCCTCGGGGACGAGCTTCGTGGCGTCGAGGACGTCGAAGCTGAAGGCCTCGGCCTGCTCCTCGGTGAAGATCTGGAGCCCGAGCTCGTATTCGGGAAACACGCCGGCCTCGATCGATTCCCAGAGGTCGCGGCGATGGAAGTCCGGATCGGCGCCCGAGATCTTGACCGCCTCGTCCCACACGAGCGAATGCGTGCCGGCGAGCGGCTCCCAGTGGAACTTCACGAAGTGGGAGATGCCTTCGGCGTTCACCAGGCGGAACGTATGCACGCCGAAGCCCTGCATCGTGCGGTAGCTGCGGGGGATGGCCCGATCGGACATCGCCCACATCAACATGTGGGTGATCTCCGGCATGAGCGACGCGAAGTCCCAGAACGTATCGTGCGCGCTGCCGGCCTGCGGCATCGCGTGGTGCGGCTCAGGCTTGGCGGCGTGCACGAGATCGGGGAATTTCATCGCGTCCTGAATGAAGAACACCGGGATGTTGTTGCCCACCAGATCCCAGTTGCCCTCATCGGTGTAGAACTTCACCGCGAAGCCGCGCACGTCGCGCGCGGTGTCGGTGGAGCCGCGCTCCCCGAGTACTGTCGAGAAGCGCACGAACACCGGCGTCTCTTTGCCGGCCTCGGCGAAGAGTACAGCGCGCGTCAGATCCGTCAACGCCTCGTAACATTCGAAGACACCGTGTGCCGCCGACCCGCGCGCGTGGACGATCCGCTCCGGAATCCGCTCGTGGTCGAAGTGAGTGAGCTTCTCGCGCAGGATGAAGTCTTCGAGCAGCGTGGGGCCGCGCAGCCCGGCCTTGAGCGAGTGCTGGTTGTCGCCGACCGGCACGCCTTGATTCGTCGTGAGGCGCCGGCCGGTGGCATCGGCGCGCACGCGGTCGAGCGGACCGATGGTCTTGTTGTGACCGAGCGCCGGTCCGCCGCTGCCGAGCTTGTCCGAACCACGCGACTCCTGCACCGTGCTGGCGCCGGCGATCGGATCATCGGGCGCCGCCACCTCGCCCTCGGGCGGGCGGCGCGCGGCGTCGTCGCCGTACTCGATCAACTTGCTGGCGTTGAACGGCACGCGCGCGGACAGGTCGTCGGTTTCAAGCGCCTTCGTGCCGAGCTCGTCGGCGGGGGAGGCGGGGGCCGGCACGACGGCCGGGCCGGAGATGGTGGACGGATCGCCGCCCGCGGGCTGGTGCGGAACGGAGGTGGTGCGCGATGTCGACATGCCAGTCGGTTGTGCAAGCGCGGTGCCGCGGCATCGGCCTCTGACGCGCACGTGCCTTACCGAAACAGGGCAGGCCCTTACCGGATCATTCCGCGCGATTGGCTTTCTCGTCCGCGGCGCGATCGACGTCGGCCTGAGCGGCGGGCTCCGTGTCCGTCACGACGTGCGCCGGGTGATCGCTGAAGTCAGGGCTGGTCTCCCGCGCGCGCGCGTCCTCGTCGCGGCGGTGCATGCGTTCAGGAGACGAGGGACCAAGTGGCGGGCCGTCCTGACCGGGGGCATCAGCGGGCACGGTGGTGAAGGTGTCGCCGCTGCGAATCGAGGGACCGACGGCAGAGACGACGGGCTCCGGGCGAGGCGGCTCGGGAGTACGGCGTGGCATGGGCGCTCCTTCACGGCTCGCGGATGTCGTGGAGGCGAGCCCACCGGGGAGCGGTGCAAGTTCGAGGCCGAGGCACGGCGACTTGGGGGTTCGCGGTCGTGGCACAATGCCGTGCGGATGAGCCACGCGCGCGCGACGCGTGACGGGCCCCGGGGAGACGGCATGATCAGTCGAACGGTGTGGGTGGCGATGTGCGTCGCGATGGCGCTGGGTTCGGTGGCGGCGGCGCAGCCGGCCCCGCAGGGCGCCCGACCCGCCCGCCGCGCGTTCGACCTGACCACGCCGCGTCCCATTCCCGCGCGCGACAGCGTGTGGATTGAAGAGCTCACCTGGATGGAAGTGCGCGATGCCATGGCGGCGGGGAAGACGACCGCCATCATCGCCGCCGGCAGCACCGAACAGAATGGGCCATACGTGCCGACGGGCAAGCACATCTATGTGCTGCGGGCCACCGCCGAGGCGATTGCGCGCAGCCTGGGCACCGCGCTCGTGGCGCCGCTCATCCCGTTCGAGCCTGGGGCCGCCTCGGCCACCCCGGGCACGCTGCAACTGCGCCCGGAGACCTACGAGGCGATCATCGAAGACGAAGCCGAAGGCCTCAGGGCCAACGGTTTCGCGCACGTCGTGCTCATCGGCGACAGCGGCGGCAACCAGCGCGGGCTCGCGAACGTCGCGAAGAAGCTGGCGGCCGCCTGGGCCGGCAGCACGGCCTCCATCCACTTCATTCCCCAGTATTACGACAGCTGGGAAGCGGCCGATGCGGCGTGGACGTCGCTCGGCGTGCCGAAGACGCTCGACGAAGGCCTCCACGACGACTACAGCGTGAATGCCATCATCGCGACGGTGGACCCCGGCAAGATCCGCTTCGACGAGCGCCGCGGCGCCGGCAAGGCCTCTATCAACGGCCAGACGCTGTTGCCGCTCGACACGACCGTGGCGAACGGAAAGACGCTCGTCGGGATTCGCGCCAGGATCGCCGTGGAGGCGATTCGCCAGGCGCTCGCCGGCAAGTAGCCGGCGGCCAGGCCGCTCACCGGGCGAGCACGCGGCCGATCGGCCGCAGGCTGTCGATGTGGTCGCAGAAGGACTTGACGACGGCAAGCATCGGCACGGCCAGGAGCGTGCCCCACGCGCCCCACAACCACGTCCACACGAGCAGACCGACGAACACGCTGAGGACGTTCATGCGTTCCGCTCTGCCCATGAGATGCGGCGTCAGCAGCCAGCCTTCGAGCGACGTGATGATGAGCGTCGCCCCCGCCATGCGCCACGCCTGATCGGCCCCGCCGTCCTGCACCAGGCCGAGGATGAACATCCCTCCGGAGACCACGGCGGGGCCGAAGTACGGGATCGAATTGAAGAGCCCCGCCAGCACCGCCCACAACACGGCATATTGCACGCCCATCCACGCCAGCACGATCCACGTCGCCACCGCCACCACGGCGGCCGTCAGTGCCTGCACCAGCAGGAACTGCTGCACCTGCTGATTGACCTCGGTCAGGATGGCGGCGATGAGCGCGCGGCGGGAGGGCGTGGATGCTGCCTCGACCACGCGCGTCGCCATGCGCGGGCCCGACTGGAGCAGGAAGAACACGAAGAAGACGATGACGGTCAGATGGCCGGCGCCCGCGAGTACCGACGGACCGATGCTCTGCACTGCGGCGGCGGCGGCCGCGGTGGGAGGCGGCGCGGCGCCACCATGGTCGTTCCCGCTCAGCGCGTCGGAGGCCGCGTTCAGTCGCGACGATCGCAGCGTCGACTCGACGCGTTCTCGAAGACGCTGGGCCGCCGCCGGCAGCGCGTCGACCGCACTGGCCAGGTTGTCGCGCACCGAGTAGAGTCCGCCGGCGGCGGCGCCGGCGAGGCTGACGAGCACGAGCGCGGCGGCGACGCCGCGCGGCAGGCGCCGCCGCTCCAGCCAGGCGACCACCGGCTCGAGGGCGAGCGCGATGAGCAGGCTCAGCACGATCGGGATGAGCAGACCGGCCGCAAGCTTGACGAACGCGATGAGGGCGAGCGTCGCCAGCACCCAGAGGGCGTTGGTCCGCGTGGCGGCTTGTGTGGCGGCAGCCATCACGGGCGCTCCAGGGCGGCATAGGCGTTGGCGGCGTCGTCGATCTGGGCCGGCGTCAGCCGGCGCGCGATGGCGCGCATGATCCCGCCGTACGACGACCCGCCGCGGCGGCCGTCCGCGAACAGCGTCAACTGGAGCCGTAGATAGGCCGCGGGTTGTCCCGCCAGCCGCGGGTAGCGCGCATCGCGCTGCCGTGGTCCGGGCCCATGGCATTCCTGGCACGGCGGAATGTCGCGCGCCGGGTCCCCGACGGTGATGAGCGGCGAGGTGACGGTGGGTGGTGGCCGGGCGACGTCTCGGCGCTCGCCGTCAACGCTGAGTACCGCGGCGAGCCGGCGGCGGCCCGCCGGGTCGAGCAGGGCCGCGACCGGCTGCATGATGCCGCTGTGGCGGCGGCCGGAGGCGTAGGCATCGAGGGACGCCACCACGTAGTCCGGTGATTGCCCGGTCAGGCGCGGCACGAGCGGCGAGGCTGCTGCGTGATGGCACCGCCGGCACTGCGCCGCGGACTCCAGCGCATCGGCGTCGAGTGCAGCCGCCATCCGCCGATAGCCGGCGCGATCGAGACTCGGCAATTGCCGCAGGAACGCCACGACCGCCCACACTTCGTCCGTGCGCGACTCGGCCGGCCACGCCGGCATCCCGGTGAACTTCACGCCGTGCGCCACCAGATAGAAGAGCTCGCGCGGCTGCCATCGCGCCACCTGGGCGGCGAGGTCCGGCGGATGCGGCGTCATCCTGGATGGAATAAGCGGCGGGGCCGACCCCGGCGCGCCGTGGCACGGCCGGCAGCTGGTGTCGAAGTGCCTGGCGCCCAGCCGCACGAGGGCTGGGTCGTCGAGCGCCGGCGCGTCGATCGAGCGGGCGCGCATGGTGACCGACCGCACCTTCGCGAGGTCGAGCATCCACGCGGTGACCGGGAGATGGCCCGAACTGGCCTTGATCGAAATGACCCCGGACAGCACGATGGCCGCGGCCGCGACGGCGAGGGTGAGCCCGGCGATGGCGACGTGCCTCATGGGCGCTCCAGCGGCAGCGGCAGACGCGGACGGAGCAGCCGGTGCCCCGCGACCACGCCGGCCGTCGTGTAGACGATCGCGCTCACGACGAGCATCAGGGCGCCGCCTCTCTGCTGGTCGGCCAGCGCTTCGAGGGTGGGGCTGTGCCCATACAGCACTCGCGGTGCGAGGGCGAGCAGCGCGCCGAGCAGCGTCATGTGGGCCAGGGTCAGAACGAGCCCCACGACGGCGCTGCCGGCAGCGCGGCCGCGATCGCGCACGGCCACGCCGACGATCGACAGCCAGAAGAGCAGTCCCGCAGCGAGGAACATCCCCTGCTCGAGAATGAAAGCCGCGAGACTGGTGCGGGCGGCATGATGCAGCGGCGGCACATGCCACAGCCAGACCACGACGAGTTCGACGAGCGACGCCGGCAGCGGTGTCACGAGACGCAGTGCGCGCGACGCCGGCCCGCGCCGACGCAGCACGGCCAGCGCCAGCAGCGGCGATGCCGCCGTCACGACCAGCAGGTGCAGGGCCATGTGGCCGGTGAACGAGTCGCGCGACACGGGCACCCCGGCGCCGATCCAGCCGGCGGCAACGAGCGCGGCCGCCGCGAGTGACGCCCGTCCGGTCAGCGGCATTGCGGCACCATCCACGCGGCGGCGGCCACGAACATCACCGCCAGGCCGCTCACCATGACCAGCAGCGCGTTGGTCGTCGCGACAAACGCGGCCCGGCTCGCCGGCGTGTCGTCGTCGAGCGCGCGCGCCGGTTCGAGCACCGCGCCTCCCCGGGAGCCGGTCGCCAGACACACGGCCAGCGCCCCGAGGGCAACCGCGCTCCAGATTGCCACGAGGAGCGGCACGGCCCCGGCATGCCCACTGTCGCTCCAGCGTCCGCATGCCGCGACGGCGGTAGCGTAACAGGCGCCGAAATGTGCCGCCCACACGATCGGTGGCGCCGCGAGGCGCCACAGCGACGACGCCCGTGCGGACGACGCCGCGCCGGTCATCCGATCCCTCCCGCCGCGGGAAAGCCGGCCACGACTGCCATCGCGAGCAGCACCGTCACGACCGTGAAGTGCCAGAAGAGGGTCACGTTGCCGATGTCGATGTCGTGCCGCGCCGTCATCCGTCCGGCCCATCGGCGCGCCGCGCAGTAGAGGTGCATCACGATGCCCAGGCCGACGTGCACCGCGCACCACACGACGAGCAGCCAGACGGTGGCGGCATAGGCGCTGGTTGTCGGGTCGAGATCACCGGCCGTGACGGTGCGCACGAGCGCCACGAGGCCAAGACCCGCGCAGGCTACGGCCGCCGCCATCGCGCCGTAGAACGCCCGCGCGCGATCCGCGGCATTGGCCCGTCGCGCGACGACCGTGGCCGCCCATGATCCCGCCACGATGGCCGCCGCGGCGGCAGGCCCGGCCACACCCGGTCCGTGCTGCGCCTCCCGCAGAAAGCGCGCATCGAGCGTCCAGTAGAAGAAGTAGCCGAAGAGCACGGCGATGAAGGCCGTGAACACGGCCAGCATCGTGATACACATCGCCCACCAGCCCACCCCGTCACGTCCGCGCAGGTAGAGCGGCAGGCGCACGCCGAGGCCGACGTCCTTGTCGTCGGATTCAGGGATCTCTCCGGTGCCGGTCCACAACCACACGAGAATGACCGCGAGTGACAGCACCGTGCTGACGGCCGCCAGCGTGTAGAGCTTGAAGGTGGCGAAGACGAACATGCCACCCACGGCGAGCGCCGCCCACAGCGTGAGAAACGTGGGACCGGGGATCCGCAGGCACTGCTGCGGCGCGGCGTCCACCGTGCTCGTGACGAGCATCTCCCGCCGCCCTTCGGCGGCGTCAGGGAGGAAGAATCTCCCCGCGTCGTAGGCTTCGACCAGTCCCGGCTGATCCCACAGCGGGTACCGGGCATCGATCTCCGGGATGGTCCGCATGCCCCACGACGGATTCGGCAGGGGCGGCAGCCACTCCAGGGTGCCGGCGCGCCAGGGATTGCGCGGCGACCGCGCCTTCGTGCGCGACGGGCGGACGACGTCCCACGCGACGACGGCGAACCCCGCGGCGAGCACCATCGCACCCACCGTGGCCACGAGGTTCAGCGTGTCCCAGCCCAGCCCGGTCTGGTAGGTGAAGACGCGCCGCGGCATCCCGAGCAGCCCGAGCACGTGCATCGGCATGAAGGTGGCGTTGAAGCCCGTGAACACCAGGCCGAAGGCCACACGTCCGAGGCGGTCGGACAGCAGACGGCCGTTCACGAGCGGGTAGTAGTAGTAGAGCCCGGCCAGGAGGGGGAACACGGCGCCGCCGATGAGCACCGTGTGCAGATGCGCGACGACGAAGAACGTGTCGTGGGCCTGCAGGTTGAACGGCGCCATGGCCACCATCAGCCCGGTGAGTCCGCCGATGACGAAGGTGGCGATGCCCCCCATGACGAAGAGCAGCGGCACGGACCATCGCACCCGTCGCCCCGCGGCCAGCGTCGCCGCGAAGCAGAAGAACTGCACCGCGGTCGGCACCGCCACGGCGGCCGACAGCGCGGAGAAGAGCGCCAGCGTCAATCCCGGCAGGCCGGTCGTGAACATGTGGTGGACCCAGAGGCCGAAGCTGAGGAATCCCGTGCCGAGCGCCGCCAGCACCACCCAGCTGTAGCCGACGATGCGGTGGCGGGCCACCGTCGGCACGATCATGGCGACGAGCGCGACCGACGGCAGGAAGATGATGTAGACCTCGGGGTGGCCGAAGATCCAGAACAGGTGCTGCCAGAGCAGCGGGTCGCCGCCGCCGCGCGGATCGAAGAACGGCCAGCCGAGCGCGCGCTCGAGTTCGAGCATCATGGTGCCGGCGATGAGCGGCGGGAACGCGAAGAGCACCATGAACGCCGCCACCAGCACGTACCACGCATAGAGCGGCATCAGGTTCAGCCGCATGCCCGGCGGGCGGCTGCGCAGCACGCCGACGATGAGTTCGACCGCCGCGGCGATCGCCGCCACTTCGATGAACGAGAAGCCGAGCAGCCAGATGTCGGCGCCGACACCCGGTTGATACCCGCTCGTGAGCGGCGGGTACATGAACCACCCACCCTTCGGCGCGGCGTCGAAGAAGAGCGAGCCGCAGAGGAACACGCCGCCAATCGCGAAGGCCCAGAAGCCGAAGGCCGAGAGCCGCGGGAAGGGCAGTTCGCGGGCGCCGAGCATCTGCGGCAGGAACAGGATCGAGACCGCTTCGAAAATCGGGATCGCGAACAGGAACATCATCACCGAGCCGTGCACGGTGAAGATCTGGTTGTAGCGGTCCGCCGACAGCACCGTGTTCTCGGGACTGGCGAGCTGCAGCCGCATGAGCAGCGCCAGCACGCCGCCGAAGAGGAAGAACAGCAGCGTGACGGCCACGTACCACTGACCCACGACGGTGTTGTTGACGGCCGACCAGTAGCGCCAGCCCGTGGGCACCGCCCACGCCTGTTGCAGCCGCGCTTCCTGGGCGTTGCGGACGGCCCGTGGCGCCGGCGTCGCGGGCGGATCGAGATCGGCCGTGGCGGCGTCGGCCGGAGGCAGCGGCCTCATCGCAGCTCACGCAGGTACGACACGAGCGCCTGCAGTCTGGGCGCGCCGAGGGCCGCAAACGGCGGCATCAGGGCGCCGGGTTTGACGAGGTCCGGCTGTCGCAGCCAGACCTCCAGGTCGTCGTTTGCGTGCGGCAGGACGGACGCGTCGCCGCGGCGCGCGCCGACGTGTGTGAGGTCCGGTCCGATGACGCCGGCGGCCGGCGTGCCCCGCACGGTATGACACCCGCCGCAGCCGCTGTCGACGAAGGCCGCGGCGCCGGCGCGGCCGAGCGCCGTCTCGGGGGCGCGCGCGGGACCGGCTTCGGCCATGAGCCAGCGCTCGAAGTCGTCAGGCGCGAGCACGACGACATCGAAGGTCATCCGGGCGTGCGAGGTGCCGCAGTATTCGGCGCAGACGCCGCGGAAGGTTCCCGCCCGCGTGGGTTCGAGGGTCAGGTAGGTCGTGCGGCCCGGGATCATGTCGATCTTGCCGGCGAGCGACGGCACCCAGAAGGCGTGGATCACGTTGTCGCTCGACAACTCGACATGCGTCGTGCGCCCGGCGGGCACGCGCAGCTGATTGGCCAGTTCGACGTCGCCGCCGTCGGGCCGCGGATAACGCACGCGCCACCACCACTGCTCGCCGGCGACGCGCACGCGCAACGCGCCGTCCGCCGCGCCCGTATCGACGAAGTCGTTCGTGTGGGGCACGATGCCACCGACGAGCACGGCCAGCAGCACCGAGGGCAGCACCATGCCTCCGGTGACGACCACGCGCCGGGGGGACGGCGCCTGGCGTGAACGCGACGGCAGCCACAGGCAGTACGCCACGAAGCTCATCGCGGCGAGCCACACGATGCCAGCCCCGATGCCCATCCACCAGAAGAACACGGCGATGCGCTCGGCATCGACGCCGGCTGGCTCGAGCGTGGAGAGCGGCTGCGCCGCCACGGCGGGCACCGCCGCCGTCAGCATCGCCGCACCGACGAAACCCCATCCACAGAGGCGCACAGCGAGTGGCATATCAAGAACACTGCCAGCTCCTGACGCGTCCACGCGTGTCACATGAGACAGCGCTTACTCAAAGTACGTATCGGGCGATTCGAGTTGGGCCGCTCGCGGCGCCGGGCGGGCGTACGCGTCCGGGTCTGTCTTTTGCGTACACCGTGGTCATGGCACACTCGACTCCACGTCTCGCGCTGCTCGTGCCGTTGTTCGTCGCCGCGGTTGCCTGCGCCGGACGCTCGACCTTGCCGGAGTCGGCCACGATCGGCGAGACGCCGACGATCGTCGAGCCGGAGACGAGCCTCATCCCCGAGATCAACGTGGTCACGGCCGTCGGCTGGACGGGCGACGCGCGCCCCGTGGCCGCGCCGGGCCTGCAGGTGACGGCGTTCGCCCGCCTCGACCATCCGCGATGGCTGTACGTGCTGCCGAACGGCGATGTGCTGGTGGCGGAGACCAACGCCCCGGAACGTCCGCAGGACGACGAGGGGTTGCGCGGCAAGCTGTTCAAACGGTTCCAGGCGCAGGCCGGCGGCGCGGCGCCGAGCGCGAACCGCCTGTCGTTGCTGCGCGATGCCGACGGCGACGGAGTGGCCGAGGGGCACACGCCGTTTCTCACCGGGCTGAACGCGCCGTTCGGCATGGCGCTCGTGCACGACACGCTCTACGTGGCCAACACGGATGCCGTCGTCAAGGTCGCCTACGAACCTGGCGCCTCGATGGCGGCGGCGGCGCCGGCGCGCGTGCTTGAGTTGCCGGCCGGGCCGCGCAACCATCACTGGACGAAGAACATCGTGGCCGATGCCGACGGCACCCGGCTCTACATCGCGATCGGGTCGAACAGCAACGTCGCGGAACACGGCCTGGCCGAAGAAGAGGGCCGCGCCGAAGTATGGGAACTCGATCTGACGACCGGCGCGCAGCGCGTCTTCGCCACCGGCCTGCGCAACCCGGTGGGGATGGCCATCGAGCCCCTGACGGGGGCCCTCTGGGTGGCGGTGAACGAACGCGACGAACTGGGCCCGGACCTCGTGCCCGACTACATGACGGCCGTGAAGGACGGCGGGTTCTACGGCTGGCCGTTCAGCTACTTCGGCGCGCATGTGGACACGCGCGTCGAGCCGCAGCGGCCCGACCTGGTGGCGCGCGCGATCGTGCCCGACTATGCGCTCGGCGCACACACCGCGTCGCTCGGGCTGGCGAGCGCGAGCGGCAACATGCTGGGCCCGTCGTTCCGCCAGGGGATGTTCGTCGGACAACACGGCTCGTGGAACCGTGAGCCGCGGAGCGGCTACAAGGTGATCTTCGTGCCCTTCGAGAACGGACGGCCGCGCGGACAGCCGGTCGAGGTGCTGACCGGCTTCGTCCGCGAGAACGGCGACGCGATGGGGCGGCCCGTCGGCGTGGCCGTGGACGGCCGCGGCGGACTGCTCGTGGCCGACGATGTCGGGAACACGGTGTGGCGGGTGTCGGCCGTCGCGGCCACGACGTCACGATGAGCGTGCCGTCGCGCGTGTCGCCGCACGGCCACCGCGCCTACGTCGCGGTGGCGGCGCGGAACGGGCTTTCGTCGGCGGTCGGGCCGTAGACCGACGGCACCGGCACGTCGAGCAGACGCAGGTACACCAGCAGCTGTCCGCGGTGGTGATACCAGTGGTTCAGCATGATGGCGCGCAGCAACGCTCCCCGCGGCATCGCCATCAGTTCCTGGCCATCGGCCAGCAGGCGCCAGGTATCCGCCATGGCCGCGTCGTCGAGCCCGCCGAGGAGGCGACGCGCCTCCGCGACGCTCTCGGTCAGCGCCGGCACGAGTTCGCTCGCGTGCGCGGCTTCCGCCTGCGCGAAATCCGGCGGCGCGGGCAGCGTCAGCTCCGAGGCGAGCCGCGCCACGCTGCCCGGTACGGTGGCGATGTGCAGGGCGAGCTGCCCGAGTGACATCGACTTCGGGTGCGGACGCCACCCGAGGTGGTCCCCCGGCACACGTTCGAGCACGCGCCTGGTGGTGACGGCTTCCTGTTCGAGTTCAGCGAGCAAGGTCTCGATGATGGTCATGGACGTCTCCTAGGCGAGCAGGTCGCCGCCGTCTTCTTCGGCCGCCGCGCGGACGCGGGCGTGCAGGGCGGCCCAGCCGGCGCCCAGGTTCGGCCGGATGCCGTCGGGAATCGGCCCGAACATCGTGTGCGTGAAGGTGATCATCGTGCCGTCGCCGGTTTCCTGCAGGCGGTACTGCAGGTTCGACATGGCGCCGGTGGACATGAAGAGCGGCCCCCAGATCTCGAGCAGCGAGTGCCGCTTGATGCTCTGCACGAAGCCCCACAGATGGCCGTCGTCGCCGCCGAGCTCGCGGTACCAGCGCCCACCCGGATGCGGCTCGATCACCATGGGCATGGGCACGCCCTCGTGTGTTTCATTCTGACGGCCCATCTGCACGAGCAGCGAGGCGAACGTCTTCTCGATCGACGCGCGCACCAGAATGGTGTCGGTGATCGCGAACGTGTCAACGGGCGACGCAGTGGTACTCATCGGTCCTCCTCGGCGTGGGTCTTGATGCGGCGGAGCTGACCGCGCCAGTGTCTGGCGAACAGGCGGCTCCATTCATGGATGGTGCGGACGGTCTCGGCGTTCGTGCGGTACATGACGTGGCGTCCCTCGCGCCGCTGTGTCACCAGCCCCACGCCGTGCAGCACCTGCAGGTGCTTCGACACCGAGGGCTGGCCCAGATCCAGCGCCGCGGCGATCTCGGACACCGAACGCTCCTCGTGCGCGAGCAGCTCGAGGATGTGACGGCGTCGCGGCTCGGCAATGGCGTTGAAAGCGTCGGACGTGGTGGCGGCGCGGGGCACCAGGACGTTTTACATTCCCATAACGGAATAAGTCAACTGCTGCGTGCGGCCGTGCTTGACTTGTATTTTAGTTTAATCTTAAATACGAATCGTGACGCACGACGCGCTGACCGCCCTTGCTTCGCCCCGCCGGCAGGAGATCCTGCGCCTGCTGTGGACGGGGGAGCGGGCGGCCGGCGATGTCAGCGCCGCCATGCCAGACGTCTCCTTCGCTGCTGTGTCCCTGCAGCTGAAAGTGCTGCTCGAGGCCGGCCTGGTTGAACGCCGCACCGACGGCCAGCGGCGGGTGTATCGCGTCAGGCGAGAGGCGCTCGGCGCGGTGGGCAGCGCCCTCGAACGCATGTGGGGGGATGCTCTGTGGCGGCTGCGCGTGGCCGCCGAGCTGGCCGAGACCCGCCGCGGCCCACGGCCCGGCACGCCCCGCCGTCGTCGCCGTCTCTCCCGGAGGTCCGCATCGTGAGCGTCTTCCCGCACCAGCTCGATCGCGCCCTCTTCATCCGCGCCCGCCGCGACACCGTGTTCTCGTTCTTCACCGACTCGGCCCGGTGGGCGGCGTGGTGGGGCGAGGGCTCGTCGATCGACCCGCGAGTCGCCGGGCGCGTATTCATCCGGCATCCGAACGGCGTCGAGGTACACGGTGAGGTCGTGGAGATCGCCGCCCCGGCCCGTATCGTCTTCACTTACGCCACGCCTGGCGGCCAGCCGGCGGCGAGCCTGGTGACGATCCGGCTGGACGACCATCCGGACGGCACCACGCTGCACCTTTCGCATGCGTTCGACGATGCTGCCGCGCGCGACGCCCACGTGCAGGGCTGGCGCTACCAGCTGTCGGTGTTCGCCAATCGTGTCAGTGACATCGTGATGGCCAGGGCCGAGGCGGTCGTGGACGGCTGGTTCGAGGCCTGGAACGACGGCGACGCGGCGCGGCGCGACCAGGCCGTCGGGCAACTGGCGAGTCCGGCCGTGGCGTTTCACGATCGCTACAGCTGCGTGACGTCGCTCGACGACCTGCGCGCGCATCTTGCCGCCATCCATCGCTTCATGCCCGGCATGCGGGTGGCGCGCACCGGACCGGTGAGGCACTGCCAGTGGCGGGCCATCGCGGACTGGACCGCCACCGGGCCCGACGGCACGCCGCGTTCCGCCGGCTCCAACGTGTTCGACTTCGACGCGGATGGCCGCGTGACGGCGGTCACGGGCTTCTGGGCGTGACGGCCCGACGCGGCCACGTACCAAACGTCATAGTTTGCAACGTGCGCCGCGAGGTCACGCGGCCAAAGCCAGCTCTGCTATTGTCGCCCTGAGGTCGCCGGCAGGGGCCGCGCGACGCGAAGGGAGTCGACCATGCGCAAGGGATGGATGTTCATCATGTGCGGGTTCGTCGGGCTGCTCGCACTCACCGTTCTGGCGTCCGAGAAGCCGCCGAGCGACTTTGCCAGCGCCATGCAGGCCATTGCCGGCGCTCAGGCCGCGGCGGCCACGGCGACGGCCGCGGAAGACTACGACGCCATCGAGAAACACGCGGCGACGATCGTCGATTCGTTCCTGGTCATCGAGAAGTACTGGTCCGCCAGGTCCCCCGAGGTGCTGCCGATGGTGCGCACGGCCGCGAAGGCGGCGTCGGATCTGCGGGTCTCCTCGCAGCAGCGCAGCCTCGAGGGTGTCGCCTACTCCGCGAAGGAGTTGACCGCCGCGTGTGCGAACTGCCACACCGCGCACCGCGAGACCATGCCGGACGGGACGTTCCAGATCAAGTAGGCCGGCAGCCCGACGCGGGGCCAGTGGCGGTGCTTTATATTCATATATGCAAATAACATAATATATACTGACGTCGTGGGCCGGGGAAGGCCGCGCGAGTGGCGTTGCGCGCTGCCTGCCGCCGGCGCCTGCAGCGACACCGCATGAAAGGCACTGATTTGCCCCGCATCCCCTGGGCGACGTGGCGCCCCAAGCTGCTCGAGATGCTGGTCCGCTACGACCGCCGGGTCTTCGCAGCGGACGTCGTGGCCGGTCTCACCGTGGGTGTCGTGGCGCTGCCTCTCGCGATGGCCTTCGGCATCGCCTCGGGGGTGACGCCGCAAGCGGGCATCTACACCGCCATCATCGGCGGCTTCGTCGTGTCTCTTCTGGGCGGCTCCAGCGTCCAGGTCAGTGGCCCCACGGGTGCGTTTGTCGTCATCGTCGCCGGGATCATCGCCGCGCACGGTCTCTCGGGCCTGCTGATGGTCACAATGATGGCCGGCCTGATCCTGGTGTTCCTCGCCGTCACGGGCCTTGGGCAGGCGGTCAAGTTCATCCCTCGTCCGGTTGTCATCGGATTCACCAACGGGATCGCGCTGCTCATCGCCTCGACCCAGATCAGGGACTTCCTGGGCCTGGCGATTCCAGAGCCGCCCAGTGAATTCTTCGCGCGGATGTCGAGCCTGGCGGCCGGCCTTCACCTGTGGAGCCCGGCCGCGCTTGCGCTCGCCGCCCTGTCGCTGGTGCTGATTCTGGTGGTGCCACGCGTCGTGACGCGCGTGCCGGGTTCCATCGTCGCCCTGGCTCTCGGGACCAGCGCGGTCGCGATGTTCGGGCTTCCTGTCGAGACGATTGGCTCGAGGTTCGGCGGCATTCCGAGCGGGCTGCCGCCGTTTGCCATTCCCGAGTTCCGCGCCGACCTGATTCTGCCGTTGCTGCCGTCGGCGATGACGGTGGCGCTGCTGGCGGCGGTGGAGAGCCTGCTGTCGGCCGTGGTGGCCGACTCGATGACCGGCGAACGGCACAACTCGCACGCGGAACTGATGGGGCAGGGGATCGGGAACCTGCTCTCGCCGCTCGTGGGCGGCATTCCCGTCACCGGCGCCATCGCCCGCACCGCCACGAACGTCCGGTCCGGCGCCCGGACGCCGGTGTCAGGCATCGTGCATGCGTGCACGCTGCTCGGCATCATCCTGCTGCTGGCACCGCTGGCCACGCATGTGCCGCTGGCCACGCTGGCGGCGGTGCTGTTCGTCGTTGCCTACAACATGGGAGAGTGGCGCGAGATCGGCAGCATCTGGAAGCTGGGCTGGGCCGACAAGTCTGTCTGGGCCATGACCTTCGTGCTCACCGTGGCGGCCGACCTGACGCTGGCCGTCGAGGTGGGCATGGCGCTCGCCGCATTGCTCTATATCTACCGGGTCACCGAGACGACGGTCGTGTCGACGCTCACCGAACACGACATCGAGCGCGGCCGCGTCCACGCGCTGCAGGACAAGCCGGTGCCGCCCTATGTCACGCTGCTGCGCATCCACGGTCCGTTCCTCTTCGGCATGACCGACAAACTGGCCGACGCCACCGCGGACCTGACGGCATTCGCCCCCATGGTGATCCTGCGTTTGCGGCACATGAGCGCCATTGACGCGACAGGCCTGCACGCTCTCGAAGCACTCAGCGACCGGCTCAGGACGTCGGGCCGCGTCCTCATCCTGTGCGGCGCGCGGGCCCAGCCGGCCGCGCTGCTGCACGACTCTGAGTTCATGCACCATGTGGGTGAAAAGAACATCGTGCCGCACTTCCAGGCGGCGCTGGAGCGTGCGCAGGCGTTGCGCGAGCAGTTCTCCGGCCTGGGCGACGAGATCGCGCGTGATCTGTCTCGCGCGCCGATCTGAGCCGGCGCTGACGGCGTGTGCGCACGCCAGCGCACCTACGCGCGTCTGGCCTCGCGGCGGAGTTCCTTGAGCATGCTGCCGGTGTCGACGAGGTGATTGTCGAAGATGCGGCGCGCCACCGTGAGGAGTTCCTCGATGGCCGGGTCACGCAGGGCGTAGCGTACCGACAGCCCCTGCTTCGCGGAGGTCACGATGCCCTGGTTGCGCAGCACCGCCAACTGCTGGGAGACGACCGGCTGTTCCAGGTCAAGCGCTTCCTGGAGCTCCTGCACGGAGCGATCACCTTTGATCAAGGTCTCGAGGATCCGGATGCGGGTGGGGTGCGCGAGCGCGCGGAAGAACCGCGCTTTGAACGTCTGGAGTGAGGTGGCGGGCATCGGGCGTCGGTCGCCGGGTGTGGCGGCCATTCAGCCCGGCAAGGCTATCGCAGGCATCGCCCTATGGCAATTCATATGACCATCACAACGCTCACCGTCGCCGTGCGTCGCGCCGCCATCTCGTGTCTGCTCGCGGTGGCCGCTTGCGGCCGGGCGCCGCAACTGACGTCGCGGCCGTCGGTGGCACCAGGAGCCGACGAGCCGGTCTGGCACTACGAAGGCGCCGAGGGGCCCGAGCACTGGGGCGAGTTGAGCCCGCGATTCGCCCTGTGCCGGGATGGCCAGCGGCAGTCGCCCATCGACATCGTGCTGCCGAGCCGCGGCGGGGAAGTGCCGCGGGTGACGCTGCAGTTTCCGCCGGCCGCCCTGCGAATCGCGCATCACGAGCACGTCGCCGACGGCATCAACAACGGCCACACGATTCAAATCAACTACGACGACGGCGACACCCTGAGTCTCGGCGCGACGCCGTTCGACCTCGTCCAGTACCACTTCCACAGTCCGAGCGAACACACGCTGTCGGGACGCCGCTATCCCATGGAGATGCACATGGTGCATCGCTCCGCCGCCGGCACGCTCGCAGTCGTCGGCGTGCTCATCGCGGAAGGCCGCCACAACCCGGCGTTCGAGCCGGTCTGGGCGAACCTGCCGCGCGCGAAGGGCGTCGAGACACACTACGAGCACGTCACGGTGGACGTGGACGCGCTCCTGCCGCCATCCCATGCGTCGTACCGCTACCAGGGCTCCCTGACGACGCCGCCGTGTTCGGAGGGGGTCGAGTGGATCGTGTTGTCCACCCCCATTGAACTCGACACGCAGCAGGTCCGCACGTTCGAAGCGATCATCCACGACAACAGCCGGCCGGTTCAGGCGCTGAATGGTCGCGTGGTGCTCGCGGACGTCGTTCACTGATCAGCCCTCGCGTGGAACAAGGGGCGACGGCTGGTGAGCCCGGCAGGAATCGGGGATGGCCTTCGGAGGGTCGCCTGACGGAGGCGGATCGCTGTTATCGCTGCTCGCGGCCGTGGTATTCGCGGCGATGACCGAGTGGGCGTCCCAGCAGTGGATGGCGCCGGAGCACGTCAGTCCTTGCCACCAGCTCACCGGCAACGTGTGCGGCGAGATCAGGGACCTGGTCGTGGAGGAACGCGGCGAATCGATTGAGATCGGCGAGTGCGTCGAGCGACCACTCGATTTCTACGGGTCCGGCCACGGTCGAAAGTTGGACGTGCCCCACGTCCGAAGCCACTGGACCACGCGCTCCTGTGGGACCCGCGAGTCTGGCGTGGCGCTGGCAGCGCGGCGATCGAGCTCGGCGATCGAACCCATGGCAGCAGAATAGCTGATTCCGGGACGGGGCAGGAGCAGTGGAACAGGTGGTCGCGCTGGTTCGATTCCGGCGTGCGATCACGCGATCCGTCGCCCGCAAGTCGTTGACTGGCATGGATGGCGTGATGGTGAGCCCCATTTGTGCGAGTTGGAACCAGATGGCGCCCTGGCTGCGGCGGCT
>CADEFD010000050.1 GCA_902826515.1 uncultured Acidobacteriota bacterium
GGCCAAGGTGGCCTGATTCAACGAATTCGGTCTCGCAGAATCCCGGTACGCTTCAAACCGGCGCCGCCACCTCCGCCGCCGCCCGCGACCACGAGAACCGTTCCGGCACGTGTGACGATCGACGCGCCGCCGCCCCCGCCGCCGCCAAGGATCGTCCCGGTTGCGGGGCCGCCATTACCCCCGCCGTTGGCGCCACCCTGGCCGGTCACGCCGTTGCCGCCGTTGGTGCCCCTGCCACCGACCACGACGTCAAGAATCTGCCCGGCGACGACGGCGATCGTGGCCGTGGCGTTTCCGCCAGCCCCGCCAGCCGACGGCTGCTGCAGATTCCCCAGATTGCCGGCCGCGAATCCGGAGCCCTGCCCGCCGCCCGCGCCGAAGGCCACGACCCGCACCTGTGTCACGGCCGACGGCACGGTGAACTGATAGGTGCCGGGTACGCTATACGCGATCGTGCCAGACGCCGACGACTGCGCATGCAACGGAATCACGATCGTATCGACGACGGGTCTGGTCCACCGCGTCGGCAGCAGTTGCGTCGCGGCGGCCGCGCCGCCGCCCGCCGCGAGTCGCGCCATGGCGCGGCGCCGCGAGGTGCGCCGTGGTGAGTTGTCGTTCTGCACGCGTTCCCCCTTCACCACGGTTGCCGGTCGTGGCGGACCGTCGAATTGGTCATCATGGACAGGGACCCGCACGAAGGCAACCTGTCCGAAGGGACAGGTGCCTGGCGCTTCTGACCCATCGCGGATCAGATCAGGGGCCCGTCCTGCAGGACGCGGGCGGCGGCGATGTCGGCCGTGCCGTAGCGAAGTCGCCATGCCGGCACCAGGCGCGCAAGGTGCGTGACACCGCCGAACCCGTGCTCCGGCAGGTTGCGCGCGTTGAGCAGCGACTCGAGCAGCCGAAGCCCGCATTCTGCGGCGGTCATGGGCTCCATCTCGGCCGACGCCGACGGTTCGAACTGCGGGAACACGACTCCGGCCAGCGTGGGCATCTCGGTTGCGCCATTCACGCGGCCGGATGGTGGTCTGAGCAGGGCTCCGACGGGGCTTCCCATCGTGTCCCACAGCGCGGCAGCGGCAGGCACGAATGGGCGTCCGGACGCTTTCACGTTCAGCGGGCGTGGCAGTCCGCACACCGTGCTGGTGCCGGCCGGTACGAACGACAACTCGTCGGTCAGATAGTCCGCGCCCTGGCTGACGAGGTGCGCCACGAGGGTCGTCTTGCCGGCGCCGGTGCCGCCAGGCAGCAGGAGCGCGCGGCCACGACGACACACGGCTCCCGCGTGAAACGCCAGGCCACTGGCGCAGCCGGCCGCCAGCCACTCGGTGACGGCCCCCTGCAACACCCGCGCGGCCTCGCCTGTCTCCCGGCCCCGGTACAGGAGGATGCCGCCTCTGGCCACGTCGAACACGCCGGCCGTGTCCGACGCGATCGTCAGGTCCGATGCCGCCCGTGCCAGTGGCGCAACGTCCGCGGCCGGGTACAGGAAATCGAGCACCCGTAGCGCCGCCTCGCCATTGGCTTCGACGTGGGTCACGAGCCCGCCGAACGCCACCGCGCGGACGCCGGCCGCGCTCATCCGACTTCGATCGCGCCGTCGGCCTCGAGGCGCGCCACCACGTCCACGACGTCCATGCGAACCGCGTCGGCCTGCTGCGGAAACACGTCGCCAAGCGTCCCGGCGATGTCGCCGATCGTGCTGCGTCCGTCGCACAGACGCCAGACGAGCGCGGCCGTCTCGTTCAAGCGCAGGGCGCGCGTCAGGCCCGGGTGATACAGCAACACTTCACCGTCCATCACGTCGAGATGGAAACCGGCCACGTGGCGAGGCACCCGGTCGAGGTTCACGTGGCCATTCTAGCGCCCGGCGGCGAGCCCCCGGAGGACGCCTTCGAGCCGGGTGCGAACGTGGATGCGTGTTGCAGGCATCGCGCGTCGCAGGGCCCAGAACGTGACCATCGGCAGGTGGCTGCGCCACCGCGCCGGCGCCAGCCGCCCGCCAGGCGGTATGCCGTAGTAGGCATGCATCCACCAGTCTGGCGGCCAGATGAGGCGCCGCAGCGTTTCGGCGTCCCTGAAGGACACCTCGCCGAGCGGAGCCAGGCCGAAACCGACGCCCTCGACCGTCTGGCCGGCAAGGCCCGTCGCGAGGAAACGAAGTGGCGGCGGCGACGGCCGCAACAGGTGGATGAGGCTCAACGTGTTGGTCACGCGGGGGCAGGTGTGTCGCAGCCGGGACCAGTCGATCGCGTCCACGTGACGGACGGCGTATCCGACGAGGTCAGCCACGCCGATGAGTCGGGTCTCGGTTCTGGGTTCGAGAAGGTGCGCGGTGAGGTGGCGGAGCATGTCGGTATGCCCGAACGCAGGGACGTGCTGTCCCGAGATCGAAATCGCTCGCAGCGGTTCCCGCGCGCTGGAGAGCGTCAGCCGTTCCGCCTGGTCGAAGCTGATGGCGTCGAGATGGACTTCGACAGTGGTCGTGTAACCCGAGTGCACGCGGGAGACGGCGGGCAGATGATGATGAGCCCAGACCGTATGTTCTCCGGAATGGCGGAAGCCAAGCGCGCGCAGCACGTCCATCGTGCGGTCCGCGTCGGCCGGTGCGACCAGCAGGTCCAGGTCACGCGCCGGTCGCAGTTCCGGACGCGAATAGATGTCGTGCGCGAGCACACCACCCTTCAGGACGACGAATTCGATGCCGCGCGTCGTGCATCGGTCGGCGATTTCGAGGAGGCTCGCCGTCAGCGCTCCGGCGGCGGCGCGGTGGCGGATCGCCAGCGCCGTCAGTTGCGTCGAGACCGCGGCAGGCACGTCGATTCCGAGCATGCGCGCGTGCTGCCGCACCAGCGGGGCCAGTCCGTGTTCCTCGGCGCGGTCGGCCAGCCGGCTCCAGTCACGCACGTCTGACGCGGCCCGTCTGGTGTTCGCGGCGTCGTCGTCGTCGAGGTCGATTGCGGCGCAGCACCGCAGGAATCGCGTGAGGGCGTCGGGCTCGGCTCGCCGGCCGGTCACACCCCGAGGCTCAGCTCGCACGATGCAGACTCCGCATCGCGGCGGGCGGCCGCTCTGCCTCGACGGCGCGCTTCATGGCCGCCGCCAGCAACGTGAACGACGCGGCGAGCGCCGACCCTCTCCGCCACGCCAGCGCGATCGTGCGCCCGGGGCCGGGCGCCGTGAACTCGCGCACCACGAGCTGGCCGCGGCGGTTCTCGACCGGCAGCGCAATCGACGGCAGCAGCGTCACGCCTCGCCCGGCGCTCGCCATCTGCACGAGGGTCGCAAGGCTCGTGGCGCGGTAGCCGGCCTCGCGTGCGCCGACGCGGGCGCAGAGCTGCAGCGCCTGATCGCGGAAGCAGTGGCCGTCGTCGAGGAGCAGCACTCCTTCGTCGTCGAGGTCCTGGATACGCGCCCGCCGCGTCGGCCGCGCCAGCCGGTGTTCCGGCGCGGCGGCCAGCAGGAACGGATCGCGCATGAGCGGCGCGTGTTCGAGGGTGCCGAGGTCCGCCTCGAGCGCCAGCACCGCCGCATCGAGCGTGCCGTCGTTCACCTGCCGCACGAGCCCGCTCGTGTGATCCTCGCGCCAGACGATCGTCAGCCGCGGATAGGCGCGGGCGAGCGCCGGCGCGATCTCCGGCAGGAGATAGGGCGAGATCGTGGGGATGACGCCGATGCGGAGTGTGCCCGTGAAGGGATCGGCGAGCTGGCGGCCGAGTTCCACCAGATCGCCGGCCGCGACCAGCACGGCGCGCGCCTGCGCCACGATGGCGTGCCCGGCCGCCGACACCCGCACCTGCCGGCGGTTGCGTTCGAACACCGTCACGCCGAGGGCCGCTTCGGCCTGCGCGATCTGGGCGCTGAGCGACGGCTGCGAGACGTGACAGGCGTCGGCCGCCTTGCGGAAGCCGCCCAGGTCCGCGACGGCGACGACGTACTGCAGCTGCCGGAGCGACACGGGCAGGGGCGCGACAAGGTCCATAGGCTGAGGCTATCACCATGAGTCCATTGATGTCTTGGACGCACGGTGCCTGGAGACAGCACACTCGGGCTGGCCGGGCGTCATGCCCGGTCCGTTTCGAACGCGTAAGGGGAAATGCATGCACAAGACACTCTCGACGTCGCTCGTCGCACTGGCGGTAGCGATGCTCACACTGGCGTCGCCGGCGCCCGCCGCGGCCCAGACGGGGCAGTCCACCCAGTTCTGGTGGCCCGACCAGCTCGATCTCTCGCCGCTCCGCCAGCGGGGCGCCGAGTCGAATCCGCTCGACAAGGACTTCAACTACGCGAAGGCCTTCGCCACGCTCGACCTGAGCGCCGTCAAGCAGGACATCCGCCAGGTGCTCACCACCTCGCAGCCCTGGTGGCCGGCCGATTACGGACACTACGGGCCGTTCTTCATCCGCATGGCCTGGCACTCCGCGGGCACCTACCGCGTGGGTGATGGCCGCGGCGGCGCCGGCGGCGGCCAGCAGCGGCTCGGCCCCGAGATGAGCTGGCCCGACAACGGCAATCTCGACAAGGCACGCCGGCTGCTGTGGCCGGTGAAACAGAAGTACGGCCAGAAGATCTCGTGGGCCGACCTGATGGTGCTCGCCGGCAACGTCGCGCTCGAGTCGATGGGGTTCCAGACCTTCGGCTTCGCCGGTGGCCGCACCGACGACTGGGAGCCGGACCTCGTGTACTGGGGCCCGGAGAAGACGTTCATGGCCGACGAACGCCACACCGGCAACCGTCAGCTGGCCAATCCGCTCGCGGCCGTGCAGATGGGGCTCATCTACGTGAACCCCGAGGGCCCGAACGGCGTGCCTGATCCGCTGGCCGCCGCGAAGGACATCCGCGAGACGTTCGGCCGCATGGCGATGAACGACGAAGAGACCGTGGCGCTCATCGCCGGCGGGCACACCTTCGGCAAGACACACGGCGCGTATGCGCCGGCAAAGTGTGTGGGTCCCGAGCCGGCCGCCGCGCCACTCGAGCAGCAGGGCTTCGGCTGGAGGAACACCTGCGGCAAGGGCAACGCCGGCGACACCGTGACGAGCGGCCTCGAAGGCGCATGGACGGCGAAGCCCACGGCGTGGAGCAACGAGTTCTTCACGAACCTGTTTGCCTACGACTGGGAGCAGACGAAGAGCCCGGCCGGCGCCACCCAGTGGATTCCCGCGAACGGCCGCGCCGCGAACACCGTGCCAGACGCGCACGACCCGGCGAAGCGTCATGCGCCGATCATGCTCACGACCGATCTGGCGCTCAGGTTCGATCCGGCCTACCAGAAGATCTCGATGCGGTTCCGCGACAACGCCGAGGAGTTCCGCCTCGCGTTCGCCAAGGCGTGGTTCAAGCTGACGCACCGCGATCTCGGTCCGCGCGCCCGCTTCCTCGGCCCCGAAGTGCCGCGTGAAACGCTCATCTGGCAGGATCCGGTGCCGCCCGCCGATCATCCGCTGGTGAGTGCGGCCGACATCGTGAGCCTCAAGGCGCGCATCCTCGCCTCGGGCCTCACCGGTCCGGAACTCGTGCGCACCGCCTGGGCATCGGCCTCGACCTTCCGCGGCACCGACATGCGGGGCGGCGCCAATGGCGCCCGCCTGCGTCTGGCGCCGCAGAAGGACTGGGAGGCCAACAACCCGCGCGAACTCGCGACGGTGCTGGCCCGCCTCGAGGGCCTGCAGCAGGAGTTCAACCGCGCGCAGACCGGCGGGAAGAAGATCTCGCTCGCGGACCTCATCGTGCTCGGCGGCACCGCCGCGGTCGAAGACGCCGCGAAGAAGGCCGGCGCGGCCGTGCAGGTGCCCTTCACACCTGGCCGCACCGACGCCGCACAGGCCGACACGGACACGGCGTCGTTTGCCTTCCTCGAGCCCACGGCCGACGGGTTCCGGAACTATTTCCGCCGCGGTGAGACGCGGTCGCCGGCGACGTTGCTCGTCGAACGCGCCAACCTGCTCACGCTGAGCGTGCCGGAGATGACGGCGCTCGTCGGCGGCATGCGCGCCCTCGACGGGGTGACCGGCGAGGTGCGTCACGGCGTGTTCACGTCGCGGCCGGGAACGCTCACGAACGACTACTTCGTGAACCTGCTCGACATGAACACGGTCTGGAGCAAATCGGCGACGGCCGAGGGCATCTACGAGGGCAAGGATCGCACCACCGGGAGGGTGAGGTGGACGGCGACGCCCGTGGACCTGCTGTTCGGGTCGAATTCCGAACTGCGCGCCGTGGCGGAGGTCTATGCCGCCGCAGACGGGCAGCAGAAGTTCGTGCGTGACTTCGTGAACGCGTGGACGCGCGTGATGAGCCTCGATCGGTTCGACCTGAACTGATCGCGGTCAGCGTAGCGGCATCAACGGCCGTCGGACTCTCCGGCGGCCGTTGGCGCGTACGGCCCCGCGGCCAGGTCGCGCGCCAGCGTCTCGACATCCGCATCGGTGAGGGCCGGCGTGAAGTGCCGCACCCGGTCGAGCAGGTCGGCGGTCTCGAAATACGTGGCGGCGCAGGTCGCGTGCACGAAGCCGGCCGGAGCGAAGCGTCCGTCCTGCCAGAAGAGCAGCGCGATGCGCCACGCGTCCTTCGGGATGGCGACGCGGCAGGCGCGGCAGGCGGCGCGCGCGGTGGGCGCACGTTCGGCGCGGTCGAGGCGGGGCAGTCGATGATGCGCCACACCGTCCGCGGCCAGGGCCACGAGCGCCTCGCGGTCCGGCAACTCGACGTCCGACCCCTCCAGCGCCTGCAGGAAGGACTCCGGACGCCGGTAGGCGGCGCAGAGAGGGTGATACCAGTGCATCGCCTCGGCGCCCTCCTTGTCGGCGAACAGGTTCGGCACCGCGTCACCCACCCGCACGGCGTCTTTCGCAATGGCCGATCCGCAGCCGCGGCATTTGGCGCGGCCGGTCGTGGCGCGTTCGATGACGTGAGGCATGGCGTGGTCTCCGGGGGCGTCGCGGCTAGCGCCAGGCCGCCAGCGCCGGCGCCGTCAGTAGCTGCGCGCCGGCGTAGCGCGCGCCGTCTGGGGTGAGGTGTGCTCCATCGTACGACAGGAGCGCGCCGTCAGGCGCGAAGAGGCGGCACGTCGTCACATCGCCGCCGCAGAGCAGCGCCTGCGTGTCCACGAACAATTCTGGTGGCAGCGCCGCCCGCAGGTCGCTCGTGACCGCCGCCGTTCCCGGCGCGACCGGCCAGCGCAGTGCCGCCCGTTCGGCGAGTGTCCGCCCCAGCAGATCGCGCAGGCGGAACGTGCCGAACGACTTCGGTCCGAAGACCACGACGGGCCGCCCGCCGGTCACGGCGCGGATGGCGTCGAGGCTGCGGGGCAGGAGTGGCACCTGCCACGGCTGCCACATCGACGCCAGCCAGATCGCGTCGGCCTCGGCCATCCGCGCGCGGAGGGTGTCGTCGGTGACGGGGAGCGTCGGCGGGCAGCGCGTGAGGTCGTAGTCGGCCGGCCGCGTCGTGAACGCCTCGAGCGGCAGGTGGAGGTTCCCGCAGTAGTGCGCGACGTACCGCGTGGAGAGCTGCACCCGTTCGAGCCAGCCGCCTTCGTGGAGCGCGTTCACGAGGTCCTGCCCGAAGCTGTCGCCGATGACGAGGATCTTCGGCCGCGGATCCCCGGGCGCGAACGCCGCGCCGCGTCGCGCATCGAAGCGGGCCACGACGTAGGCGCTGCCGCCGTGTTCGCCCGTCACGAGCGCGCGGTCGATGCCCGCATAACGGAACGTCGCGCCGCCGGTGGTGATGCCGGCGACGCTGGCCGCCGCGAGCATCGCGCCGGCGCCGAGCGAAGCGCCGACGAGCCTGCGGCGGGGAATGCGCGCGCGGTCGCGCCACGGCTGTTCCACGACGCGCCAGGTGAGCGCGGCGAGCACGAGCGAGAGCCCGAGCAGGCCGAGGAGGGCCGTGGTCGAGAGCGGCGTGGCCGCGTCGTAGCGCGCGAACGCCAGCAGCGGCTGATGCCAGAGGTAGGCGCTGTAGCTGATGAGGCCGAGGCCCACGAGCGCGCGGTGGCTGAGCGCGCGGCCGACGACCGTCTGCGGCCCGGCAAAGGCGATGACCAGAGCCGTGCCCACGGTAGGCACGAGCGCGGCGAGTCCGGGGAACCGCGTGTCGGGGCCATACAGCACGACCGCCGCGGCGATGAGCGCGAGGCCGGCGCCTGCCAGCAGGTCGCGCGCGCCAGCCGATGTGGTGGCCGCGAACGGCGCCGGAGAGGTGTCGTGGCGCCAGGCGAGCCACGCGCCGAGGAGCAGCTCCCAGCCGCGGGTCGGCAGCAGGAAAAAGGCCGCCATCGGCGCGCGTGTCGTGCCCCAGTGCGCCAGGGCCAGGCTGGCGAGGGCGAGGGCGGCAAACGTCGGGCCGATCGCGCCAGGCGCCAGGCGCCGCAGCACCATGACGCCCAGCGGAAAGAGCAGGTAGTACTGCTCCTCGACGGCGAGGCTCCACGTGTGCAGCAGCGGCACGAGGTCGGTGGGCCGCGCGAAGTAGTCGAGCGCGGTGCGCCAGAAGTACAGGTTCGACGACAGGCCGAGCACGGCGGCCAGGCTTTGCGAGAAGGCCAGGAGGTCGGCCGGCAGGAACCACCACCAGGCCGCCGCCAGGCTGGCCGCCAGCACGACGAACAGCGCCGGCAGGATGCGCCGCGCGCGCCGCTCGTAGAAACGGACGAGCGAGAAGTGCTCGCCTTCGCCCAGGATGAGGCGGGTGACGAGGTACCCGCTCACCACGAAGAAGACGTCCACGCCCACGAAGCCGCCGGCGAACGCGGCAAAACCCGCGTGAAACCCCATGACCGGCAGCACCGCGAGGGCGCGCAGGCCGTCGATGTCTGGGCGGTAGGCGAGGGTCCGGGACGGCGCGGCGGAAGGCGAGGACATGGGCGCGGCGGACGCCGGCATTCTATCCGATGGCCGGCGCCGGCTCTGCGGCGACAGCGCCGGGCGGGCGCGCGCTCAGGCGAACACGTCGAGGATCGTGCCGGTCATCTCGTCAGCGGCGCGCAGCACGGCGGCGCCGGCGCGCACCTCGTGCGTCGCCTTCAGCAGATCCACGGCGTTCGAGGCGAGCCGGTCGCTCTCCGTGTCGCGCGCGATCGACGCGGCGGCGCGGTCGAGGCGGTCGAACCCGCTCGTGAGGCCCTGCAGTCCGTGGCCGATGGCGCCCAGCATGCCTGCACAATCGGCCATCACCGGCATTCCTTGAATGCGGGCCGGCATGGGCCGCGGGTGTGAAGGCCGGGCGTTCCTGTAGGATGGCGTCATGCCCACCCCGCCTCCCGTCGTCTACTGGCACCGCGACCTGCCGCCGCTCGAGGCCGAGGTGATGGACGAACATGTCGTCGAGGCGGTGAGTGACCGCGTGGCCGGCATGATCGAACGCCACGGCGAGGGCTGGGAGGCGTGCCACGCCTCGCTCATGGCGCACGTGGAAGCGCGCCTCGCCCAGGAAGCCGCGCGGCTCGGTGGCGACTACGCGCACGTCATCGACGAACATGTGGACTCCCGGCGTGACGATCTCACGACCGAAAGCTGGCTGCACGGCCGCTTCAGCTACGTGCTCTACCGGCGAGGGCCTGCCCGGGCGTGAGGAGGGGCGGTGGCGCGCTGGCCTCGAGATGCGCGAGGGCCGCCCGCAGCCGTGTGTCGGCCTCGGCGGCGACCGCCTCGAGTTCCGGATTGCCGATCATGCCCATCGCCGGGAGCGGCGCCATCGCCGCCACGGTGGAGTCGTGGTCGCCGCGGTCGTAGACGATCACGTTGCAGGGCAGCAGCAGCCCGATTTCGAGTTCGGCGCGCAGCGCCCGGTCGGCGAGCACCGGATTGCAGGCGCCGAGAATCACGTAGCGCCGGAAGCTTCGGTCGAGCTTCTGCTTCAGGGTCTGCTGCACGTCGATGGTCGTGAGCACGCCGAAGCCCTGCGTCTTCAGGGCGTCGGTGGCGCGCGCGACCGCCGTGTCGAAGGGCACCGGCAGATCCACGCGGAGTCCGTAGCGGGTCTCGTTCATGGCTGTTCAGGTCCGCGCGCGCCGTCGCGCGCCCGCACCGCCTCCCCATGGGGTCGAGCAAGGACACTGCCAGCCGGCGGACGCCGATTTGCGGGCCCTGCTGGCGCGTGGCCACCGGCGCTCCGCGAATTCATCCGGGCCCGGTGGAGAATTCCGGTTCAGGCGCGCCGGGCGTAGGATGCGGACATGGATCCTGACGTGCGTGCCGCTCTGCGTGCCCTGCTCGAGACCGAACGTGTCCTGACGCTCGCCGTCGTCGTGGACGGCAGCCCGGTGGCGGCGCTGCTGCCGTTTGTGCTCACCGCGGACCGCACCGCCGCCCTGGTGCAGGCCTCGGGTCTTGCGCGCCATACGCGCGGTCTCACCGAGGGCGCCACGGTGGGCGTGGCCATTCATGTGCCGGCGACCCCCGACCGCGACGCGCTGCAGATTCCGCGGCTCAGCGTGCAGGCGACCGTCCGGGTGCTGCCGCGGGGCAGTGCGGCCTTCGCCGAGGCCGCCGCGCGGCTCATCGCGCGGTTCCCGGCCGCCGAGACCACGCTCGCGCTGCCAGACTTCCAGGTCTGCGCGCTCGAGCTCGGCCGTGGCCGCTATGTCGAGGGGTTCGCGCGGGCGCTCAACGTCGGTCCGGAAACCTTCCGCGGGCTGGCGCCGTAATCCTTCACAACGGGCCCGACCGGTCGTGATGCGACAGGTGGCCATGCGATATGTTGTATAACCACATATGGACGCCACCCTCGACCGCGAACTGAAGAAGGGCAGCGCCGAGCTGCTGATCCTGGCCACGCTCGAAGGCCGGCCGCGCCACGGCTACGACGTGGCCAAACGGATCGCCGACGAATCGGGCGGTGCCATACGCTTCAATGTGGCGTCGCTCTACGGTCTGCTCTATCGCCTCGAGTCGCGCGGCTGGATCCGCGGCCGCTGGATCGAGGCGCCGGCCGCCCGCCGCCGCCGCGCTTACACGCTCACCGCGGCCGGGCGGGCCACGCTGGCCGAGCAGCGGGAGGGGTGGAAAGTCTTCGCCGCGGCGGTGAGCCGCATCGCAGGAGTCGAACATGGCTGACTGGCGCCGGGAACTCGACACACGCTGCACCGCGGCCGCCCTCGATGCGGCCGTGCGCGACGACATCGCGCGCGAGATCGCCGAACACCTCGAAGATCGGTACGAGGACCTCGTCGCCGGCGGCGCCTCGCCGGAGGAGGCCAGCCGCACGGTCGTCGGCGAGATGCCCGGACGCGACGCCATCCGCCGGCTCGCGCAGTCGCGCCCCGCGCATCGCGCGCGGCCGGCGCCGCCCGCGCCGCCGCTCCCCGTGGACGAGGACGGCGGCGGCCTGTGGCGCCTGGCCACCGGCATCGGGCGCGACCTGCTGTTCGGATGGCGCTCCTTCCGCCGCGACCGCGCGTTCACGGCGGCCGCGGTCGTCACGCTGGCGGCGTGTCTTGCCGCCAACCTCGTGGTCTTCACGCTCGTGAACGCCGTGCTGCTCGACGCCGTGGACGTCCCGGAGCCGCAGGCCCTCGTGCAGGTGGGCAATCAGTATCCGAACGCCGGCGCGGCCGCCAACGCCGGCGGCAACTCCGGTGTGCCCGACTACTTCGATCGGCGCACCGCCGTGCCCGCGCTGGCCGAACAGGCGCTCTTCCGCACGCACGGCGTGAGCGTCGGTGATCAGGCGGCCGAGCGGCTGGTCGCCATGACCACCACCCCCACGCTTTTTCCGATGCTGCGCGCACAGGCCGCCCGGGGCCGCACGTTCACCGACGACGAAGGGGAGGAGGGGCGGCACCGCAAAGTTGTCCTGAGTGACGCGCTCTGGCGGCGGCGGTTCGGCGGCGCCGGCAACGTCGTGGGGCAGCCGCTCACGATCGGCGGCGTGCCCCACGAGATCGTCGGCGTCATGCCGCGCGACTTCCGCTTCTATGACGACGAGGTCGTGTTGTGGCTGCCGGCGGCCTTTACCGCCGAGGAGCGCAGCGACGCCTCGCGCCACAGCAACAACTGGACGCACGTGGGGCGCCTCTCGCCGGGGGCGACGCTGACCGTCGTGCAGTCGCAGCTCGACGCGCTCAACGCCGCCAATCTCGAGCGGTTCCCGGCCCTCCGGAACGTGCTCGTCGAAGCGGGGTTCCGCTCGGCGGCGCAGCCGGTCGTGGACGTGCTCGTCGCCGAGGTGCGCCGTCCGCTGTACCTGTTGTGGGGCGGCGTGGCGTGCGTGCTGCTCATCGGCGTCGTCAACCTGGCCGCGCTGACCCTGGCGCGTTCGACGGCGCGGCGCGCCGAGATCGCGACGCGGCTGGCGCTCGGCGCGGCGCCGGCCCGGGTGCGCCTCCAGCTCGTGACCGAACATCTGGCGCTCGCCGCCGCCGGCGGCGGCATCGGCGCGGCCGTGGCCTGGGCGCTCATCCGCGGCGTGCCGGGCGCCGGCCTGGCGCTCGTGCCCGATGGCCGCACGGTCGACTTCGATCCGCGGGTCTGGGCGTACGCCGCCGCGCTCACCGTGCTCGTGGGCGTGGCCCTCGGCGTGGTGGCCATGCAGGCCGTCGCGCCTCATGGCACGGCGTCCGTCCTGCGCGACGAAGGCCGCAGCCGCACGGGCACCCGCACCACACGACGCCTGCGCCAGGCGCTCGTCGTCGGGCAGGTGGCGGTGGCCTGCACGCTGCTCGTCGGCGCCGGGATCCTCTTCACGAGCTTCCGTAAGCTGCTCGCGGTCGATACCGGCTTCCGCACCTCGGTCATGACCGGCGCGGTGGCGCTGCCGTCGGCGGCCTATCCCACCGACCCCGACCGGCTGGCGTTCCTCGAGCGCCTGCTCGACGCGGTGCGCGCCATACCCGGCGTCGAGGCTGCGGGCGCCACCACGAACATCCCCTTCGGCACGAACCGCAGCGACAGCGTTGCCTTCCCCGAAGGCTGGACGCCGACGCCCGGACAGAGCTTCGTCTCGCCGTATCAGATACGCGTCGCGTCCGGCTACTTCGAGTCGATGGGTATTCCCGCGGTGGCGGGGCGGACCTTCGACGGCAGCGACGTGGAAGACAGCGAGCCGGTCGTCATCGTCGATGAGCAGCTGGCCGAACGGTTCTGGCCAGGCCGCGACGCCGTGGGCCGCTACCTGCTGCAGCCGCGATCGGCCGAGGCGCTGTCGAACCCCACGCGCGAGAACATGTTCCGCTACCGCGTCGTCGGGGTCGTGAAGACGATCAAGCAGTACGCCCTCGTCACGCCTCGCGACTCCGTGGGCACGTACTACTTCCCATTCGGCCAGAGCGTGCCGGCGTCGTTCGACCTCACCGTGCAGAGCGCGACCTCGCCGGCGACGGTGGAGCAGGACCTGCGCCGCGTGCTCGCGTCGCTCGACCCGCGGCTGCCGCTCTACGACGTGCAGGTCATGCGGGCGCGGGTGGACGAGTCGCTGCGCGCGCGTCGGGCCACGGTGACCCTGTCGCTCGCGTTCGGCGGGCTGGCGCTCGGCCTCTCGGCGCTCGGCCTCTATGGCGTGCTGGCGTATCTCGTCGCGCAGCGCACCCGCGAGATCGGCATCCGCATGGCCCTCGGCGGCTCCACATCGGCCATCGCCAGCCTGGTGCTGCGTGAAAGTCTGGTGGTCGTCGGCGTGGGGCTGGTCGTGGGGCTGGCCGGCGCCGCGTGGCTGGGGCGGCTGCTTGCCAGCGAGATGTCCGACGTCGGCGGCCTCGAACCGCTCGCCATCGTCGGCGCCGTCGGGCTGCTGCTCGCGGCGGCGCTGCTGGCCACGGCGGCCCCGGCACGCCGGGCGCTGCGTGTCGATCCAGCCGTGACCCTCGCGGCGGAGTAGCCGGCGTTCGCGCCCGTCAGTCAGCGAGGCGCGCGACCGTGGCGCCGAGGTGCGAGGCCGTGTCGTCGTGAAACGACGCCACGAGCGGCTCACGTTCGAGCACCGTCTGGACGATCCCGCGCTGCACGCCGCGGCCGCGGCCGTGGACGAGCCGCACTTCGCGAAACCCGGCCTCGTGCGCCGCCGCGAGATACGCGGTCACGACCGCCGGGATGTCGCGCGGCTGGAACGCGTGCAGGTCGATCTCGCGCTCGATCGGGATACGAACCGGTTCGTCGGACATCGCCGCCACTCAGACAGCGGTGGGTTCCGGCAGCACGCGGTGCAGCGACTCGGCGAGCACGGCGAGGCTCATGGGTTTGTTCAGCACGGCGCGAAAGCCCGCCGCCCGCACCTCGTCCGGACTCAGCTCGGCGCTGTAGCCGGTGAAGAGCACGATCGGAATGTCCGGCCGCAGGTCGAGCATCCGCCGCCCGAGGGCCGCCCCTGAGAGATGCGGCATCGAGAGATCCGAGAGCACGGCGTCGATCTGCCGCGGCTGCTTCGTGAAGATGGCCAGCGCCTCTCTTGGATCGGTTGCGGTCGTGACCGTGTAGCCCATGCGCCGCAGCCCCTCGGCCACGACCTTGACGATGTCGGGCTCGTCGTCCACGACCAGGATGTGGCGGCCGCGGCCGGCCGAGCCGCCGGCGGCGGGCATCTGGGCGGGTGCGGTGGCCGTCGGCGCGGTCGTGGCCGGCGGCAGGGCTGGCCAGAAGATGCGGAAAGTCGTGCCGCTGCCCGGCGTGCTGTCGACCGCGATGATGCCGTGGTAACGGCGCACGATGCCGTTCACGACCGCCAGGCCGAGGCCCGATCCGGTGCCATCGCCACGGGTCGTGTAGAACGGTTCGAAGAGGCGCGGCATGGCGTCGGCGGCGATGCCGCGGCCGGTGTCGCTCACGGTGAGACGCGCGTAGCGCTCGGCGAGCGGCCGCGGCGTGGCGTCGGGCACGTCGGTGGCGCCGACGTCGTCGAGCACCACGTCGATGCGCCCGGGGGCGTCACCGATGGCCTGGGCGGCATTCAGCACGAGGTTGGTCACCACCTGCTGGAGCTGTGTGGCATTGGTGAACATCGTGACGCGCGGATCGAGCCGCGCCTCGAGCGCGATGTTCTTCGGCATCGTCGAGCGCAGGAGCTGGATGGCGCTGCCGATCGTGCCGGCGACGGCCACCACCGCGCGCTCCGAGGCGCGCGGCTGGCTGAATTCACGGATCTCCCGCACGAGGGCGCTGGCGCGATCGGCGGCCTGGGTGATCGCATCGAGGCTGGCCTGGCGCCCGCCAGCGTCCGACTCGAGCGCCGCCTGTTCGGCGTTGCCGAGAATGATCGTCAGCAGGTTGTTGAAGTCGTGGGCGATGCCGCCGGCCAGCGTGCCGAGCGCTTCGAGCGTGTGCGCCTGCTGCAGCTCCTGCTCGAGCTCGGCGCGCCGCCGCTCATCGCTCGCCCGCGCGCTGACATCCCGGAAGCTCCACACGCGGCCCACCACGGCGCCGTCGACGATCTGCGGCTGCGAGTACCGTTCGTACTGGCGGCCGTCGGCCAGTGTCAGCGTGTCGAAGCTGACCGCGTGTGGATCGCCGTTGATCTCGTCCACCCGGCTCCGGAACGCCGCGCCGTCCACCACCTGCCGCATGATGTGCGCGCGGAGCTGGTCGACGTCGTGTGTGCGGGCGATGACATCCGGGATCCGCCAGAGGGACAGGAACTTCTGGTTGTAGCCGGTGGCACGGCCTTCGGTATCCACGATGAGCAGGCCGTCCACGGTGGACTCGAACGCCGCCTGGATCATCGACAGCGACTGCTTGAGCGCCTGCTGCGACTCGCGCAAGGCCCGTTCCGCCCTGACGTGTTCACTGACGTCGGTGATGACGCCGTGCCAGCGCACCGTGCCGTCGGCCTGGCGCGTGGGCAGCGAGTGGGCGCGGGTCCACTTGAGCCGGCCGGCGCGCGTCGAGATCGCCCCTTCGATGTCGAGGGGCGAGAGCGTCGCGATCGACCGGGCGATGGCCGCGTCGAGCTCCTCGCGCGACGGCGTCTGGAACATGTCGAAGAACACCTGCGCGTTGGCCAGCAGGTCGGCCGGCGGGCAGTCGAAGAGCGGGCGCGCCCCTTCGCTCATGAACGTGAAGGCGCGGGTGCCGTCGGGCCGCACCTCGAATTCGTAAACCACGCCCGGCGCGGTCGAGACGATCTCGGCGTAGCGCTGTTCGCTGCGGGCGGCCTGGCGCTGCGCGAGTTCGCTGCGGCCGAGTTCGGCGTTCACGGCGTCGTGCGACGCCCGCAGGCGATGCACTTCCATCCACTGCACGAGGGCCGTGAGGACGACGGCCGTGGACGTCGTGAGCCAGATGCTGACGGGCGTGTGGACGAGCCACGGCGCCGCGACCCAGCCGCTCGACGTCGCCAGGGCCAGCAGGCCGCCGGCGGCGATGATGAGGGCAGTGGCGGCGAGCGCCGCGCGGGGCGCCAGCACCAGCCAGGCGCCGCCCACGAGCGCCACCGAGTAGGCGTGGTAGGCGGGCGAGAACGACCCGCCCGACATCAGCGACGCCGCCACGACCACCATCGCGCCCACGGCGATGACCCCCTGGCCGATCCGGCGCGGCGCCAGGCGACGGCGCATCATGAACAGCCCGAACGTGCCGGCAAGCAGCAGACCGCCCTGTACGAGGTAGTAGGCGGCCGCGTCAGGGCGCACCAGGGCCGGCGAGGCCACGGCAAGGCCGGCGGCCGCGAGACTGCGCAGCGCCGATCTCGCCGTCAGGTCGTCGAAGCCGTCGCTGATGAGCGCCAGATGGGGGCTGACGCCGGGGGCGCGTCCGCTGCTGGTCACCCGGGGACGATAGCAGAAAAGGACGAGCTGCCCACGGGTTCTATACTGGGGAGGTGTCCGGCCGCGCGGCCGCGCCGCCCGAACCCGCCCGCCATGGAAAAGATCATCGTCCACGCGAAGTTCCACACCGGGCATCGCCAGCTGGGGTATCCCGGAAAATGCCGCTTCGTGCACGGCCACACCTGGCGGGGCACGGTCGCCATCTCCACCGAGGTGTTCCCGCGCGACACCCTCGACATGTCGATCGACTTCGGCCACATCAAGCAGGTCATGCGCGACCTCGATCACAAGATGCTGGTGGTCGAGAGCGACGCCACGTTCATGGACGCCACGCGCTTCGAACCCGAAGGTGTGGTGGTGATGCCGGGCCGCGGGCCGAGCGTGGAGAACGTGGCGCACTACGTGTTCGACCGCGTGGTGGCCCTCATCGGCCGCCAGTACCCCGGCTGCGGCATCACCTACCGCGTCGAGGTCACGATCCAGGAAACCGAGAACAACCTCTTCATCGTGGACAAGACGGCCACGGTCTAGAACGCGACACCGCGCGCGCCGAATCGCGACACGCCAGCCCGGCCGTCACCGCCGGCGCGGCGCGACGGCGCGGGCAGCCGCCGGAAGGCCTGCGCAAGGCACCGGTTTTGCTGATTCCCGCGCGTGCTGGCGCAGGTGCTTCGCCCCTCCGACTCGCCGTTGACGGCCACCGCGGTGCCCGTCATGGACGTCATCGCCGGCCTGTCGCGGGCGCTCGACATCACCGAAGGGCATCCGACCGGCCACGCCGCGCGCTCGTGTGTCATCGGCATGCGGCTCGGCCAGGCCTGCGGACTCGACGAGACCGCGCTCGGCGATCTCTTCCACGCGCTGCTGCTCAAGGACGTCGGGTGTTCGAGCAACGCCGCGCGCGTGCATCAGCTTTCGGGCGGCAGCGACCATGCCGTGAAGCGGTCCGTGTGGCTCACCGACTGGCGCAACTGGTCAGAAAAGATCGCCCACGGCCTCACGTGGGTGGGGCGCGGCGAGCCGCTCGGCCGCCGTGCAGGCCGCCTGCTGCATCTGGCGCTCGCCGGTCCGCGCGCGGAGCAGGAGGTGTTCCAGATCCGCTGCGACCGCGGCGCCGCCATCGCGCTCGACCTGGGCCTCTCACGCGCCACCGCCGAGGCCATCCGCGCGATGGACGAACACTGGGACGGCGGCGGACAGCCGGCCCGCCTGCGCCGCGACGACATCCCGCTCCCGGCGCAGATCATCGGCATCGCGCAGGTGCTCGAGATCTTCTGGCAGCAGCGCGGCGTCGAGGCGTCGCGCGACGTGATCCGGCGGCGCCGCCGGCGCTGGTTCTCGCCGGACCTCTCGCGCCTCGCGCTGGCGCTGCTCGACGATGCCGCGTTCTGGCGGGCGCTCGGCGATGTGGCCTCGATCGACCTGCTGCACGACGTGGCGCCGGCGCCGGCGATGCTGCAGGCCTCCGACGCGCACCTCGACCGCATCGTCGATGCGTTTGCCGGCGTCATCGACGCCAAGTCGCCCTACACGCACGATCACTCGCGGCGCGTGGCCGACTACGCGGTGGCGGCGGCCGAGCGGCTTGGTTTCTCGCCGGAACGCCTGGTGCGGCTGCGCCGCGCGGCGCTGCTCCACGACATCGGCAAATTGGGCGTCTCGAACGGCATTCTCGACAAGCCCGGGTCGCTCACGGCTGACGAATGGCAGGTGATGAAAGGGCACACCCGGCACACGCTTGAAATCCTCGACGCCGTGCCGATCTTCCGTGACCTGGCGGTGGACGCCGCCGCCCATCACGAACGCCTGAACGGCACCGGCTATCACCTGGGCCTGCAGGGCGCCGCTCTCACGCCGACCGCGCGCGTGCTGGCCGTCGCCGATGTGACGGACGCCCTGCGTTCGGATCGCCCGTACCGGGCCGGCCTCGAGGTGGACCGCGTGGTGTCGATGCTGTCAGAGGACGCCGCGAGCGGCAAGATGTGCCCGCAGAGTGTGGCGGCGATGACCGAGGTGCTGCGGGCCTGACCGGCGCTGCCGGCGGCGCCGCTCTGCTAGACTGCGCCCGGTGTCGGCCGCATCCGGCCGCCCAGGGAGTCGCCGCCGTGATTCGTACCCTGTCCCGCTCGCTCGCCGTGACGTTCGTGACGCTCGTGGCCGTGCCGGCCGCCGCCCAGACACCGCCGGTGCCGGCCGTCCACATTTCGCCCGCCGAGATCGCCGCCCTCCTCGAAACCGCGATTGCGAAGAGCGCCGTCGATCAACCGATCAAGAGCGCCGACGTACACGGCGGCAAAGCGCTCGTGGCGATGCTCCATCGCGACAGAGCGGAGGCGGGCGCGCTCATCCACGAGCGGGTGACCGAGACGTACTACATCCTGCACGGCAGCGGCACGATCGTGACGGGCGGGACACTCGGCGGCACCGCCAAACCCACCGACCTGACGCGTGTCGGCGCCGGACCGAGCCTTTCGGGAGAGCGGCAGGGCGGTGACAGCCGGCATGTGAGCCCGGGCGACGTCATCATCATCCCGGCCGGCACGCCGCACAGCTTCAGCACGCTCGACTCGCCGATCAGCTACCTGGTGTTCCGATTCGATCCGGGGAAGTGACAGGGACCAGACGTTCCGTGTCCGCGAAAAGACGAAAGGCCCGGCGGGTGACCGCCGGGCCTTCGTTGTCTGTGTGGTGGGGCGGAGCGCCTACACCTTCGCCGGCAGCGCCTTCAGCACTTCGTCCACGAGGAAGACGTCGGTCAGCAGCGCCCGCAGGTGGATCGACGCATTCAGGTTGTCGACCATCTGCGAGCTGATGCCGGGCTGCGCCAGCACCAGGCGCACGGCCGCGCGCGCCGAGGCGGCGTCGCGGTCGAGCACCTCGATGTAGGCCTGGTAGCGGTCGGCGTGCGGCACACCTTCCGAGGTCACCACGCCGCGGAAGACCTGCCCGAGGCCGTCGAGCGCGGTCTCCAGACCCGTGAGGAATTCACGGACCTGGGCCCCGCTGTTCGAGCCCTGATCGCTCGCCAGGCCCTGGGCCGCGTAGGCGAGCATGAATTCATAGGCTTCCTCGATGCGGTTGCACCGGGCGGCCATCTCGTCGCGTGTCGCCACGGCTTATTCCGACGGCCGGCCGCCGACGGGCTCGGAGCCCGGCACGCGCCAGCGGGTGGGGTCGTGGTGTTCGAGGTACTGGCGCCGCGTGATGAAGCCGAAGAGCATCGACTTGGTCAGCCAGAGTTTCTCGGGGCGGATGGCGAAGTAGATGTGCGCCATCGTGAGGCCCACGAGCGCGACACCGGCCGCACCGTGCGCCACGTACATCCAGCTCCACGTCGCGTCGGCGAGGATGTAGGGGTCGCGGGTGAAGAACGGCGTCTGCACCTTCTTCATCATGAAGAGCCCGGTGGCCGAGGCCCCGATGCCCGTCACGACGATCGCCATGTGATACAGGCGGTTGCCGAGCGGGTACTTCGCGGCCTTGGGGCCGGACGTGTCGCCGCCGAGCTCGCGCATCATCTCGGACTTCAGTTCCGGGATGTCCTTCGGGCCGACCCAGATCGACCAGAAGTCCATGAAGAACGTGGCGTGGATGATGTGGTACAGGATCGACGCGGCCAGCACGAGGCCCGCCATCCAGTGCCATTCCACCCAGGCGAACTTCACGCCCACGATGGGCAGGAAGGACGTGAAGAGCAGCGTGAGCATCGACGCCGCCATGATCCAGTGGAACATGCGGGCCGGCAGGCTGTGGCGCTGGATCTTCTCGGGCAGCCCCTTCAGCTTCGCCTCGAGCGCGTCGACGTCAGCCGACGCGCGCTTGGAGTGCGCCGAGAGGAGCATGTAGACGGAGTGCGCCGCGAGGAACACCACGCCCGCGAAGAACGACACCCACAGCAGGTCCCACGAGATGTGCGTGAAGACCGATTGACCCCAGGGGGTGATACCCCTGGTTAGGAAGTCGATGCCCATCCGTTGTCCCCCCCGCGGATTGCGCGCTTGACCAGGTTGCGCATCAGCGGAATCTTGTAGGCGTTGTGAGCAAGGGGCACCGCGCCCCGCACGGCCAGTTCGCCGGCGGCGTTCGCGGTTTCCTCGTTCCGTGGCTTGCCGGCGACGAACTGCTCGACGGCTTCGAGACGCATCGGCTGTGCGGCCACCGCATTGACGACGATGCGCGCGCGTTCGATGGTGGAGCCGTTGACCTTCATCGCCGAGGCGATGTTGACGAGCGGGAAGTCCCACACCTTCCGGTCGGCGACCTTCTCGGTGTAGAACTCGGCGCCCGCCCACGTCCCAGGAATGCGGATGGCGGTGAGCAGTTCGCCCGGCTGCAGCGTGGTGAGCCGGGTGATGTCGGTGCCGGGACCCACGAAGTAGTCCTGCGCGTCAACGATGCGTTCGCCCTTCGACGAGCGGATGACCATCTTCGCGTCGAGCGCGATCATGGCCGGCGCCGTGTCGGACGGGTTGACCGCCACGCAGCGGTCGGCGCCGAAGATCGCGTGTTCGCGGTTGACCGCCGTGGGCGTGTCCGCGTAGCAGACGTTGCCGCCGGCGCGGTAACACGACCAGCCGGCGCGGTAGTACCAGCAGCGCGCATCCTGCGAGAGGTTGCCGCCGATGGTGCCCTGGTTGCGGATCTGCGGCGAGGCCGCCGCTTCCGCGCCCTGGAACAGCACGCCGAACTTCTCGCGCACGAGCGGGTTCGTGACCACTTCGGTGAGCGTGGTCATCGCGCCGATTTCGATGCCGTCGCCCGCGGCCTTGACGCCGCGCAGGCCGTCAATCGCACCGAGTTCGACGACCACCGCGGGCTTGCGGATGCGGTCCTTCAGCCAGTCGAAGCTGTCGAGACCTCCCGCCATTACCCAGGCGTCGGCGCCGTGCCGATCGAGCAGGCCGAGCGCGTCGTCGAGACTCGCCGGCTGGAACAGCTCGAACGCCGGCATCATGTCGTGAATCACAGCCATGACTCGATGCTCCCTTAGATGTGCGCGACGAGCGCGTCGTGCTGCCAGGTCTTGGATTCGATCGACGTCAGCAGCAGGTCTGGCGTCATCGGGTAACGGCGGAAGGCCTCGGCGCCGAGCGCGTTGACGAGGGCCGCAGCCACCGCCCCGCAACCGGCGCCGACCGGCGGTTCACCGATACCGCGCGCGCCCACCGGCGTTTCGGGATCGGGGATGTTCGTGGCGTCCCACTTGATGGTGGCCGGGATGTCCATGATGGACGGCGGCTTGTTGTGGTGGAAGCGGCGCGCCAGGCAGACGCCGTACTGCTTGTCGTACACCCAGCGCTGCGAGATGGCGTGGCCCATGCCGAGCATCGAGCCGCCGAAGGTCTGCCCCTGCAGGTTGCGCGGGTGCAGCACGGTGCCCACGTCGGCCACCGACGTGTAGTCGACGATGCGCCAGGCGCCGGTTTCCGTGTCCACTTCGACTTCGGCGAAGGCGGCCACGAACGAGTGCGTGTTGCCGTCGCGCTTGTAGGTGTCCTTGGCGACGCCGACGAGGCCCATGCCGGCCACGATCTTCAGCGCGTTCTTGGTGAACACGTTGATGTCTTCCGGCCCTTCGTGCCCGTCGTACTTGCCGCCGAGTTCGATGGCCTTCTTCGCCACTTCGGCGAACGTCAGGCTGCCGACCTTGCCGTTGGCCACCGTGTAGCTGGCCGGGTTGCCGCCGCGAATCTTCGCGGCCACTTCCTGCAGCTTGGTCTTGAGGTCGGTCGCCGCGGCGTGCGCCGCGCGGGTCATCGCGTGCACGGTCTGGCTGCCGGCCGAGACGCACGTCCAGGGCAGGCCCTTGGCTGTGTTGCCCCAGACGATCTCGAACTGTTCCCACGGCGTGTCGAGCACTTCGGCGTAGACACGCTGGCAGTCGATGACCGACTCGGTGCCGAGGTTGCCGATGCCGGTGTGCACTTCGACCTTGCCGTCGGGCCGCACGATGGCGAGGCCGTCGAAGCCGATCGAGCCGGCCGTGTAGACGCCCACCGCCGTGCCGACGCCGCGCACCTTGGTGCCGCGCTTCTGGCCGGCCGTGGCCTTCTTCTCTTCCCAGCCGAAGAGCACCTTGCCCTGGTCGAGCGCTTCGCGCACGTTCGCCTGGGTGACGTAGGCCTGCTTCTTGGTGGCCGGCACGATCGGGCCGTAGGAGGCCTTGCCGGACGGCGCGTTGATCTTCAGCAACTCGACGTGGTCGATGCCGAGCTTCTGCGCCGCCTGCGCCATGACCGGATCGAGCAGGGCGTTCATCTGCATGCCGCCCGGCGACCGCTGCGACGTGCGCGGCGGCGTGTTGGTGAGCACCGAGATGCCGCGCCAGCGGTAGGTCTCGGGCTGGTACTGCAAGGTCGCCATCGAGCCGGCCGACCGGTGGTCGCCCTGCGGGTTGTACGGGCCGTTGTCCTGGATGGTGAAGAAGTCCATCGCGACGATGCGGCCGTCCTTGCGGAAGCCCACCTTCGCGCGGCCGAAGATGCCGGCGCGGGCGCGCCCGATGTAGTGCTCTTCTTCACGCGTGATGCGCATCATCACCGGCGCGCCGTTGAGCTTCTTCGAGAGCAGGGCCGGAATGGCCATGCTGCCGCTGCCCGGGATCTTGCTGCCGAAGCCGCCGCCGGTGAACTCGCTGATGAGCACCACCTCGTCCGGCTTCAGGCCCACCATGCGGGCGATGTTCGGCACGGTCTGCGCGACGCTCTGCGTGGAGCCGTGCAGGAACAGCTTGCCGCCCTGCCAGTAGGCCATCGCCGTGCGCGTCTCGAGCGGCTGGTGGCCCGTGGACTGCGAGTAGAGCGTCTCGTCGAGGATGAGGTCGGCCTTCTTGAAGCCTTCCTCGATGTCGCCGAGCACGAACGTGTCGGGCGCCTCGCCCATGGGCAGACGGCCTTCCTTCGCCTCGGCGAAGTCGGCGTCGGTCCACTTGACGTTGGCCACCTTCAGCGTGGGGCCGGCGCCGGTGTAGACGTTGCCCTGCGTGCGGGCATTGGCGCCGTTCGGGCGCAGGCTGTCGATCGGATCCACCGAGAAGGGCAGGGGCTCGTAATCGACCTTGATGAGTTCGATGGCCTCGACGGCCGTGTTCTCATCCACCGCGGCGATGGCGAGAATCGGTTCGCCCTGGTAGACGGGCTCGTCGGTGAGCGCCGTCTCCGGCGGCAGCGGCGGGGCCGGCGGCGCCTGGCCACCGGGCGGCGTCGGCGGGGCCGGCGGCGCCGGGAAGTCGCTGGCGCGCAGGATGGCCTTCACGCCCGGCAGGGCGAGGGCCGCGGACGCATCGACGCTGCGGACGCGCGCGTGCGGCATCGGCGAGAGCAGCAGCTTGACGAACAGCATGCCTTCCGCGCGGTAATCCTCGGCGTACTTCGCCTTGCCCGTGACCTTGGCCACGAGATCCGGCGTCGTGTAGTTCTTGCCGATGTATTTGTATTCGTTCGCCACGTTACGCCCCCCGCGACAGTTCTGCGCCCTTCATCAGCGCGGTAAGAATCTTGTCGTAGTCCTGGCAGCGGCACAGGTTGCCCGAGACGCCGTGGGCGAGTTCCTGCCGCGTCGGATTCGGATTCGTCTTGAGGAAGCCGACCGTCGCCATCACGAAGCCGGGCATGCAGAACGCACACTGGAAGCCCTGCTCGGCGACGACACCCTGCTGCACCGGGTGCAACGTGCCGTCGGGCGCCGCGAGGCCCTCGATGGTCTGCACCTTGCGGTTGCGCAGCGTGTGCGTGAGCATCGAACACGCATAGTGCGGCACGTCATCCACGAGCACCGTGCAGGCGCCACATTCCGCGCGATCGCAGCCGAGCTTCGTGCCGGTGAGCCCCAGCTTGTAACGCAGCGTCATCGCCAGCGTTTCCTGCTTGAGCACGTCGACGCGGCGTACCTGGCCGTTCACGGTGATCGAGATCAGGCGCTCGCCGGCGCCGGTCGCGGGCTGGCCCGCAATCGAGGTCCGGAAGAGATAAGCGCTCGTCGACACCGCGGCGCCGGCCGCGATGACGCCCTTGATGAAGTCGCGCCGGGATGCCCCGCCGCGCGGTGTCTCTGGTGCGGTGTGGCCCATGTCCATGTCTGACATCGCGTTCCTCGCTATGTACGAGAGAGGGTATTGCCGAACTTTCCCGCGAGATAGTAACAGGATTTCACCGATTCCGGGCACGGCGTCTCGCGGTCTGCCGGCCCGGCCATTGAACGGACGTTCGATCTTCCGGGTGCGCGCCTAGGTCAGCCAGCCGGGTTTCCATGTCGCATCGAATATGCGCATGAGATTCCCCCCAATCAGCTTCTGGATGTCGCCGTCCGACACGCCGTGGGTGCACAGGCATTGGACGAGGGCGGGGAAGTCTTCGATCCCGTTGAAGTCCGAGGGCTGGCGGTTGTTGTTGTCGGGCGGCTGCGCCTCGGCGTCGAACCGGTCGGTCACCGAGCCGTAGGGCAGGGCGTCCGGGTTCCGGGCGTGTTTCGGGTACGCGCCCATCGTGCCCATCGAGTCGGTCGAGACGCCCACGTGGTCGACGCCCACGAGCTCCACGGCATGTGCGACGCAGCGCCACCAGTCGTCGAGGGTGGGCATGCCGGGAGTGCCGGCCCAGATGAGCGGCGCCCAGGTGGTGATGCAGACCACCCCGCCCAGGGCGGCGACGGCCCGGATCTGGTCGTCGTCGATGTTGCGCGGGTTGTCGGCGACCGCCTTCGGATTCGAATGTGAGGCGATGAGCGGCCGGGTGGCGGCGGCGCAGGCGTCGAGGAAGGTGCGCCGGCCGGCGTGGGTCAGGTCGATCGTGACGCCGTAGCGTTCCATCTCGCGCACCATCACACGGCCGAGCTGGCTCAGTCCGACATCGTGCCGTTCCAGGCAGCCGTCGCCGAGCAGGTTGCTCTCGTTGTAGGTGAGCTGGCAGATGCGCAGGCCGAGCTGCTTCCAGAGCAGCAGGTTCCTGGGGTTCGCGCCGAGGAAGTGGGCGTCCTGCGAGAGCAGGATGTGCGCGAGCTTCCCCTCGGCCTTGGCGCGGCGGATGGCATCGGGTGAGTCGCCCAGGCAGAAGGTGGGCTCGTCGTGGATGACCTCGAGGAAATCGCGCACGCGCGGGTAGGTCTCGGCTGCGTCTTCGTTCGGCATCGGGATCGTGAGGGCCACGGCGGTGAGACCCGAACGGTCCGTGCGGTCGGTGCGGCGCAGGAGGTACTGCACGCACGGGTCGATGATGATGGAGTCGCGGTGGAGGCGGAGGGCGCGATCGCTCAGGGGCATCGCGCAGAAGCATAGCCCACGCGGATGTCACGGATGCGCGCCGCCTGTTCAGCCGGCGGCGGCCCGGTCAGCGCGGTTTGCGTTCGGTCGCGCGCGTGCCGCGCAGCATGTTCTCGAGCGAGTAGTTCGCCTCGTGGCAGGCGAATTCGTAGATGCGTTCGTTCGAGCGTGCCATCGTGAGCTCGCCCTTCCACGGCCGCGTGTAAGCGGTCGGATCGTCGATCTCGAACTGGTAGAGCAGTGTGTCGGCGTCGAAGAGGCTGAAGCGCTCGACCACGTGCAGGTTCTCGTCGAAGGCGAAGTTGCCGCCGGCATCGCCGTAGAAGCCGCTCCCGCCGACGAAGTTCGTGGTGTCCACGACGAGCGTGTTCCCCTCCCAGCGGCCGACGGAGTCGCCCATCCACTGGCGGACGGACGACGGCAGGTGCGGGCGGCCGTCGGTGTGGATGATGCGCGCGTCGTGAATCATCTCGGCGTGCATGACGACCGCGTCCTTCGTCACGACGATCTGGTAGTTGCTGTTGTAGGTGTACGGCAGCATCGGCGGGCCCACCGTCAGGAACGCCGCGCACTGGTCCTGCAGGCCGAGGTCTTCCGGGTTCTCCTGCGCGCGCATCGCGGCGAGGCGCGTGCGGCGGAGTTCCGCGGCGGCCGGCGTCAGCGGCGGAATGCGGCCATCCGGCGGATCGACCACGATCGACGTGCGGCGCGTCTTCACCGTCGTCGTGCCGAACTCGCGATAGAAGCTGTTGTAGGTGCCCGTGCCGGTGCGCGGCGCGCCCGGCGCGGGATCCTCGTTGCGCGCGACGGCCTGCCGCGCGAACTCCTCGGCCTCGGCCTCCGTGAAGATGGCTTTGTCCTTGAGGGCCGCGGGGCGTTCGATGGGCGTGGCCGTGCCCGAGTTCCAGATGCCCTCGAAGGCCTGTCGCGGATCGCGGGGGGCGCGCTGCCCGATGACGAGCGTGGAGCCGGCGACGAGCGCCGCGACCGTGGCGGCAAGGCTGAGAAGGCGGCGAGGCTGAGACGCTCGTGTCATGGCGGCGCTTGCGGAGAGTCTACAGGTTTCCGGCCAGACGCCCGCAGTCACCAGGCTCACGGCAGCTCGTAGACGAACTCGTAGCTGTGCACGCCACCGGCGATGATGATGGCGAATTCACCGGAGAGGCCGGTGAGCGCGCCGGTGCCTGAGTCGGGCACCACCGAGACGCGCAGTGACGGCGTGCCGCGGTTCATGGTGCCCGTGTGCTGCAGCACGAACGCGCCGGCGCGGCCGTCGAGGGTGCCTTCCACGTGTTCGATGGCGACGTAGCCCGCCGAGCCCTTCACCGTGCCGCCCGCGCTCAGCATCTGCCCCCGGGTCGTGGCCACGAGGTCGCCCGCGATCTGCTTGTCGATCGAGCGGCGTCCGAGGGGCGAGCCGTCGGGCTGGCCCTCGAAGGGCAGCGGCTGCAGCGATACGGTGAAGGTGCCTCGGGCAGTGTGCGGCATGAGTGACTCGGTGTGGGCGGGCGGAATGGCCGGCCGCGGCACGGTACCACACCGCGACGATCTACACTCACGAGCGTCCGGAGGGTGCCCATGCGTGTTGTCCGCCCGTTGTTCGTCGTCGTCGTCTGTGCGTGCCTGCTCGGCGTGGCCGTGCTGGCGCAGCAGCGCGGGCCCGATCCTGAGCCGCCCACGCGCGGAGCGGCTCCGCCCTCGGCGCTGCGGCCGCTCGTGGCCGGACCCAACGGCGGCGTCTCGACCGGCCATCCGCTCGTGACCTCGGCGGCGCTCGAGGTGCTGCTCAAGGGCGGGAACGCGTTCGATGCCGGCGCGGCGTCGATGCTCGTGGGCGGCGTGGTCGAACAGGATCTCTACAGCCTCGGCGGCGAAGGCCTCGTGCTCGTGTATCCGGTGCGCGAGAAGAAGGTCACGAGCATCAACGGTCAGGGCTGGGCGCCGAAGGCCGTGGACGTGGACTGGTACCTCTCGCGCAGCAAGACCGTGGAGGGCGCGGGACTCGATCCCGCGGTGGTGCCCGGCACGTTGCACGCCGCGCTCACGGTGCTCGAGAAGTGGGGCACGCAGAGCTTCGAAACCGTGGCGGCGCGCGCCATCGAGTACGCGCGCGACGGCTTCCCGATCCGCCAGAGCACCGTGGACACGATCCGCCGCCAGCGCGAGTTCATGCGTACGTGGCCGGGCAACGAACGCACGTGGCTCAAGCCCGACGGCTCGTTCTACACCGCCGGCGACACCATCAAGTTGCCGGGGCTGGCGCGCACGCTCACGCGGATGGTCGAAGCCGAACGGGCGTCGAAGGGAAAGGGCCGGGCCGCCGGCATCGTGGCGGCGCGCGACCGCTTCTACAAGGGCGACATCGCGAAGGAGATGGTGGCCTTCCTGCAGCAGCACCAGGCGCCGTTCGACCTGAGCGACTTCGCCGAGTACACCGCGCGCCTCGAAGAGCCGGCCTCCACCACCTATCGCGGCTACACCGTGTACAAACACGGCTTCACGAGTCAGGGGCCGGTGCTGCTGCAGACGCTCAACATCCTCGAGCAGTTCGATCTGGCGGCGATGCAGCATGACAGCGCCGACTACGTCCACACGGTCACCGAAGCGATGAAGCTCGCCTACGCCGACCGCGACACCTACTACGCCGACACCGCGTTCGTGCAGGTGCCGGGCGAGGGCTTGCTCTCGAAGGCCTATGCGAAGGAGCGCGCGGCGCTCATCAATCCGCGGCAGGCGTCGAAGTCGTTCATCGCCGGCGATCCCCTGCCGCACGACTCGAAGGTGAAGGCCTGGCCGTTCGCGAAGTTCAACGTGGCCGACGGCACGACGTCGGCGCGCGACGATAACGCCTCGCGTGGCCTCGATTCGGCCGGCGTCTCGAAAGACACGACGCACATGGCTATCATCGACAAGGCCGGCAATGTCTTCGACTCGACGCCGAGCGGCGGCTGGATCACGGGCGCCGTCATCCTCGGGGAGACCGGCATCGGCATGAGCGTACGCGGCGAGCAGTTCTGGCTCGACAAGACACGCGCGGCGCAGATTCGTCCGCGCTCGCGGCCGCGCTACACGCTCACGCCGAGCCTGGTCTTCAAGGACGGCCAGCCGCTCATGGCCCTCGGGACGCCCGGCGGCGACAACCAGGACCAGACCATCCTGCAGGCGTTCCTCAACATCGTCGAGTTCCACGACCGCTGGTATCCCAACCTGCATACCGCGCTCGAGTGGCCGCGGTTCCAGACGCTGCACTTCCACGGCTCGTTCTGGCCGCACGAGGCCGGCTTCAACAAGCTCAATCTCGAAGCGACGATTCCCGATGCCGTGTTCAACGAGCTGAAAGCGCGCGGACACGACGTGAGCCGCATCCGCGCCTTCGGCATGTCGGGCTGCGCGACCACGGTGATGATCGACCCGAAGACGAAGAGCCGTCTCGCAGGTGCTGACCCGCGTCGCGACTGCTACGCGGTGGCGTACTAGCGCGCGCCGCGCATCGCGCGGATCGCCGCGCCGATGGCGCCGCTCACCACGGTGGCGCCGCCGGCCACCACGGCGTTCGCCACCGGCGCATCGCCGAGCGCCGTCGAGACCAGGCTGCCGAGCACGCCGGCGATGCCGCCGGCGACGGCCCCCTGACCCGCCGCGGCACCCGTGC
>CADEFD010000051.1:0-17656 GCA_902826515.1 uncultured Acidobacteriota bacterium
CCGTCCTCGAAGACCATGAGCGCGCCGGTCTCCGGATGCATCGAGACGAGCTGCACCCACTGGTTCACGACGAGTTCGGCCACTTCCGCCTGGCGTCCGGCCACGGCGAGCAGCGCCTCGGGCGAGGCATCGACGATGAGCAGCAGGCGCATCGGCTCGTGCAGCTCCACCATCTGCAGCGGCAGCCCGGTGCGCAGGTCGCCCTGGTGCCCGTTCATCACGCCCATGAGGCCCGTGACGTTGTGGGGCAGCTTCGTGCCGCAGCCGAAGCGTTCGTTGTCCACCGCCGAGAAGTAGTACTCGAGGCTGATGCCGGCGCCCACCGGGCCGACCGCGGCGAGAATCCGCTCGAGGACGGCGTGGGTGGTGTCGGGACCCGGGTCGTAACTCACGAGGAAGGCGCGGCGGTCGAGATGCAGGCCGCGCGTGAGCTCGCGCCGGCCGACGATGCAGATCGCGTTCGTGCAGTGGCCGTATTCCGGACGCGGCTGCGCCAGATGCGCCGACCGCGCCTCCACGTGGCTGAGCGCGGCGTCGGGGTCGAGCGCGAGCGGCGCGTCGTCGAAGCGGCGGCAGCGCTCGAGCGCGTTCTCGCGGCGGGCGAGTTCGAGCGCGGCGTAGGCATCTTCGAAGCGCGGCACGAGCGCCGGCGGCAGCGCGTCGAGGTCGTAGTACCGCACGCTGTCGTCGGCGGTGTCGTGCAGGGCGCCGACGAACCAGGTGTCGGCCGGGATGTCGATGCCGCGCTGACGCACGCCCTCGCGCACGTCGGGCCGGTTGGCCATGTCGGCGAAGAGGCGCGCGTTGGCGCCGCCGCGGCGGCCGCCGCAGGCGCCGCAGTCGTGCGCCGACTCGTGCGGGTTGTTGAGGCTCGTCGAGCCGTGCCCGAGGAAGACCACCACCGGCGCGAACTGCGCCGTGAGGCCGATGTTCGTGAGCGTCGCGCTGACGCGGTCCACGGCTTCCCTGAGCGAAAAGCCCACCGGTTTGCCGCTCTCGCCGGGGGCGGCGTCCAGGCCCAGCCGCACCGTCGACAGTTTCGTGGCCGGCCGCGGGGCCAGCGTGGCCTTGACGCGATCGCTCAGGCGCAGCGAGGCGCGCGGCGCGACGACGCGGGCCACCGTGCGGACCGCGGCGATCGGGCCGAGCAGGAACGAGAGCCCGGCGCCTCCGGTGAGCGTGCGCGAGGCCGCGCTCGATCGGCGCATCCACGCCAGCCACACGTCGCGCAGGCTCTTGCGCACGGCGTGCCAGCTGAGCGCCGTGTAGATCGGCTGCTCGTACACCTCATGGCCCGGCGTCACGACCACCGGGCAGTAGGCGGCGGGGCCGCGGTCGTAGAGCCCCTGGTAGTCGATGGCCACGCCGAAGAAGCCGGCGGCGCCGTAGGTCACGAATCCCGGATGCTGCTCCTCGATCGCCCGGCGGATCGACTCTTCGCGTTCGTCGATGCAGAAGACGAACTGCGCGCGCGGCCGGGAGTCGGGCACGGACGGGGGCAGGGCGCGCCGCACCGCCAGGGCATCGAGCACGGCGCGGCGGTAGGTGCGTTCGTAGGCGTCCTGGAAGATCCGCCGGCGCGTGAGATCCCCGCAGGCCGCGCATTCGCGCCACAGCTGCGCGAGCGTCCCGTCGTCGAGCGCGGCCACGGCATCGGCGGTGAGGCCGGCGGCTTTCGACACGTGCCACAGCCGCGAGGCCGTGAGCGGCGCCGGCTCCGGCGCGGCGGCCGGCATGCAGGCGACCAGTGCCGGCCAGGCGAGCGGCAGGCGGGCGGCGCGGCAGACGCCGGCGAGCGCATGCTGTTCGAGCAGCAGCCGCACGGCGAGGAAATCCTCGAGCGCTGTGGGCGGTCCGCCGGGATGGTCGGCCGGATGGCGTTCGAGCCGCGCGAACATGCCGGCCCAGCCGGCCAGCGCGAGCGCGGTCGCGCCGAGCCACGGTTCGATGGCCGCGCCGCTCACGCCGAGGGCGTCGAGCGACGCCGTGATGACCTGACGGGCGGACCGGGGCTCCGCCGTCACGCGCCGCATGTCCGTCTCGACGCCGCGACAGGCGCGGGGCGGCGAGGCGCCGGCGGCGTAGAGCGCGGCCACGGCCTGCAGGAAGCCGCGTTCGCGGCCGGGCAGGGCCACGGCCGCCTGCCCGTGATCGAGGAAGCCCGAGCCCAGCCGCACGAGCTCGCCTTGCACGGCCACATCGGTGTCGTCGGCGCCGAGTGCGACGAGCACGTCGCGGTGGCGGCGGGGAGCCGGCGCGCTCGCGCCCGGCATGGCCGGCCCGCGTGACACGCGCGCGAGCGCGGCCCGCCAGCGCGGCAGATCGTGGCTCTCGGCCGCCGTGCCGGCCTCGACCGCGAAGGTGAGGCCATGCGCGTCGTGCGCCGGCGTATCACCATCCGCGGTCATCAGGGTGTGCCACAGGGCCTCGCGCGTCAGGCCCGGCAGCACCGTCTCGGCGGCGCGGGCGCCGAGCGCGCGCGCGATCTCGACGCGCAGGTCGGCGTCGGCGACGCGGCCGGCGGCCAGGGCGGCGCGGAACTCGTCGAGCGCGAGATACGGCCGCGCGCCGAGCAGCGCGGCGCCTTCCTGCACGCCGTCGTGGAACGGCCGGTGCTGGAAGGCGTGCAGCGTGTTGTGGTGCACGAAGACGCCGATCGGCCCCTGATCGGGCAGCACGCCGTGCGCGCGGGCCACGGCCCGATCGATCGGGTCGTCGGAGGCCGGGGCGCCGTGGGCCGCCATCTCAGTGCCCTCCGCCGGCCTGCGCGTGGGTCATGTCGATGCCGACGAGCGTCACCTTGATCTGCCGGTGCCTGGCGTCGGCGGCGAAGGTCGCGAGCACTTCCTTCACGTCGTGGTCGATGTACTCGCCCGTGCCGTCGATCACCACTTCCTCGCCGTCGTCCACCTCGTCGAGCACCGCCATGATGCCGGGCTTCGACACGAACGTGCCGTCGCGGCGGAAGCGCATGCGCCAGACGCCCTTCGCGTCCTTCTCGGCGACCACCGCGCGGCGGGCGTTTTCGTAGAGCACGAAGACGATGCCCATCACGATGCCGACGATGACCCCCTTGAGCAGGTCGAGCGCGAGCACCGCGGCGATGGTGATGGCGAACGGCAGCAGCTGCGTGACGCCGAGTTTCACCTGCGTGGAGAAGAGCGCCGGCTTGCAGAGGTTGAGGCCCACCTGGATGAGCACCGCGGCGAGCGCGGCGAGCGGTATCTGGTTGAGCAGCGCGCCGAAGAAGATCACGGCGAGGAGCAACAGCACACCGTGCACGAGCGACGACATGCGCTCGCGCCCGCCGGCCGCCACGTTGGCGCCGCTGCGGACGATGACTGCGGTGACGGGCAGGCCGCCGAGGAAACCCGAGACCGCGTTGGCCGCACCCTGCGCCAGCAGTTCGCGATCGGGCGGGCTGTGGCGCTTCAGCGGATCGAGCCGGTCCACCGCCTGCAGCGACAACAGCGTCTCGATGCTGGCCACCACCGCGATCGTGGCGCCGGCCACCCAGACCGCCGGATTCGCGAAGGCCGTCATGTCGGGTCGCGGCAGGGCCGACCACAAGGCGCCGACGCCGCCAAGCGGCACGTCCACGAAGTGCGACGGCAGCAGCCCCAGGCCCGCGCCGTCGAGCACGCGCGCCAGCACGCTGGCCAGCACGACCACGATGAGCGCCGGCGAGATGAGCTTGAACTTCGCAAGCGGCGTGTGCTTCCAGCCGTACAGCACGGCGAGCGACACCGCGGCGATGATGCCCGCGCTGGTATTGAACTGCGCCGGGATGTCGGTGAGCCCGCCGGTGACGCCGACGGCGACCGGCAGCTGCTTCCAGATGATCGTGATGCCGATGGCGGCGAGCATGCCCTTGATGACCGCCGAGGGCACGAGGGCGGCGTAGCGGCCGGTGCGCAGCACGCCGAAGAGCACCTGCAGGCCGCCGGCCACCATCACGGCGGCGAGGAACGGCGGGATGCCGCCGAGATGGATGACCTCCGCCAGCACAATCGAGGTGAGCCCGGCGGCAGGACCGGTGACCGAGAGCGGCGACCGGCTGATCCAGGGCACCACCGTGCCGCCGACGATGCCGGCGATGAGGCCGGAGACCGGGGGCACGCCACAGGCGACGGCGATGCCCAGGCAGAGCGGCAACGCCACGAGGAAAACCACGACGCCGGCGACGGCGTCTTCTTTCGGATAACCGAACATCGACGGCTGGTGATGCATTGCGCGGGGCCTTCCTGACAGAAGCCTCGGCCATCAACCGGATGGCACCGGGACCCACACCGCGAGTGACGCGGCTCGTGGGTCGAACACGACGCAGGCGGGCTAGCGGCGGGGCGGGGCGCGGCCGCGGGAGGGCGGGGCCGCCGGGCGGCCCGGGCGCGGCGCGGCGACCGGGGTGTCGAGCATACGGGCGACGTCTGATCGCGGCGGGAGCCGGAACCCCGCGGCCGTCATGGCAGGCGTCAGCCCTGGCCCCGGCTCGGACGACGGCGCACCACCTTCGGTGACATCGGTCGGGTCCGCCGGGCCGTGGCTGCCATCGGCCTCGAAACGTTGCACCCCGCCGCGCGTCAGCCGTACGACCACTTCACGATCGCGCGCCGTGACGGCACCCTCGGGCGACGCGGCGAGCGCCATCGCCGTGCCGAGCAGCACGACGAGGGGGGCGGCGACGGCCAGGCGGATGGAACACGTCATCATGAGAGGTCGGGGAGCGTGATCTTACGTCACGCTGTCGAGCAGGGTCAAAATGGCTGAGGTCTGGTTACCATTCCGTGCTGGAGTCCCATCGATGCGTCTGTGGTCTCTCGTCGCCCTTCTGCCGCTCCTCCTGCTGCTCGCCGCCCCGCCGGTGGCCGGCCAGCCGCGGCCTCCGTTTGCGATCGGCGGACACACGGTCGTCCCCGGCACCCGCGCCGACCTCGATCTCGCGGTGCCGGCCGGCAGATCCGACGGCGCGACCCGGGTGCCGGTCACCGTGTTCCACGGCGCCCGGCCCGGCCCGGTGCTTGCGCTCACGGCCGGCGTGCACGGTTTCGAGTTCGTGCCGATCCTGGCCGCGCAGCGCCTGCTCGCGCGCATCGATCCGGCGACGCTCAGCGGCACGGTGCTGCTCGTGCGGATCGCGCACGTCGAGGCGTTCGAGCAGCGCGTGCCCTACGTGAATCCGTTCGACCGCAAGAACCTCAACCGGGTCTTCCCCGGCCAGGCCGACGGCACCCAGGCCGAACGTATCGCCTGGGCGATCACGACCGAGGTGATTCGCCGGTCGGACCTGCACGTCGAACTGCATGGCGGCGACGGCGCCGAATGGATGGAGGCGTTCGCCGGGCCCTACGGCGGTCCGCTCGCCGAGGCGCAGTACGCGCAGTCGCGGGCGATGGCGCTCGCCTTCGGCATCCGCAACGTCATCAAGTACGAGATGAAGACGCAGGCGCAGGTGGACAACGGCCGCTCGCTCAATCGCCAGGCGGTGGCCGACGGCAAGCCGACCGTGCTCGTCGAGATCGGACAGAACGGCCAGCGCGACGAGGCCTCGATTGCCACGCTCACGAGCGGCCTTGAGAACCTGCTGAAGACGCTGAAGATGGCACCCGGCACGCCGGCGCCGCCGCGCGCCGACACGCGCTGGTTCGGTGATTCGGCCGAGGCGTCGGCCACGACGACCGGCATCTTCACGCCGGTGGCCACGACCGGCCGCGCGGTCAAGAAGGGCGATCTCATCGGCACGGTCACCAACTATGCCGGGAAGGAGATCGAGCGCATCGTCTCGCCCGTGGACGGCTACATCATGTACGGGCTCGCCGGTCCGCCCGTGCGGGCCGGCGAGGCGGTGGTGACGATCGGTATTCCCGCGGCGACGCCGCGGTAGCTGCTCAGAACTTCCAGCTCGCGTTCACGAACAGGTTGCGGCCCGGTTCGGCCACGCGCAGGCCGGAGCGGAACGGATCGCGCTGGAACGAGAGGTGTTCGACGAAGTAGGTGTCGAACAGGTTGGCGATGCCGAGCGCCACCGACACGCGGCCGTGGCGCACGCCGGCGGTGAGGTTGGCCAGACGGTAGGCCGGGGTCGTCGCTTCACCCAGGCTGCGATCGACGCGCGTCTGTTCGGCGCTTGCGACGCCTTCGAGCTCGGCGAAGAGGCGTCCGTCGTCCACCCGCGCGCGCAGCCTGGCGCGCAGCGGCGGCGTCTCCGCCAGGTCGCGGCTCGTCACGCCGAGGTCGGCGCGCGGCGTCATCGTGCCGCGCACGTACGACACATCACCCGAGATCGAGAACGGACGGCGCACCGTGACCGAGGCACTCGCCTCGAGGCCCCGCTGCAGCGCATCGACGTTCACGTAGGAGCGCGCCGTGCTGTTCATGACGCCCGGCACCATCGTGACGCGGCGGGCGAGGTAGACGGCCACGTAGTCGTCGATGCGGTTTACGTAGGCATTGGCCGTCAGGGTCGCGCGCGGTCGCTGCAGCGTCATCGAGACATCGAGGCCGGTGTTGCGGGAGGGCGCCAGATCGGGATTGCCCACCCAGTCGGTGCCCATGCGCCGCAGCGCGAAGAAGCGTTCGTTGGCTTCGGCGACGCGCGCCGTGTGGCCCACGGCGGTCGCGAGCGTCAGGCTCGGCGCCGCCTGCCACGAGAGCTTCACGCGCCCCGAGGGCAGCACGTCCGATCGCGACGTGTCGTCGGTGGCGTGGTACGCCGTGTAGAGCGCGAGGCCCGCCTTGGCGCGATCGTCCGTCGTGGCCACGCGGTCGAGGCGGGCGCCGACGTCGAGCGACACCTTCGTGCCGAGCGGACGCGCGTGTTCGATGAAGAGACCCAGCGCGTCGATGTTCACGTCGGGGATCGAGAACTGCGGCGCGTAGGCGCCCATCCCGGCCATCATCGTCTCGGTGTTCCAGTTGCGGCGGTAGCCCTCGCCGCCAACGGTGGTCGCGCCGAACGCCGCTTCCACGCGGCCGCCGGCCGTGAGCGTGGTCGCATCGGTGCCCATCGAGTAGGCGCGCGGCGCCGTGGTCGACGAGGTGCGGTAGGCGTCGGTCATCCAGTGGTCCACCCTCGACCACGTGGCCTGTGCCTTCACGCCCGTGAGCCGGCCCGCCGACGGCGCCTGATAGTTGAGCGCCGCCCGATCGGCGTTGTCGTAAACGGCGTCCATCAGCAGGTAGGGATAGAGGATGTGATCCGTCTGCTGCCGCGTGTAGGAGGCCTCGAGCTGATGACCATCGGCCGGCGTCCAGGCCGTGCGTCCCCAGGCAGTCGCGGCGCGGAAGGCGTCGCTGTCTGCCGCGGTCGTGCGATAACCGGCGCCGGTCGTGAAGCGCTCACCGCGTCCGTTTTCATAGGGCGCGGACTGGCGATACGATGCGCCGCCGAGCACGGACACGCGCGGACCGCCATACGACGCCGTGAGCGACGGGTTGACGAAGCCGTACGACCCGACGCCGAGTGACGTCGCCGCATGCCAGCCGGTGTCGGGCCGCCGCGTCACCACGTTCACGACGCCGCCGAGGCTGCCCTGATACCGCACGTCGAAGGGCCCCTTGCCGACATCCACCCGCTCCACTTCCGAGAAGTCCACGTGAAAGGCCGGCGGGTCCATGTGGTTCGGGCACGCGCCGTAGATACGCTGGCCGTCGATGAGCACGTTCAGGTCACGGCTCTGCAGCCCGCGCAGCACGACGTCGCTGGCGATGCCGCCCTTGCGCAGTTTCCAGAGGCCGGCATCGTCGGCGAGCAGCTCGCCGACGTCACGGGCCGCGCTCTCGCGCACCTGCGTGGCCTCGACGCTCTCGCGCGGAATGGCCCCCGACACACTCACGACTTCGCGCACGCCGATCGGGTCGAGCACGACGGCCACGCGCGCGTCGTCGCCGGTGCCGATGACGACATCCGCCAGCAGGCGCGGGGTCAGGCCGGGAAAGTCCACCCGCACCGTGTAGGTGCCGGCCGGCAGATGGTCGAATACGAACGTGCCGAGGGCGTCGCTCGTGCCGCGGAATTCCCGGGCCGAGGCGGCATCCACGAGCGTGAGGACGGCGTGCGGCAGGCGCGCGCCGTCACTCGTGGCGACGGTGCCGGAGAGGCGGCCGGTGGCGGACTGCGCCAGCGCGGCGACGGACAGGACGAGTGTCAGGAGCAGGCTGAGACGAAGCGAACGACGAAAGACAGGCATGATCGACCCTTCCACGAACAACGCCGCGCGAACGGCTGCGGGATGATTCCGCGGGCAGCGCCCGGCCACGGGGCACAGGGACGATGCGGTCGCGGAGAGCGGCTACGCGCCGCGGGTGGGAGGGCGGTCGACGGGAAAGGGGAACCCGCGCGCCGGCGGGTCGACGGCGCTCGTGACACACGACCGGAGACTGGCCGTGGGCGCCGCGCACAGGTGCGTACGCGGGAGCGCCGTGGGGTCGGCCTGCGAGGTCACGACGGCCTGCGACGAATGGTCGCAGGGGCACGGTGCGGTGAAGCACGGACCGTCACCGGCCATCGCGGCGGCCATCGGGCACGGCTCCGTCGCGCCCGCATCGCGCGACCACGCGTCTGCGATCGGCGACGTCGTGAGGATCACGACGAGGCAGAGTGCCAGGAGCCGCATGTCACACCAGACGCAGGCTGCGTGCCAGCGCGGCAGGTGCCGAAAGACGAGGGATTCACGCGAGCCGGCGTGAGGGCCGGCCCGCGGCGAGGGATTCGACGGGGGAAACTCCCCGCGTCGGGACTACTTCTTCTGCAGCACCGGGTGCACGTAGGGTTTGAGCACGCGGTCCGGATCGGGGCGCACGGTCAGGTAGTCCACGTGGTCGGGAATCTCCACCCAGCCATGCGCGACGCCGGCGGGAATGATGATGATGTCGCCCACGTTCACGACCTTCTGCACCACGCCCTCGCCGACGATCGCGCCGCTGCACGACGGTCCGTTGAGCGTGGTCGTCACGGGGCTGTCGGGCGCGGATTTCCGTCCGGCGGCAATCTGGCCGCCGGTGACGAGGGTGCCCGAACCTGACACGATGATGTAGGTCTCGGTCTGATGGTCGTGCGAGATGCCGGTGCCGTTCGTGGAACCCACGGCGGCGGACGCGGGCAAGCCACAAGGCGCCGGGGCGGCCCCACCAGCGGGCGCCGCCGCAGCCGCCGGCGCCGCACCCGGGGCGCGCGGCGCGAGCTTGCCGCGGTGCACGATGCCCACCGCTTCGTTCAGCTTGCCGATGTCCACGCTCACGATCTGCCGGTCCACGCCCGGCAAGGCGTTGACCTTCTTCACGTCGGCATCGGTGATGTAGGTGGCGGCCTTCGGGCCCATGTTCTCGACCTGGGCGGCGGCGTGGGGGGCGGTGAAGGCGAGGGCGGCGAGCGCGATCGGAACCGTGACGGGCTTCATGCGGCGGACCTCCGGGCGCCACTATACGCCGGGTGTGAGGTTTCCGCCGTTTCAGCGAATCATGTGGCAGACGTGCCGGCTGCGGCGCGCCCTGACCTTTCGATGACCCCAGACGCCGCACAGCGGGACGCATTCCTCGCCGCCATCGAGCGCCACCGGAAGATCGTGTTCAAGGTCGTCCACACCTACTGCTGGACCCCCGACGATCGCGACGATCTGGCGCAGGACATCCTGGCGCAGCTCTGGCGCGCGTATCCGACCTACGACGCCACGCGGCCCTTCTCCACGTGGATGTACCGCGTGGCCCTCAACGTGGCGATCTCGTGGGTGCGCGGTCACGGCGCGAGGCAGCAGGTGACGGTGCCCTTCGACGCCGACCTGCACGACGTGGCGGGCACGCCCGCCGATCCCGCGGGTGACGAGCGCCAGCGTGTGCTGGCGCAGGTCATCCAGGCCCTCGATCCGCTGAACCGGGCGCTGCTGCTGCTCTATCTCGACGATCACAGCTACCGCGACATCGCCGCCGTGCTCGGCATCACCGAGACGAACGTGGCGACCCGCATCAGCCGTCTCAGACAACGCATCAAGCAGGACATCGGACATCTCGCATGACGGACACGCTCATGGACATCGACGATCTGAAAGTGGCCTGGCAGCGGCTCGACAGCAAACTCGACCGGCAGAACGCGCTGGCCTTCGAGCACTTCAAGGACGGACGGGTGCGCACGATGCGGGCCCGGCTGCGTCCGCTGCTGTTCGGTCAGCTCGCGCAGTGTGTCATCGGCGCGGGGCTGGTCGTGTTCGCGGTGCGGACCTGGCTGACGCACTGGGACCACGTGCCGCTGCGCACAGCAGGGCTCGTGATGCACGCCTACGGCGTGCTCGTCGTCATCGCCGGCGCCCGCACGGTGCATCTCCTCCGGCAGATCGACTACGCGGCGCCGGTCGTCGGGCTGCAGCGCCAGCTCGGGGAACTGCGCGCGTGGTACGTCCGCACGGGCACCGCGATCGGGCTCGCGTGGTGGTTCGTATGGATGCCGTTCATGATGATGCTGGTGGCGCTCGCCGGCGTGGACATGTGGACGCGGGCGCCCGGCGTGTTCTCGCTGGGCACGGCGATCGGCCTGGCCGGGCTGCTCGTGATGTGGGGGCTGCAGCGCTGGGCGCGGCGTCCGGGGTGGGCGTGGCTCAGGGCGAGCAACGAGTCGGCGATGACCGGCGCCAGCCTGCGGCGCGCCGCCGCCGTGCTCGAGGAGATCCGCCGCTTCGAGGTGGACGCGGACGACGAGCCCGCCGGACCGGTCCGGTAAGGCCGGCCCGGCGGCCGTCATCTGCTACTACATCACGCGGCGCGGCACCGGCAGGTCGAGCAGGTACGGCGTGGCGCGCAGTTCACGGCTGAGCCGCGCGTGGCGCACCCGCCACGATTCGAAGTGGCGGCCGATCGTGTCGAGGAACAGCGCGCGCGTCGCCACCGGTTCCTGCTTCGCGGCGCGGAAGTAGAAGCCGGCGCCGAGGTGCGCGTACCAGCGCACGTTGTGGCGGTGTTTCATCTGGTCTTCGAAGAAGCCGGCCATCAGCAGGCAGTGCGAGCCGGCCGTCTCGAGCATCTCGGCATCGAGCGGCGCCTCGGCGGCGCCCACGAAGTGGTCGAACACGGCGCCGAGCGCCGGCGGCGTGGGGAACTCGAGACTCGACCGGGTGGAGACCTGCGCGTAGTGCGCCAGCACGCTGGCGTTGTAGAGCAGCTCTCCGCGATCCACCTCGGCCTCTGAGACGTCCTTGAGTCCGAGGAAGAAGAACTCGAGCGTCTTGCGTTCATCGACGGCGAGCAGTTCCCGAAGTGGCCCCATGATGTCGCCCTCCCGCCAGCCGGTGTCGGCTGTGTATGGGAGAGAGCAACTCGCATGCCACGGAGGGCGGGCCGCGGGCGGCGCAATTGCCGGGTGGAACGTCCGGCGGGCAGGACATCCGACGGCGGGCCGACAGGCCGGCTGACGTTCCGTGACCGCGCGCCCGGCCGGCCGGTGTAGGCTTACACCCGCTTTTCGAGGAGCCTCCCGCATGAACCTTCGAGTGTTGTTGAGTGTGCCCGCCCTGACCGTGCTGCTGGGCATGACGGCGCTGGCCCAGCGCCCCGCGACCGCCCCTGCCACCGGGCCCGGAGGGACGCCACCCGACACGGTGTTCCTCGAGGAACTCACCTGGGCCGAGACGCGTGACCTCGTGAAGGGCGGCTGGACCTCGGTCATCATCGGCACGGCCGGGACCGAGCAGAAGGGGCCCCACATGGTGGATGGCGAACACAAGTTCGTCATGACCTACACCGCCGACAAGATCGCGCGCGCGCTCGGCAGGACGCTCGTGGCGCCGGTCGTGACGTATGTGCCCGAAGGCTCCTGGGACCCGCCGGGCGGCCACATGGGGAAACCCGGCACCATCACGCTGCCGGAAGACCGGTTCGTCGAACTGCTCGTGAGCGCCGGTCGGAGCCTCAAGGCCGGCGGCTTCACCACCGTGATCTTCCTCGGCGAGTCGGGCGGCAACCGCACCGGCATGCGCACGGCGGCGGAGAAGCTGAACGCGCTCTGGGCCGGCAGCGCGAAAGCGCTCTGGGTGGACGACTACTACACGAAAGCGCACGCCGATCAGGAACAGTGGGCGGCGAAGTTCCTCGGCGTGCCGCCGGCGCAGGTCGGCAACCACGCCAACATCCTCGACACCTCGGAGCTGCTGTTCGTGGCGCCGCAGCACATCCGCACCGATCGCCTCGTCGGCAACGACTACGAGAACAACGGCGTGAGCGGCGTGAACCAGTCGAAGGCCTCGCCGCAGGTGGGCCGCGAGCTGCTCCAGATCAAGATCGACCTCGCGCTCGCGCAGACCCGCCGCATGCTGAGCGGCGCCGAGCCGCCCGTGCCGGCCGCGCCCGCCGCCGGTGGCGGCCGTGGCGGCGCCGGACGTCCCGCCGGCGCGGCCCGCGCCGCGGCGCCGGCTGGCCCGATCCGTCCCACGATGGAGACTGCGCCCGCCGGCAGGACGCCGACGCGTCCGCCCGACACCGTCTTCATCGACGAGCTCACCTGGGAAGAGACCCGCGATCTGATGAAAGCGGGAAAGACGACGGTCATCGTGCCCACCGGCGGCACCGAGAAGAACGGGTACCACATGGTGCTCGGCAAACATAACTACGTGGTGTCGTTTGCCGCCAACCAGATGGCCCGCAAGCTCGGCAACACGCTCGTGGCGCCGGTCATCCAGTACGTGCCCGAAGGGGATCCCGACCGGCAGGGCCCGGGCTCCATCTCGTTGCCGTCGCCGGCCTACGACCAGTTGCTCGACGCCGCCGCGCGCAGCCTCAAGGCGCACGGGTTCAAGGAGATCCTCTTCATCGGCGACAGCGGCGGCAACCAGGCCGGCATGGCCGCGGTGGCGAAGACCCTGAACGAGGAGTGGAAGGACGCCGGCACGACGGTGTTCGCGCTCACCGACTACTACGAGCAGGGGCGCGTGCACTACCGCGCGTGGCTGGAAGCGCAGTTCGGCTACGACGACGCCCTCATCGGCAGCCACGCCGGCATCAGCGACACGTCGCAGATGCTCTACGTGCATCCGGCCGGCATCCGCGCCGACCGCATCCTGCCGTGGGGCGGCCCGGCCGATTCGGGCGTCACCGGCAACCCGGCCCTCTCGACCGCGGACATCGGCCGGATGGGCATCGCCTACAAGGTGAACGCCGGCATCAACCAGTACAAGCTCATCAAGACCCCGCCGCGGCCGCGTGGCGGCGCCCGTCCGCCGGCGCAGTAGCCGGCGCCGGTTCCGCCCCCGCTGCGGGCGGATGTCATTGATTGTCTTGTCCTGCGCAGCCCTTCACCGCCGCGGCGCGCGGCGCTATGATCGCAGGCGCCCGGGACCCGTCTGCCGGGCGACGTCCATGTTCGACTTCCGTCAGGAGTACCTATGAAGCGTGTGGTTCTTCGCACCGCGCCCGCGGCCCTGCTCGTCGCCGTGATCGCCGTGCTGATGCCGCGGGTCTCGGGCCAGAGCACCGGCCAGCCGAGCACCAGGAACGGCGAATGGCCCATGTACACGGCCGACCTCGCGGGCAGCAAGTACTCGCCGCTCGATCAGGTCAACGCCACGAATTTCAGCAAGCTCGAAGTGGCCTGGCGCTTCAAGACCGACAACCTCGGTCCGCGCCCGGAGACCAAGCTCGAAGGCACGCCCATCATGGTGAAGGGCATGCTCTACGCCACGGCCGGCACGCGCCGCGCCGTCGTGGCCCTCGACCCGCGCACGGGCGAGCAGAAGTGGATGTACTCGATGGACGAGGGCGAGCGCGCCACGCGCTGGGCGCCGCGTCAGCTCTCGGGCCGCGGCCTGTCCTACTGGACCGACGGCAAGGGCGACGAGCGCATCCAGTACGTGACCACCGGCTACCGGCTGGTCTCGCTCAACGCCAAGAACGGCCAGCCCACGCCGGGCTTCGGCACGAACGGCGTCGTCGACCTCAAGGTCGGCATCATGATCAACGGCAAGCAGGCCGACCTCGAGAAGTCGGAAATCGGCCTGCACTCGACGCCCACCGTCGTCGGTGATCTCGTCATCGTCGGCTCGTCGATGTTCGAGGGCCTCGGCTACACCTACAGCACCAACGTCAAGGGCAACGTCCGCGCCTTCGACGTGCGCACGGGCAAGAAGGTGTGGCAGTTCGACACGATGCCGGGCCCCGGCGAGAAGTACCACGAGACGTGGGAAAACGGCTCGTGGAACTGGACCGGTAACACGGGCGTGTGGACGCAGATCACGGCCGATCCGGTGGCCGGCCTCGTCTACCTCGCGGTCGAATCGCCGACCATCGACGAATACGGCGGCAACCGCCTCGGCGACAACCTCTTCGCCGAGAGCCTCGTGGCGGTCGATCTGAAGACCGGCAAGTACAAGTGGCACTTCCAGTTCGTGCATCACCCGATCTGGGATCACGACATGTCGTCGGCGCCGCTGCTCATCGACACCGTGGTTGATGGCACGCCGCGCAAGCTCGTCGCCGTGCCGAGCAAGCAGGGCTGGCTCTACACGTTCGACCGCATCACCGGCAAGCCGATCTGGCCGATCGACGAGAAGCCGGTGCCGCAGACCACGATGAAGGGCGAGCGCACGGCGCCCACGCAGCCCTTCCCGAGCAAGCCCCCGGCCTACTCGCGGACGCACGTGGCCGAAAGCGACCTCATCGACTTCACGCCCGAACTGCGCAAGCAGGCGCTCGAGAACCTGAAGCACTTCCGCTGGGAGCAGATTCCCTACGTGCCGCCGACCGGTCCCGAGTCGCCCGACAAGCTCGGCTCGATCAACATCGCCAACTGGAACGGCGGCGTGAACTGGCCGGGCTCGGGCTTCGATCCCGAGACGGGCATCTTCTACACCCAGGCCGGCAACGCGGCCGTGACCGTGGGGCACTACGACCAGGAAGAGTTCGACAAGGTCAACCCCGAGAACTTCAAGACGCGCGCGCGCCAGCCGCGCTGGGAAGCCGATCCCGACTACGGCCTGCCGCGTCGTCCGGGCGCCGCGCCCGAGAGCTTCCCGGGGTCGGAAGGCCGCCGCAAGCTCGGTGAGGGCCTGAACGGCCTGCCGCTCGTCAAGCCGCCCTACGGCGTGATGGCGGCCATCGACCTCAAGAACGGCTCGCTGATGTTCCAGGTGCCGCACGGCGACACCCCGGACGCGGTGCGCGATCACCCGATGCTCAAGGGCATGAACCTCGGCAAGACGGGCCAGAGCGGCAGTGTGGGCGTGCTCATCACGAAGACGCTCGTGATTGCCGGCGACCCGTCGTTCACGGCGCCTCCCGGGCGCGCCCGGGGCGCGATGCTCCGCGCGTACGACAAGAAGACCGGCGCGCAGGTGGGCGAAGTGCTCCTCCCGGCGCCGATCGTCGGCATGCCGATGACCTACTCGATGAACGGCCGCCAGTACATCGTGGTGGGCGTGAGCGGCGGCAACTACCGCGGCGAGTACATCTCGCTGGCTCTGCCGCAGACTCAGGGCGCCACGACCAACCAGGGCCGTCAGCAGTAACCGACACGGCCGCAACACCCTGACCGCGCCGAAGGGTTCACCCCGAGCGCGTCGAAGGGTTGCACGACACACGGAGGGCGGGGCCATAATGGTCCCGCCCTCGTCTTTTGTCCGGAGATTCCATGCTGCGTGTCACCGCCTTCACCCTGACCGGCCTGCTCGTGGCGTCGGCCGCTTGTGCACAGACGGCCGGCAGCCCGTGGCCCGGCGTCGATCCGCGCCCGCCGAACGCGCCCGACCAGAAGCCTGCGATGGCCGGTCAGACCCGCGCGCCCGAGAAGAAACTCGGCGTCGCGTTCAAGGTCGTGCCGGTGGCCGACGGCTTCCAGAACCCGTGGAGCCTCGCGTTCCTGCCGGGCGGCAAGATGCTGGTCACCGAACGTCCGGGCCGGCTGCGTGTCGTGAGCGCCGATGGCAGCAAGTCGGAACCCGTCGCCGGCCTGCCGGCCGTGGACGCGCGCGGCCAGGGCGGCCTGCTCGACGTGACGCTCGACCCGAACTTCGCGGCGAACAAGCTCATCTACTGGAGCTACGCCGAGCCGCGCGACAACAACATGAACAACACCGCGGTGGCCCGCGGCACGTTCGTCGACGGCGCCGCGCCGCGCGTGGACAACGTGCAGGTCATCTTCCACCAGGCGCCCTCGCTCGACTCGCGGCTGCACTTCGGCAGCCGTCTCGTGTGGGGCCGCGACAACACGCTCTTCATCACGATGGGCGATCGCTCGATCACCGAAGGCCGCATGCAGGCGCAGCGCATGGATGGCCTGCTCGGCAAGATCGCGCGCATCAACGCCGATGGTTCGATTCCGCAGGACAACCCGTTCGTCGGCAAAGCCGGCGTGCCGGCGTCGATGTGGTCGCTCGGCCACCGCAACATCCAGTCGGCCACGCTGCATCCGACGACGGGTGAGCTCTGGGAAGTCGAACACGGCACCCGCGGCGGCGACGAGATCAACATCGCGCGCAAGGGCAAGGACTACGGCTGGCCCACCATCGCCTACGGCATCGAATACCGCGGCGGCCCGATCACCGGCGGCATCACCGCGCAGGCCGGCATGGAGCAGCCGCTCTATTACTGGGATCCGATCATCGGGCCGAGCGGCATGGCCTTCTACACCGGCAACCTGTTTCCCGCCTGGAAGGGCAGCCTCTTCGTGGGCGGCCACGGCACGCGCGATCTCGTGCGTCTCTCGATCGACGGCGAGAAGGTGACCGGCGAGGAACGCCTGCTGGTCGATCAGAAGGATGCCGTGCGCGACGTGCGGCAGGGGCCCGACGGCGCCCTCTACATCGTCACCGATGGCGCGCAGGGCCGCGTCTACAAGCTCGTCCCGTAAGGGGCGGTCACGGACGCGGACATGCACAGCTTCAAGTCGATTCTCTGCGCGGTCGATACCTCGGCCGTCGCCTCGCGCGTGTTGCGCCACGCCGTCGGCATGGCCGGCGCCTTCGGCGCGCGCCTTACCGTGCTCAGTGTCTCGCACGGCGACCTGCGCGCGGCCGAACAGGTGCTGCGCGATCAGGTGAACGACGCCGTGCCGCCAGGCGCCGCGTATCCAGCCGACCTGCAGGTGCGGGTTGTCAGGCTCGCGCTCGGCACGGTCGTCGACGCGCTGCTCGACGCGTGCGGCCCCGACGTCGATCTCATCGTGACGGGCACACACTCGAAGACCGGACTCTCGCGCTGGCTGCTCGGCTCGACGAGTGCCGCCATTCTGGCCGAGACCACGTGCGCCACGCTGCTCGTGCCGCAGGGCCAGCTCGAGATCGTGCGTCTCGAACCCGACCGCGCCGTCCTGCGTCCGGGCGCCGTGCTCGTGGCCGTCGATCTCGAGGAAGACAACCCGCGGCAGCTCGCGCTCGCCAGCCAGTGCGCGGCGCGCGCCGGCCAGCCGCTCGTGGCGCTCACGGTCGTGCCGGTGGGCGGCGACATGGCCGTGGCCGAACAGGCGCTGCGCGCGCGTGTGGCCGAGGTCGTGCCGGCGCCGGTGAGCAAGTGCCTGGTGCGGCAGGGCAGCGTGGTCGAGTCGATCGACCTGGCCGCCATCGAAGAACATGCGGGGCTGGTCGTGATGGGCCTGAGCCAGAAGGGCGCCCGCGGCGAAGTGGCCACGGCGGTGCTGAAGACCAAGGACGCCGTGGTGCTCGCCGTGCCGCCGACGACGCGCTGAGTCGAC
>CADEFD010000051.1:17756-29284 GCA_902826515.1 uncultured Acidobacteriota bacterium
GCCCTCGGGTTTTGCAGTTGAGGCGGAATCAGCGATGATGACGCCCGCATGACCCGTCTCACCAGTCATCTCTACTTCTGGGTGCTGCTCGCCATTCTCATCGGCGGCACCATCGGCGCGGTGTCGCCCGACACGGGCGTGGCGCTCAAGCCGCTCGGCGACGGCTTCATCGCGCTCGTGAAGATGCTCATCAGCCCGATCATCTTCTGCACGGTCGTGCTCGGCATCGCCGGCGCCGGCGACATGAAGAAGGTCGGCCGCGTGGGCGGCAAGGCGCTGCTGTATTTCGAAGTGGTCTCGACTTTCGCGCTCGTCATCGGCCTCATCGTCGCCAACGTGCTCGAACCCGGCGCCGGTTTCAATGCCGACGCGGCGACGCTCGACGGCGCGGCGGTGGCCAGCTACGCGAAGACGGCGGCTGGACAGACCACGACCGACTTCGTACTCCACATCATCCCGAAGACCTTCCTCGATGCCTTCACCGGCTCCGGCGACCTGCTGCAGGTGCTCTTCGTGGCCGTGCTCTTCGGCTACGCGATGACCCACATGGGCAAGGAAGGCAACGTCGTCCATCAGGTCATCGAGACCAGCTCGCACGTGTTCTTCCGCATGATGAACACGCTCATGAAGGTGGCGCCGCTCGGCGCCGGCGGCGCCATGGCGTTCACGATCGGCCGCTACGGGCTCGATGCGCTGCGTCCGCTGGCCGCGCTCATGGGCAGCTTCTACCTGACGTGCGCGCTCTTCGTGCTCGTCGTGCTCGGCACCATCGCCTGGTTCACGGGCTTCAGCATCGTGCGCTTCATCATCTACATCAAGGACGAGCTGCTGACCGTGCTCGGCACGTCGTCGTCGGAATCGGCGCTCGTGCCGCTGATGCAGAAGCTCGAGCGCCTCGGCTGCTCGAAATCCGTCGTGGGCCTCGTCGTGCCCTCCGGGTATTCCTTCAACCTCGACGGCACCAACATCTACCTGACGATGGCGTCGCTCTTCGTGGCGCAGGCGCTCAACATCGACCTCACGCTCAAGCAGGAACTGACCATCCTCGGCGTGGCGATGCTGACCTCGAAGGGCGCCTCGGGCGTGACCGGCGCCGGTTTCATCACACTCGCGGCCACGCTCGCGGTGGTGCCGACGATTCCGGTGGCCGGCCTGGCGCTGATTCTCGGCATCGACCGCTTCATGTCGGAGGCGCGCTCGCTCACGAACTTCGTGGGCAACGGCGTGGCGGCGATCGTCGTGTCGCGCTGGGAGAACGAACTCGACATGGCCACGCTCAAGCGCGAACTGGGCGGCTGACGTCCCACACGGAGGCGGCTCACTCGCCGCGCAGGACGTCGGCTGGCCGCACGCGTCCCGCGGCTCTGAGAGGCGCGATGAGCGCGGCTGCCGACACCACGGTGATGCCGGCAACGGCGAGGGCCAGTGCCATCGGGTCGAGGGGTTCGATGCCGTAGAGCAGCCCGCGCAACGCCTGCGCCGCGACAACAGCGGCGATGAGGCCCACGACGAGACCCGTGCCGACGAGCCGGGCGCCATCGTCGAACACCAGATGCCGGAGGTGGCGGGCCTCCGCGCCCAGGGCCAGGCGGACGCCGAACTCCTGACGGCGTTGGCGCACGCCGGTGGCAATCACGCCGTACAGGCCGACCACGGCCAGGGCCACCCCGGTGGCCCCGAAGCCGGTCATGAGCACGGTGTAGAAGCGCGGCCGCGCCAGCGGGACCTCCAGCAGCTCGGTGAACGCCCGCAGAGGCATGACGGAGACGGTGGGATCGACCGCGCGTACCCGCGCCCGCACGAGCTCCATCAGCTGCGGTGTTGGCATCGACGTGCGGACCGCCAACTGCTGGGACGCTCCGATCATCTGCAGCGCCGGCACGTAGAGCGTCGATCGCTCGGACCGGAGGTCGCGATACCGCGTCGGCGCGGTGATGCCGACCACCGTCAGCCAGCGGCTCGCTGACGCCGGCGCGCCCATCTTCAGACGACGGCCGATCGGGTCGAGGCCCGGCCACGTGCGCGCGGCGACATCGGCGCTCACGATGGCGACCGGCGGCGCGGTATCGGTGTCGGTGGCCGCGAACGCGCGGCCGCGCATCAGCGCGACCTGAAAGGTGTCGAAGTAGCCGGCATGGATCTCTTCGAGATTCAGAGCCGGGTTCCCGTGTGCCTCCGCCTCCGTCTGCCCTTCGGCGCTGAACACCGGCACGTCCCAGCCGACGCCGGAGAACGGCGGGACGTTGATGGGCGTGGCGGCCTCGACGCGCGCGTCGGCCTCGAGCGCGTCCACGAGACCGGTGACCAGCTGCTGCCGCCGGGCACGATCGCCGTACGTGGTCTGCGGGAGATCGAGCGGCACGTAGATCAGGCGGTCACTCGACAGGCGCGCGGCCTCGGCCCGGAGCGCCTGGAAACTGCCCGCGAGAAGCCCCGCGGCGGTCAGGCCTATGACGGCCAGCGCGACCTGCGCCACGACCAGACCGCGCCGCCAGCGGCCGTTACGCGTCACCGTGCCGCGCGAGGCGGCGCGAAGGTGCGAGGCCAGGTGCGCGCCCGCGGACGTCACGGCCGGCAGCACGGCGGCCAGTACGGCCGCGACGATCGCCAGCGCGAGGCTCGCCCCGACGATGCGGGCATCGATGCGCACGGCATCCGCGCGGGGGAGACCGTCGGGCACCCACCGCATCATGACGGGCAGGAGCGCGCGGGTGGCCACCAGCGCCACGAGGGTGGACGCGACAGCCAGCACGAGGCCCTCGGCGAGCACCTGTCGCATCAGCCGGGTGCGTCCTGCCCCGAGGGCGGCGCGCACGGCGAACTCCGCGCGGCGGGCATCGCCGCGGACCAGCAGCAGACTCGACACGTTGGCGCACGCGATGAGCAGCACCACGCCGACGGCGGCAAACAGCACCAGCAAGGCCGCTCGCACGTCCCCCACGACGGACTCCCGGAACGGCTGCACTTGCGGCACGAGCCCCTGTGCTGCGCCAGCCGGCCGCAGGTCGTCCATGGCGGGACCGAGGCTCTTCAACTCGTCCGCCACCTGCGCGGTGGTGGCCTCCGGTGCCATCCGCGCCAGCAGGTCGAATTCCGTGGCGATCCCGAGTCTGGCGGCAGGATTCGCGGCCGTCGTCAGCATCGCCGCCGGCGTCACCCAGGCCTCGACCCCGCGCGGATGCTCCACGTCGCGCGGCATGACGCCGACGATTGTGAAACGTTGCCCCGCGATGGTGACGCGCCGCCCGAGGACACCGCGAGCGCCTCCAAAGCGCGCCTGCCAGACGGCATGGGTGAGCACGAGGACGTTCTCGGTGCCCGGGGCGTCGTCGTCAGGGCCGAGCGTGCGGCCGAGCATAGGAGCGGCACCGAGCACCCCGAAGAACCCGCCTGTGACGCGCGCCACGTTGAGATAGCCGGCCTCGCCGCCATCTGTCAGCGGCATGGCCGCTGCTCCCTGAGAGCCGACGCCCGCCACACCGCGAAGCAGACGGCTCCTGCCGCGGACGAGATCGAGATCCGCCGCGGACAGCGGCCAGCGTCTGGCACCGGCGTCCGGCTGCCCGCGCCATCCGGTGACGAGCTCGGCTTCCGCATGCACCGGGAGCGGACGCAGCAGCACCGTGTCGATCAGCGTGAGCATCGACAGCGCGCCGGTCATCCCGATCGCCAGCGTGAACACGGCGGCCGCCGCGAAGCCTGGCGCCCGCGCCAGCGTTCGCAGGGCGTAGCGGCCGTCGAGCACCAGATCTTCGATGTAGTGCGTCTTCGCCATATCACCGCCGTTCCCCGACCGATCAGCCGCCCCTGCCGCGCGCTGTACGCAGACGGTGGCGCCCGAAGGCGCCACCGGTGTCCGTCGCGTTGTTCCCGAGCCCAGAGCCCCGGGCCCCCGAGCCCCGCCCTTAGGAGCCGGGCACCATGATGTGCGCGCCGGACGTGCCGGCGCCCATGATCCAGGCGCCGCCGAGCTTGTTGTGATCCGGGAGGCCCGTCGAGGCCGTGGTGGCGCCGGGCGTCGCAATCGTCATGTGCGCGCGCGCCGTCTCCTGGTCCTTGCCGCTGAAGTTCCAGAACACCGAGCCGTATTCGGGCTTGATGCGCGAGCCGTCCTTCTCGGCGGCGGCGATGGCGGCGGCGCGCTTCTCGCGGTCGGGCTCCATCTCGAACTTCTTGTTCTGCGCGACGCGATCGAGGTTCGCCTTGCTCGTGCACTGCACCGAGAAGGGCTGTTCGGTGGGCTGGCCGGACTGGTCGTAACACACGAGGGGGCTCGTGCCCGCCTTGAGGGTGTCGTAAGTACCGTCGGCCTTCCACTTGATGACCGTGGCGGCCTCGCGCTGGTTGCGGGGCGCCGCGAGCAGCGCCTTGTCGACATCGGGATTGGCTTGCGCAAACGCGCTCGTGGCGACGGCGAGCGCACCGAGAGCGAAGAGAGTGGCACGTGTCATGTGAGTGACCTCCAGGGCTGTCACAACAGCGCCCGCGTGACGCCACGGGCTTCAGGAGCATAGCGCCAATCGGCGCAGGAACTGTCAGCGGGCGAGCGCCTGCCGCAGGCCCTGCCGGGCGGTGGCGTCGTCACGGTCGAGCCAGAGGGCTTCGGCGAAACGGCTGGCGGCGTCGGCGCGGCGGCCGGCCTCGAGCGCGAGCACGCCGAGGTTCGTATACGCCGTGCTGTCGTGCGCGTCGAAGGTCAACGAGCGCTCGAACATGGCGCCGGCGCGATCGGCCTGGCCGAGCCGCGTCAGCGCGGCGCCGGCCAGATCGTAGACGGGCGCGTAGGCGGCATCGCGGGCGATGGCGGCATCGGCGTGGCGCACGGCCGAGGCGGCGTCGCCCGTCACGATGGCGTGCACGGCGCGGTAGTAGCTCGTGGACGCGCGATCGGGGAATACGCGCGCGAGATCAGCCACCGCCGCCTCGAGGGCGGTGGCATCGCCGGTGTCGGCCACGAGCGAGGCGACCTGCTCGAGGGGAGCCGGCTCCTGCGGGGCGAGACGTGCCGCGTCGCGGGCCATCGTGAGGGCGTCGCCGCGGCTGCCGGAGGCGGCGAGCAGCTTCGAGCGCGCCACGAGCCGGGCCGCCGTCGGCGGACGGGCGCCGGCCGCCTGGTCGAGCTCCGCCAGCGCCTCGCTCGCACGTTCCAGCAGCAGCGCCGCGCGGACGAGCCCGTCGAGCGTGGCGGGATCGTCTGGCGCGGTGGCGAGCGCCCGCACGAAGTCGTCCCAGGCGCGCGTGTGCACGTCGGCCCGGGAGAGCATCAGGCCGCGGTCGCGCCAGTCGTCAGCGGTCGCCGTCGCCAGCGCCGCGCGCACCGCTGCCGGACCGCCGCCTTCGGCCAGCAGCGCGCGCAGCGTCGCGCCGTTCGTGGCGCCGCTCTGCCGGTGGATCTCGCGCGGGGCCGAGAACTCGAGCGGCATGTGGTCGTCGTCGAGCAGGCCGCGCCCCTGGCTGTAGGCCGCGAGTTCTGTCGGACCGGCCACCACGAGCGACAGCAGCGCAAACGGCGTGCGCGCACCGTGGCGCGCGAGGTCCGCCGCGGCATGTCCGCGCCCCCAGCGGGCGGCCACGCGTGCCCAGGGATCCGCGGTCACGCCCGCCGGACCGGTGGCATCAGGCACGGTGCCGACGAGCAGCAGATCGTGTTCGCCCACGAGCACGGCCGTGGCGCTCGGGAACTCCGCGAGGAACGTGGCGGCGATGGCCCGGAGGTCCGCGTCGCCGATGTTGTAGGCGTTCGCCCACTGGCAGAAGACCCCGCCGGGCGCGAGCCGTGCCTTCGCTTCGGCGAAGAACTCGCGCGTGAAGAGTGCCGCCACGCCGGCGATCCACGGGTTCGACGGCTCCGAGATGATGACGTCGTACTGCTGCCTCGCGAGTCGCAGATGGGTGCGGCCGTCGCCGACGATGAGCCGCGTGCGCGGGTCGGCCAGCGCCTGACCGTTCTCGCGCACGAAGAACCGCGAGGCCTCGACCACCTCGGGCGAGAGCTCGATGACGTCCACGCGTTCGACCGGATGGGTGAGGGCCGCACCGACGGTGACGCCGCTGCCGAGGCCCACGACCGCCACCTGCCGAGGCGCCGCGTGCAGCAGCAGCGGCACGTGCGCCACGAGCGCCTGGGTCAGCATGTCGCCGCGGTTCGAGGCGTCGGTCTTGCCGTCCACGGTGAGGGTCGTCGTGCCGGTGAGCGTCTTGACCGCAATCGTCGCCGAGGCGCCTTCCTCGTAGAACTCGAGGCGGCCGGCCGTGAGCATCGCCGCCAGGTCGAGGTCCGGCGGCACGAACGGCGCGTAGAGGTAGGCACCGCTCGTCATGAGCGCGCGGTCCCACGGCGGACTCATCACGAGCGTGGCGACGGCCGCGGCAGACGCCACGAGCGCCACGAGGCGTCCACGGGCGGTGAGCGCCACGGCGGCCACGGCGAGGGCGGCGGTGATGAGGCACACACACGCCACCTGCAGGGTGGTCTGCAGCCCGGCGAGCGGGATCGTGAGGAAGCCGGCCGCGAACGACCCGCTCACCGCGCCGGCGGTGTTGGCCGCGTAGATGAGGCCCACGCGGCCCGTGACGTCGTCGCGCGAGACGCCGGCCACGCCGATGGCGAGCGGGAAGGCGATGCCGAGGCACAGCGCCGTGGGCACGACGAGCGCGGCTGAGATCCAGGCGCCGGTGGTCATCCACCCCGCACCAGTTTCGCCGCGCGCCAGTTCGCTCGCGACGTACAGCGCCACGTCGCGTCCGGCGAGCGTGTAGGTGTAGCTCGCGGTGAGGGCGGCCGCAGCGAGGCTCAGCGCGAGCCAGAGCGCCGGCTGGCGCACGCGGCCCACGAGCCACGCGCCGATCCACGACCCGGCGGCGGAGCCGGCGATGACGGCCGCGAGCGCGGCGGCGAAGGCGTAGGTGGTGGGACCGATCGAGAGCGCAAGGATGCGCGTCCACGCGATCTCGTGGAGCAGCGCGGCAAAGCCCGAGAGTCCGAGCACGCCGGCGGCGAGCCACAGCCGGCGCGGCGCCGCGTCCACGGCGACGGCCTGACGGTCGCGCGATGCCTTCGACGCGCGCGGATCGCGCGTCCGCGCGGGCTCGACGGTGGGCTCTGCTTCGGTCTCGACGGTGCCCCGGCCGGCGACCCACGCAATCGCCGCCGAGACGACACTCGCCGCCACGCCGCAGAAAATCGCGCGTGTCACGCCCAGGCGGGGAATCAGCACGAAGCCGGCCAGAAGCGCCCCGGCGGCGGCGCCGAGTGTGTTCGTGGCATAGAGCATCGCGGCGCGGCGGGTGCGGGCCGGCGAGTCGCTCGCGAACCATCGGATGGCGAGCGGAAAGGTGGCGCCCAGGGCCAGAGCCGGGAGGAGCACCAGCGTGACGGCCAGACCGATGCGTACGAGTGGAAACGCGAGCCCGGGCGCGGCGTCGTCGTACGCCCAGCGCAGCAGCGGCGTGAGCGCCACGAGCGCGGCGGGCAGCAGCACCGCCACTGCGGCGACACCCAGTTCGAGCAGCGCGTAGGTGCGGATCGCCGTGCGGCGCGTGAGTCCGCGGGCCAGGCGTCCGGTCACCGCGGCGCCGGCGGCGAGGCCGAGCAGGAACGCACCGACGACGACACTCGCGGCTGCCGTCGTGTGGCCAAGATACAACGTGAGCAGCCGCGTCCAGGTGACTTCGTAGACCAGGCCGGCAAATCCCGAGCAGGTGTAGGCGGCGAGGAACCAGGCGGCGTGAACGGGCACTGCGGTAATGGTAGCCGCTATACTCCCGACCAGTTCGTCGAGAGGAGCAGCAGCGTGCGTGCGGAGTTCGTGATTGTCGGGGGCGGAATCTACGGCATGGCCACGGCGTGGTCACTGGCGACGCGCGGCGCCCGGGTGCTCGTGCTCGAGGCGCGGGACGTGGCGGCTGGCGCGTCGGGCGGGCTCGGCAAACGCGGCGTGCGGGCCAACGGACGCGACGTGCGCGAGTTGCCCCTGATGCGCATCGCCTACGACCTGTGGCCCACGCTGCACGAGACGCTCGGTGCGGATACGGGCTACGAACGCGTCGGCCATCTGCAACTCTACGAGCGGCACCACGACGTGGGCGGCGCCGCCGTCCGTGCCCGCGTGCAGACCGCGCTCGGCATTCCCACGAGGCATCTCGACGGCGCCGCGGCGCGGGAGGTGGAGCCGGGCCTCACGGAGAAAGTGCTCGGCGCCCTGCACGCGCCGCTCGACGGCGTGGCCGACCACGAAGCCACGACGCGCGCCTACGCCGCCGCGGCCGTCCGTGCCGGTGCTGTCGTGCGTACGGGCGCGGACGTCACCGGGGTGGTGCGCGCGGGCGACCGCGTCTCAGCGCTGACGCTCGCAGGCGGCACCACCGTCGAGGTCGATCGTGACGTGCTCTTCCTCGCCAACGGCGGGCTCGTCGATCTCATGGCGCGCGCCTTCTCGTGCGGGTTGCCGTGCTGGAACATCTATCCGCAGGTGGTCATCTCGACCCCGGCCGCCGTGGCGCCGTTCCGCTCGTACGTCGGCCATCTGCACCGTCCGGTGGCCCTCAAGATGGTGCCGGGGAACCGCGTGATGCTCTCGGGCGGCTGGCGCGGCCGCCTGAATGCCGCGACGGGCCACGGCGAGACGATTCCCGCGTCGGTCACCGGCAACTGGGCGGATGCGATTGCGGTCTTTCCGGCCATCGCGGATCTGTCGATCGCCGAGGCCACCGCCGATCGCGCCGAAGCCAACAGCCTCGACCTCGTGCCGGTCATCGACCGCGTGCCCGGGGTGTCGAATGCGATCGTGGCCGTGGGCTGGACCGGGCACGGCTGGGCGATCGCGCCCGCCGTGGCGCCGATGCTTGCGCAGTGGGCGCTCGACGGCGAAACGCCGGCGCTGCTGCGTCCGTTTGCGCTCTCGCGCTTCCCCGCGATCTAGCGCGCCCGGGCGCGCGTCGGCCACAGCCACGCCGCGAGCGTGACGACGGCGCTGGCGGCGAGCATCGGCACGACGCCGAACCGCACCACGAGGAGCGGCATCGTTGCCGTGATGAGCCCGCCGCCGAGCAGCGGCGAGATCACGATCGAGCGCGCCGCGAACGCCTGGGCAGCGGTGGTGTGGTTCTGCGGATCGGCGATCCGGAGCAGCATCAGCCCCACGGCGGCCACACCCGTCTGCGTGCCGTACACGACGAGTCCCTGTTCGAACCAGTCGCGCGGCAACATCCGCGGCGCAATCCACAGGAACGAGCCCACGCACCAGACGATCGCCACGACCATCAGCAGCGTGAAAGGCACCACGTGCTGCACGAAAAGGTCGAGGCGCATCGACGCGACGGCGGCCGCCACGAGCAGGTCGAGCGCCAGCCCGGTGAGGCGCTGGAACGTCGCCCGGTCGAACCACGCGGCGATTCCCGCGCGCTCGGCCACGACCTGAATCGCCATGCCGCCAATCATCGCGAGCGGGAAGAGCGGGAAGCCGTTGAACGCCGGATGCAGCGCCTGCAGCGCGGCCTGCAGCACCCAGCCGAGCAGGATCGCCAGCGCGATGACGACGGTGTGGAGCGTGAGCGGCTCGATGGCGACCGCGCTCACGGTGCCCGTGGCGATCGAGCGCCGCGCCTCGGGCGGCACGAGGCCCGAGACGTCCTGCGGGAGCGCGGCGTCGCCGGCCGTGACCTGCGACGCGTGGCCGCGGCGCGCGCCCCACTGAATCAGGATGACGCCGCCGATGACGCCGGTCACGAGGCCGACGGTGGCGGACATCTGGCCCAGCGCCGCGCCGGCGGGGAAGCCGAGGTCCGTGAACACCGACGCCATGGCGCTGGCGGTGCCGTGGCCGCCGGAGAAGCCCACTTCGATGAGGCAGGCAATCAGTGGCGACGTGCCGAAGAACGGCGCCAGCACGAGCCAGGTGAGCAGGAGGCCCACGACGTACTGTCCCACGGCGTTCACGACCGAGAACCGGACGAGCGGCCCCGCCGTGCGGGCCACGGCGGTCAGCGAGGGCACGGGCGCGCCGAGGAAGAGCGCGCCGAAGACGACATTGATGAGCACGGCCGGCCACGCGGCCCACGCCGCCATCACGTCGCGCGGCACGACGTCGAGACCGTGAGGCCCGGCCGCGAGTCCGAGGAATCCGGCCAGCAGGGCCGCCGGCAGCAGCAGCCGCCCGAGCGCCGGCACGGCCAGCCTGAGCGCGAAGCCGAGGGCCATGAGGACGCTCAGTCCCCCCAAGGCCAGGATGAACGGCATGCGCCGGAAGCATACGCCGGAAGGCCGCCGGTGACTCGCGGTATCATCGCGGCCGGCCGCCTGCGAGCGGCCGAGTGGCGCGGATCTCCTCCGCGTCTGAGGCGAGGAAATCAGATGTCCAAGTTCAGTCTGTCAGTGATGGCCCTGACGCTCGCGGCGGTCGTGAGCGCGGGCGCGCAGCAGTCGGCGCCGGCCAGGAGTGGCCCCGTGCCGTCCATCGACGATCGCACGAGCGGCCTCCGCAAGATCGACGGCTACTTCCCGTTGTACTGGGATGAACGCGCCGGCACGATGCTGCTCGAAGTGCCGCGGGTCGATACGGAGTTCCTGCTCTCGACCGGGCTCTCGGCGGGCCTCGGCTCGAACGACCTCGGGCTCGATCGTGGTCAGGGCGGCCAGGGCCGCATCGTCAAGTTCCAGCGTGTGGGCCCGCGCCTGATGCTCGTGCAGGGGAACCAGTCGTTCCGCTCGAGCAGCCCCAATGCGCTCGAACGCCGCGCCGTCGAGGATTCGTTCGCGAAGTCGGTCCTGTGGGGCTTTGCCATCGCGGCCGAGTCGAACGGGCGTCTGCTCGTGGACGCCACCGACTTCTTCCTGCGCGACGTGCATGGCTCGGCCGGCGGCCTGCGTCCGGGCACCTACCGCGTGGACCGCTCGCGCAGCGCCTTCTACCTGCCGAACACCAAGGGCTTTCCGAAGAACACCGAAGTGGACATGACGCTCACCTTCGTGAACGAAGCGGTGAACCCGCGCGGCGGCCTCGGGCCCACGCAGGGGCCGAACCCGATCGGCATGGCGGGCGGCGGCGGTGGCGGCGGTGGTTTCGGCGGCAACCTCTTCAGCGGCACGGTGGGCAGTGTCACGCCCACGGCCGATGCGGTCACGCTGCGCGAACACATGTCGTTCGTCGAGCTGCCCGACGGCAACTACACGCCGCGCAACGACGACCCGCGCGCCGGCTACGGCGGCCTGACGTTCGTGGACTTCAGCCAGCCAATCGGCGAGCCCATCCAGTTCCGCTACCTGCGCCGTCACCGCCTGGTGAAGAAGGACCCGAACGCCGCGGTGAGCGAGCCGGTCACGCCGATCCGGTACTGGGTGGATTCGGGCGCGCCGGAAGACGTGAAGAAGGCGCTGATTGAAGGCGCGATGTGGTGGAACCAGGCGTTCGAGGCCGCCGGCTTCCGCAACGCGTTCATCGTCGAGGTGCTGCCGGGCGACGCCGACCCGATGGACATCCGCTACAACATGATCAACTGGGTGCACCGCTCGACCCGCGGCTGGAGCTCGG
>CADEFD010000052.1:0-12358 GCA_902826515.1 uncultured Acidobacteriota bacterium
GTGAACGGCTGCGGGATGTCGGGGCGGTAGCGGCGCAGCAGCACGACGGCCGCGCACTGCCAGATGAAGCGCAGGAGCACCTGCACCTGGATCAGCCAGCTCACGAGCTGGCCCAGCGTGAAGAAGCAGAACGGAATCGACACGAGCGCGATCGTGACGAGCGACACATCCGGGAAGTGTTTCGTGGGATGCACGCGCGCGAAGATGCGGAAGAAGTCGCCGTCTTTCGCCGCCGCGTACGGGATGCGCGAGTAGCCGAGGATGGTCGCGTAGAGCGACGAGGCCGCCACGAAGAGGATGAGGCCCGTCATCACGAGCCCGGCGGTGCGGCCGGTGGCCGGATCGGCGAACGTCCGCTCGATGAAGACCGAGGCGACGGTGCGCGAGTCGCGGACCTGCTCCCACGGGATCATCCCGAGGATGACCACCGTCATCAGCATGTAGAGCACGGCGACGATGGCAATCGAGAGGAAGATCGATCGCGGCACGGTGGTCGCCGGCTCGCGGATCTCGTCGCCGATGTTGCAGACCTGGTTGTAGCCGCCGTAGCTGTACATCGCCAGCACCGACGCCGCGCCGAGACTCGAGACGAGGGCGCCGTCGAAGGTGAAGGCGGCCGGCGGATAGTCGAAGGCCTGCGCCAGCGAGAAGTTGAAGAGACCGGCCACGATCACCCAGCCCACCGTGACGAGCACGACGACCAGCATCACCACGCTCAGCCGGCCGATGTCCTCGATCCGCCGCCACAGGAGCGCCGTGGACGCGATGCACACGGCCGCGGCGATGAGGTGATGGGTGAGCGGCGGCAGGTCGGTCCACACGAACTGCACGTAGTCGGCAAAGCCCACGGCGCCGCCGGCCACCGAGAGCGGCGCCACGAGCACCGTCTGGAAGATGAAGAGGAAGGCCATGAGCCGTCCGAGGCCGAACGGCTGGAACGCCTCCCGCAGATACAGATAGCCGCCGCCGCTGCCCGGCAGGGCCGCGCCGAGCTGCGCGTAGACGAGCCCGTCGGCCACGGCCAGGATGCCGCCGGCGATCCAGGCATACATGACGTGCGGCCCGTTCATCGCCGCCACCATGAACGGGATCGTGAGGAACGGCCCCACGCCCACCATGCTGATGACGTTCGTGGCGGTGGCCTGCAGCAGCCCCATCGCGCGATCGAGCGCGGGTGCCTGGGCGGTGGATGACGTCGCCGGCGGCGTGGGCGTCGTCATCGCGGCAGCAGCGCGTCCACGAGCTGTTCGGCGAGCGGGCGCGACGGCACGAGCGGATTGAGCGCCAGCGCCTCCACGGCATCCGCGCGTGTGCCGCTGACGGCGGCCTGCACGGTGGCGCGTTCGTAGACCTTCACGCGGGTGATGAGCGCCTGCGTGTGGTCCGGCACGGCGGCCACGGTCCGCGCGTGGGGTCCCTCGCGATCGACCACACACGGCGTCTCGATGATGTCGTCGTCCTGCAGGAACGGCAGGACGCCCCGGTTGCCGACGTTCAGCGGAATCACGGCGCCGGTATTCCCGGCAATCGCCGAGATGGTCATGAGCGCGATCTTGTCGTAGCCCGACAGTTCCGCCCAGTCGGGCTTGAGGCGCGGCGTCGTGCTGCCGGATTCGAGCTGCATGTAGCTGCCATCGCGCGCCGCCAGATACCGCTGGTAGCGCAGGATCGGGTCGTCCATGCCCCTGGCCAGATCGGCGAAGAGCGCCTCGGTCAGGCCCGCCACCACCCGGCCGCGGCTCGTGCCGGCCCTCCGCAGATTGGCGAGCGCCACCTCGGGCCGGTAGTAGTAGTAAAGATATTCGGTGGGCAGCAGGCGCATCTCGCGCAGGCGCTCTCGTTCGAAGAGCGGCGAGCGGTAGGCGGCGTCGAGGCGGCCGTCGTCGTCCCAGAGCCGCGCCATCTGCGCTTCGCCCTGGAAGGTGACCTCGCGCAGCCAGCCCAGATGGTTGAGGCCGAAGTAGTCGTAGTCACATGCCGCCGGCGGCAGGCCGAGCGCGTGCGCGGCGTCTTCGAAGATCTCGGCCGGCGTGTCGCAGATGCCGATGCTGCGCGCGCCGGTGTGCTGATGGACGGCCTGCGAGATGATGCTGACCGGATTGCTGAAGTTGACGAGCCACGCCTGCGGTGCGAGCCGCGCCACGAGGCGGCCGTAGTCGATCATCGCGGGAATCGTGCGCACCGCCATCGCGAAGCCGGCCGGGCCCACGGTTTCCTGTCCCACGATGCCGTGGGCGATGCAGGTGGCCTCGTCGGCCGCGCGCCGCGCGATGCCGCCGACGCGGATGCTGGTGATGACGAAGTCCGCGCCGTCGATGCACGGCTCCGGGGCCGCGTGCGCGTGCACCGGCACGCCGCCGGCCATCCGCCGCGCCAGATCGGCCACCACGGCCAGGCGCGCCTGGTCGGTGTCGTAGAGATCGACGCGGTCGATCGTGAGCGTCGAGCGGGCGAAGCCGCCGACGAGCAGCGGCACACGCACGCCGGCGCCGCCGATGATGGCCAGTTTCACGAAGTCCTCCGGGACGCGCGACGGCGCGCGGGTGTGCGGCGGGGCCGCAGCAGGGCGGGCAGATCACGGCCCGCCGGCAGACCGTCGAGGCCGCCGGGTGCGCGCGTGGAGGCCGCCCCCACGCTGTTGCCGGTGGCGAGACACGCGGCCGGGGTGGCGCCGCGCAGCCAGGCGGCAAGGAAGCCGGCATTGAAGGCGTCACCGGCGCCGGTCGTGTCCACCGCGTCCACGGCGGGGGCCGGCATCACGACGTCGCCTGCGGCGCGCAGCCAGCGGCTGCCTTGATCGCCGAGCTTCACGACCACGTTCGAGCGCGCAGAACGCAGACGCGGATAGGCGTCGTCGAGCGAGGTGGCGTGCGCGTAGAGCGGCGCCTCGAGTTCGTTCAGGAACACGAGATCGAGTGCGCCCATGAGGGCGTCCAGGCCGTCATCCGCCGCCAGCGATTCGTTCCAGCCGAAATCCCACGACACGGTCACGCCACGGCGTCGCAGCCGCGTGACGAGCTTCGTCCAGCTGGCGAGCGCGCGCGGGCAGAGTGCGAGATGCACGTGGGTGGCGGTCGTGGTCGCGAGCGCTTTCAGCAGCCGCGGCTCGAGAACAGCGTTCACGCCGTTGAAGGTGACGAACGTGCGATCGGTGGCGGTCGACAGTGCCGCGGAGATGGCGTGCGGTTCGTGCGTGCGGCGCAGGTTCGTGACCCGCACCTTCTCGCGCCGGAGGCGGGTGACGGCGGCCGCACTGAGCGCGCTCAGGATGGAGGTGGCGACGCCGAGCCGGGCCGCGCCCACGGCGGTGATGACGGCGCCCCCGCCGATGGTGGCGTGGAAGACGTTGGTCTTCACTTCCTCGCCCGGGCCAGGCAGGCGTTCGAGGCCCACGAAGACCAGGTCTTCGAAGGCTTCACCGGCCGTGAGCAGTCGCGCAGCGGGCACGCCGGATTGTATCCCGCGGCCCGCCCCGCGGGAGCCTGGTGCCGCGGCAGCCTAGCGCCCCGGCTGCACGACGCGCAGGCCATGGGCGCGGGCGGCGTCGGCGAGGCGGGCGTCGTAGGTGACCATCTGGACGTCGCCACTCGCGGGTGTGAGGGCAGAGGCGAGATGGATCGCGTCGAGTGTGCGCATGCCCGGCGGCGCCAGACGCGCGGCCAGGCGCAGCACGTCCGGTGTCACCTTGTGGAGCACGATGCCGTCGAGCGCCTCGATCTCGTCGAAGTCGGGCACGAAGCGGCGCACCGCGCGGCCCACTTCGGCGATCGAGAGTTCGCTCGCCTCGACACCCGTGCGGGTGTCGAGGAAGTCGATGAGGGCCTGGGACTCGGGCTCGTGCAGCACCAGCTTCACGATGGCGGACGCGTCGAGGAACGTGGTGGCCATCAGAGACGCTCCTCGCGCAGCTCGTCCAGGATCTCGCTGAGCGGACGCGCCCCCGGCGGCATCGGCCGCGGCGGTGGCAGGTCGCGGATGGAGCGCGTGGCCGGCGTGATGAGCCCCTGCGCGAGCAGGATGTCGTAGCGGCTGGCCGCGGCCGGCACCGGCGTGAGCACGGCCACGACGCGTCCGTGTTCGGTGACCTGCATGGCCACGCCCTGCTTGACCTGCTCGAGATACACGCTGAGGTTCTGCCGCAGCTCGCGGACGCCAACCGTGACGGGGCGGCCCGTGGCCGCGGCCTGCGCGCGCGCCGCCTCTGCCGCGACCTTGGCCGCAGAGGGCGCCGCACCGCGGGGACGCGCCGCCTTCGGGGTGGGCCGGGCCGGCGCCTTCGCTGGCCGTTTACGCGCAGTGGTGGGTGAGGTGACCGCCGCCATGTAGCACATGGTAGCACGACTCGCGCGCGACGGCAGCGCGCGGCATCGCTGGTGGAACCGGGCCGGCCGGCGGCGGCATCATAAGGGGGTCATGTCCACCGTTTCCGTGAAGGTCTTCAACCGCCAGGGCCAGCTCGTCGGGCCGCTCGATTTGCCGCGTGTCGAAAAGAGCGAGGCTGAATGGCGCGCGCTGCTCACACCCGAACAGTTCGACGTCGCGCGATCGCAGGGCACGGAGCGCCCGTTCTGCGGCACGCTGCTCGACAACAAGGCGCACGGCGTCTACGCCTGCGTGTGCTGCGGGCTGCCGCTCTTTGCCTCCACCGCGAAGTTCGAGTCGGGCACCGGCTGGCCGAGCTTCTTCCAGCCGATTGCGGACGAGAACGTGGCCACGAACGTGGACCACAGCCACGGCATGACGCGCGTCGAGATCAACTGCGCGCGCTGCGACGGCCACCTGGGCCACGTCTTCCCCGACGGCCCGCGTCCTACCGGCCGGCGCCACTGCGTCAACTCGGAATCGCTCGTCTTCGTGGACGTGGACGACCTCGCCGAGCTGGCCGACCCCGCCGCCGATTTGTAACGGGGTCTGTCACGGTCTCACCTTGTAACGGGGTCTGTCACCGTCTGTGACCGTGACAGACCCCGTTACAAATGGTGGGCGTCAGGGCTTGAACGGCTCCGGGCGCGGCGTCGCGTCCGACGACGGCGGCAGCAGGGGCATCGTGAACGCCGGCTGGTCGCCCGTCAGCGTCTTCAGGAACGCGACGATCTTCGCGGTTTCGTCCGCCGTGTAGCGCCGTCCGAGCTGGATGCGTCCCATGATCTCGACCGACTCGCCGAGTGTGTCGGCGGCGCCGTCGTGGAAGTAGGGATACGTCAGCTCGACGTTGCGCAGCGTCGGCACCTTGAAGTTGAAGCGGTCGGCGTCCTTGCCGGTGACCGCCGCGCGTCCCTCGGCCGGATTGTCGGTCTTGTACGGCTCGACCACGCCCATCTTGCGGAACGCCGCGCCGCCCGCCGCCGGACCGTTGTGGCACGCCGTGCAGCCGCTCGCCTTGAAGAGGGCGTAGCCGCTCTGCTCCTCGAGCGTCAGCGCGCGGCGATCACCCTTCAGCCACTTGTCGAAGCGCGAATTCGGCGTGACCAGGGTCTCTTCGAAGGCGGCAATCGCTTCGGTGACCCGGTCGATGTCGATCGTCTTGTCCCCGAACGCCTTCTGGAACTCCGTCACATAGCCGGGAATCGTCGTGAGCATGCCGACGGCGAGCTCGTGGGTGAAGGCCATCTCACCGGGATTGGCGATCGGCCCGCCGGCCTGCGCCTTGAGCGTGGCCGCCCGGCCGTCCCAGAACTGCGCCACGTTCAGGCCCGAGTTGAGCACCGTGGGCGAATTGATCGGCCCCTTCTGCCAGTTGTGGCCGATCGACGTCTTCAGGTTGTCGCTGCCGCCCATGCTCAGGTTGTGGCACGAGTTGCAGCTGATGAACCCCGACTTCGAGAGCCGCGGGTCGAAGTAGAGCTTCTTGCCGAGCTCCACCACGGCCGGACGCGTGATGCGTGCGGGCTCGATGGGGGTGATGGGCTCCTTCGCCGGCGCCTGGCCGACGAGCGGCGCCACGAGGACGGTTGCGAACAGGGCCACCGAGGTGGCGAACAGTTTCAGGTACACGGATGGCGCTCCTGGCCGGCCAGATACGCGGCCCGCCATCCCATCTGAAGTGCACGACATGTGCCGCGGACGGCCGCGCCGTTCGCCCGGCTCCCGCCGCTCGCGCCCCCACCGCCGCCTCCCACGCCCACCCGGCCCGCGAAGTTCTCCCACGCGGCAGAGGGAATTCTCCGGTGCGCCGTCCCCGGCCCCAGCCCCTTCCCGCGGATTTCCCTCAGGAATCGCCGCCGCGGGCGACGGCCGCGCTGGCACGTCCTGTGCTCTCCGTCCCCCTCAAGGAGTTGTGCAGCTTCGCCAGCTGCCACCCCGCATGTAAGCGTCGACAAGGGGGTCACATGCTCACGCCGCCCACGATTTGGGAACACGCCGCCCTCCTCGGGCACTCGCGGCGCGACTTCCTCAAGTTCTGCTCCTGGCTGGCCGCCGCGGCCGGTCTCGAGTCCTCCCAGGTGGGCCAGGTGGTCCACGCCCTCGAAACCAAGCCCCGCATCCCCGTGGTCTGGTTCCACTTCCAGGAATGCACCTGCTGCAGCGAGTCGTTCATCCGCTCGTCGCACCCGATCGTCTCCGACGTCATCCTCGACAAGCTCTCGCTCGACTACACGCAGACGCTGCAGGCGGCGGCCGGCAAACAGTGCGAAGACGCCCTGCAGCAGACCATGAAGAAGTACAAGGGCGAGTATTTGATGCTCGTCGAGGGGTCGATTCCCACCGGCGACGACGGCGTCTACTGCTGCATCAACGGCCGCACGGCGCTCGACATCTGCCGCGAAGCGGCGGAAGGCGCCAAGGCCATCGTGGCGTGGGGCAGCTGCGCGTCGAACGGCTGCATCCAGGCGGCGAAGCCGAATCCTACCGGCGCCACGCCCGTGCACAAGCTCATCACCGGCAAACCCATCATCAAGGTGCCCGGCTGCCCGCCGATCGGCGAGGTCATGGCCGCGACCGTCGTGCACCTGCTCACCTTCGGCACCATCCCGAAGCTCGATCGCGTGGGCCGGCCGCTGGCGTTCTACTCGCGCCGCGTGCACGACACCTGCTACCGCCGCCCCAACTACGACGCCGGGCTCTTCGTGGAGTCGTGGGACGACGACAACGCGCGCAAGGGCTACTGCCTCTACAAGATGGGCTGCCGCGGGCCGTCCACCTACAACGCCTGCGCCGTCACCGGCTGGAACGGCGGCACGAGTTTCCCGATCCGGAGCGGCCACGGCTGCATCGGCTGTTCGGAAGAGAACTTCTGGGACAACGGGCCCTTCTACAACCGGCTCACGAACTTCCCCGGCTTCGGCATCGAGCAGACAGCCGACAAGGTGGGTCTCGCCGCGGCGGCCGTCACGGCCGCGGGCATCGGCGCCCATGTGGCCCTCACGGCAGCCCGCAAGGGCGGCGTGATCGGCGAACAGGAACGCGACGCGAAAGAACCGTAGGGAGGCCCTCATGGCCAGCCGTATCGTCATCGACCCGATCACGCGCATCGAAGGGCACCTGCGCATCGAAATCGCCGTGCAGGACGGCGTCGTCACCGACGCCTTCAGTTCCGGCACCATGGTGCGCGGTTTCGAACTCATCCTGAAAGGCCGCGACCCGCGCGACGCCTGGGCCTTCGTGGAGCGCGCCTGCGGCGTCTGCACGACCGTCCATGCGCTCGCCTCGGTGCGCGCCGTGGAAGACTCGCTCGGCATCACCGTGCCGCCGAACGCCGACCTCATCCGCAACCTGATGTTCTGCGCGCAGTACCTGCAGGACCACGTCGTGCACTTCTACCATCTGCACGCGCTCGACTGGGTGGACGTGGTCAGCGCGCTCTCGGCCGATCCGAAGAAGACCTCGGAGCTGGCGCAGAGCCTGTCGAACTGGCCGAAGTCGTCGCCGGGCTACTTCTCGGACCTGCAGAAGCGGCTCAAGACGTTCGTCGATTCCGGCCAGCTCGGCATCTTCGCCAACGCCTACTGGGGCCACTCCGCCTACAAGCTGCCGGCGGAGGTGAACCTCATCGGCGTGGCGCACTATCTCGAAGCGCTCGAGTGGCAGAAGGAGATCGTCAAGGTCCACGCGATCTTCGGCGGCAAGAACCCGCACCCGAACTACCTCGTGGGCGGCGTGCCGTGCTCGCTGAACATCGACGAAGCCAACTCGATCAACGCCGAGCGCCTGGCCCACGTGGCCAAACTCTTCGACGACGCGCAGCAGTTCGTCGAGCAGGTCTACATCCCCGACCTGCTGGCCATCGCCTCCTTCTACAAGGACTGGGGCGCGATCGGTGGCGGGCTCAGCAACTACATGGCCTACGGCGACCTGCCGGTCAACGGCTACGGCGATGTCTCGAGCTTCAAGTTCCCGCGCGGCATCATCCTCAACCGCAACCTGGCCGAAGTGCTGCCGGTGGACGGCAAGGACCCGATGCAGGTGCAGGAGTTCGTCAACAACTCCTGGTACGACTACGCGGCCGGCGACGGCACGGGCCTGCACCCGTGGGACGGCGAGACCAAGCTGCACTACACCGGACCGAAGCCGCCCTACGAGGAACTCGACGTCACGAAGAAGTACTCGTGGCTGAAGACGCCGCGCTGGAAGGGCCAGCCGATGGAAGTGGGGCCGCTCTCGCGGGTGCTCGTGGCCTACGCATCTGGCAGCCAGGAAGTGAAGGAGGTCGTGGACTCCACCCTCCGCACGCTCGACGTGCCGGTGACCGCACTCTTCTCCACACTCGGCCGCACGGCCGCGCGCGGCCTCGAGACCAAGCTCGTGGCCGGCTGGGCGAAGGAGTTCTACAACCAGCTCATCGACAACATCAAACGCGGCGAGGTCCGCACGGCGGATACGACACGCTGGGATCCGGCGTCGTGGCCCACCGAAGCCAAAGGTGTGGGCCTCACCGAAGCGCCGCGCGGCGCGCTCGCGCACTGGATCGTCATCCGCGATCAGAAGATCGACAACTACCAGCTCGTGGTGCCGAGCACCTGGAACGCCTCCCCGCGCGACGCGCAGGGCCAGCGTTCCGCGTATGAGGCGTCACTCGTCGGCACGCCGATCGCGAACCCCGACCAGCCGGTGGAGGTGCTGCGCACGATCCACTCGTTCGATCCGTGCCTGGCCTGCGCCGTTCACATCCACGACGAGCACGGCAGCACCGTGCACCGCCTCGAGACCTTCTGACGGAGGTGGCCCATGGCGAAGCACATCTTCCGGCGCGTGTATCTCTGGGAATGGCCGGTGCGCATCTATCACTGGGTCACGGCACTCGCCGTGGTCGCGCTCGCCGCGACCGGACTCATGATCGGCGCGCCGGTGGCGGTCATGTCCACGCGCGAGGCGTATGCCGGTTACTGGTTCGGCACCGTGCGCTTCGTGCACTTCGCCGCGGCGTACGTGTTCTTCTTTGCGCTGCTGCTTCGCGTCTACTGGCTGTTCGTGGGCAACAGCCACGCGCGTTGGTCGGCCTTCATCCCCGTGGGCCGGTTCGGCACGTTCTTCCGCGAGATGTGGGCCGTCATCCGCACCGACGTCCTGCAGCTGCAGAAGCCGCCGCTCGACTTCGTGGGCCACAACCCGATGGCGGCGACCACCTACGCGTTCATCTTCCTGCTGAGCGCGTTCCAGATCGCGACCGGGTTCGCGCTCTACGCGCCGATGAGCGCGGCCTGGCTGCCGGGCCTCTTCGCGTGGGTGTCGCCGCTCATGGGCGGTGATGCCGGCGTGCGGCTCTGGCACCACGCGGGCACGTGGGTGTTCCTGCTCTTTGCCGCCGTGCACGTCTACCTCGTGCTCTACCACGACGTGGTCGAGTCACGCGGCGAGCTGTCGTCGATGGTGGGCGGGTCGCGTTTCGTCGAACACCCGGCCGAGCACCGGTAGGAGCAGGGTGATGGCGACACGTCTCGTACTCGGCATCGGCAACGTGCTCATGGGCGACGAAGGTGTCGGCGTGCGCGCCATCGAATTCCTCGAGCAGGAGACGTGGCCCGACGGCGTCTGCCTGCTCGATGGCGGCACCGGCGGGTTCCACCTGCTCGACTACCTGTCGTCCGACGAGCCGCTCGTGATGATCGACGCCACGATGGACGGCCAGCCGGCCGGCACCGTGACCACGCTGCGGCCGAAGTACGCGTCCGACTTCCCGCGCGCGCTCACCGCGCACGACATCGGCCTGCGCGATCTGGTGGAGGCCGCGCAGCTCACCGGGGCCCTCCCCGATATCGATCTCGTGACCGTGTCGATCGACGAAATCAAGCCGATGCACCTCACGCTCTCGCCGGCCGTGCAGGCGTCGCTGCCGGCCGTGCGCGCGGCCGTCCGCGCCGCGCTGGCCCGCCAGGAGGCGCCGAGTCATGCATGAACTGGCGCTGGCGCAGGAGATCGTGGCGATGGTGGCGCGGCACATCCTGCCGGCGCAGGCCTCGCGCGTGCGCGCCGTGCACGTGCGCATCGGTGAGCTCGCCGGGGTCGTGCCCGAGTCGCTCGAGTTCTGCTTCAGCGCGGTGGTGGCCGGCACGGCCTGGGAGTCGGCCGACCTCGTGATGACACGTGTGCCGGCCGAGGCGTGCTGTCTCGATTGCGCCGCGACGTTCCCCACGCAGGCGCCGGGCGCCGGCTGCCCGGCCTGTGGCAGCAGCTTCGTGCGCATGACACACGGGCAGGAACTGCAAGTGGACGCGGTGGAACTGGCGGATGACGACGTGGCGCCATCCGTGCGGGACACAGCGCTGGAGGCGGTGGTATGAGCGTCGTCACGATCGAACGGAAAGTGCTCGAGAAGAACGATGCCTTCGCGGCCATGAACCGCGACGCCCTCGTCCGCCAGGGCGTGTTCACGATCAACATGGTGAGTTCGCCGGGGGCAGGGAAGACCACGCTGCTCGAGCGCACCATCGCGCACCTCGGCGGCGCCCTCAGCCTGGCCGTGGTGGAAGGCGACGTGCAGACCGACCTCGACGCCCAGCGTGTCGCGAAATACGGCGTGCCGGTCGTGCAGATCGTGACCAACGGCGGCTGCCATCTCGAAGCGCGCCTCGTGCAGGACGCCCTCAGCCGCCTCGACCTCTCGACGACGGACGTGCTCGTCATCGAGAACGTCGGCAACCTGGTGTGTCCAGCGAATTTCGACCTCGGCGAAGACCTCAAGGTGGTCGTGCTGAGCGTGACCGAAGGCGACGACAAGCCGCTCAAGTACCCGGCGATGTTCCAGCGCGCCGCCGTGCTCATCATCAACAAGGTGGATCTGGTGCCGTACGTGGATGCGGACGTCTCGACGATCCGCCGGCACGCGCGGCTCGCCAATCCGGACCTGCAGATCTTCGAGACCTCGTGCCGCAGCGGCGAAGGCATCGCCGAATGGGCCGAGTGGCTGGCCGCCCAGGCCGGGAGGCGGCGTGGCTGAGCGGCTGCGGCTGGTCGTGCGCGGCGCGGTGCAGGGGGTGGGCTTCCGCCCCTTCGTCTACCGCCTCGCCCACGAACGGCAGCTGCGCGGCTGGGTGCACAACTCCTCGCACGGCGTCGTCATCGAGGTGGAAGGCGAGCGGGCGCAGCTCGACGACTTCCGCGTCGCCCTCGAGCGGGAACGTCCGCCGCGGGCCGCCATTCAGGGCATCGAAGGCTCGTGGCTCGACCCGGCCGGGCTGGCCGAATTCGCCATCCACGAGAGCGAGATCGCGGACCATCCGAGCGCCATCGTGATGCCCGACATCGCCCTCTGCGAGTCGTGCCGCGGCGAACTGCTCGACCCGAACAACCGCCGCTACCGCTACCCGTTCATCAACTGCACCAACTGCGGGCCGCGCTACAGCATCATCGACCAGCTGCCGTACGACCGCGCGCACACGTCGATGCGCGACTTCGTGATGTGCCACGCCTGTGAGCGCGAGTACCACGACCCGCTCGACCGCCGCTTCCACGCCGAGCCGAACGCCTGCCCGGTGTGTGGTCCGCAGGTGGCCCTGTGGGACGCGACCGGCGTTGTCGTGGCGCATCGCGATGCTGCCGTGATGGCTGCGGCCAACGCCATCCGCGCCGGCAAGATCGTGGCGGTCAAGGGCCTCGGCGGCTTCCAGCTGCTCGTGGACGCCACGGACGATGCGGCCGTGCGGCGGCTGCGCGAGCGCAAACACCGCGACGAGAAGCCGCTCGCGATCATGTGCCCCGACCTCGAGTGCGTGCAGCAGCACGCCGTGCTCGGGCCGGATGAAGCGCGCCTGCTCGCCTCGCCCGAAGCGCCGATCGTGCTCGTGACCGCGCGCACCGACACGCCGACGTCGCTCGCGCCGTCGGTGGCGCCGGGCAGCCGCCAGCTCGGCGTGATGTTGCCCTACACGCCGCTCCACGTGCTGCTCATGCGCGACCTCCGGCGGCCGATCGTGGCCACGAG